>NZ_QUJI01000034.1:0-21921 GCF_003480545.1 Clostridium sp. AM29-11AC
TAATTCTTACCAAAAAGGAGTCATTTTCTTCCAAAGACACAAACTTTTTTACACTACCGCGCCGACAGAAGAATAATCAAATCTGTCTGCCAGCGCCTTTTTTAATTAATCAATCGTTTACCTGAAATAGGCTACCCAGATATTAATCTACCCAGCTTGGAGCCTTGTCTGCTGTAAACCACTTAAGACCAGTTCCTGGAATGTCTGCGCTATTTCCGCTTCCCTCCGTCTCAATCTCGTATGTAAAGTATCCATCATATAAGGAAACGTAAGGGATAGTTGCTGCTTCTCTTAAGTCAGCCCAATCCTCATCTGTAGCCTTTTCTCCATCAATTTCTACAATGCCGGTAATCTTATTTCCACTGAAGGTGAACTGTACATCTGTAAGACCATTTCCATTCTCCACATCATATTTCTTAGACTTGGAGTCCTGGATTTTGCCCTTATTATTTACAAGATAGTAAGCACCTTCGTAGTAAACAACTCTGTAGTCATCATCTGCCTCGATGCGTTTTCCTTCGAAGTATAAGTAACCATCCTTCTCGCCCTTCTGTCCCTGGCCGTTCTTGCCATTCTTGGTGATAAAGTAGTAATTGAAGGAGTCATCGTCATCCTCTACATTGCTCTCTTTACCTGTCTGCATATAGCCGTTGTCGTCAAAGTAGTAGAATGCCTTGTCCTTTGGAATGTACTGAAGCCCTGTCTGCATCTGACCCATCTCGTTGAAGCAGAAGTATTTTCCGTCAATTTTGATTTTTGCTCTGTAAACAGGAGCTCCATCTCCATCTGCAATATCTAAAAGATCTCTGCTAGAATCTGCTCTCTCTGGCTCTCCATCATCGAAGTAGTACCAATCTGTATCTCCATCTGTACCTGTGTCAGAGGAACCGTCGATTTCATACCAACCGTTTGCTCTGGAACCATCTTCTACAACATTAGAATACTGCATGTTGTAGATATATCCAGCGCCTTCCTCACCGTCAGCTACAGCATTTCCATCTAATGCATTGCTTGCAGATGCATTAGTCTCTAACTCTGCGCCAGATGGTGTTGTGTTCTTACTTACAACATACTTCTGGTTATTGATCCATTCGTATACCATCTGACCATGCTCATTGAAGAAATAATATTTTCCGTTTACTTTCTTCTTGTCTGCCTTCTGGTACATTTTACCATTGGATCCGAAGTAGTACCAACCTTCTTCATCACAGTCTTCACACTCGTCAGAGTCGAAGTCAACACCGTTTCTGTCAACCTCATCCTCATCTGGTAATGCAAGCCATAACCACTGGCTCTCTGCTCTCCATCCTTCGTCCTCGCCGCCAAGGTAGAATACGTCTTCACCATCCTGATGCCAGCCGTATCTCATCTCACCGTCTTCGTTGAAGTAGTAGGTCTTGCCGTTGATCTTCTTGGAATCTTCCTCTACCTTCTTACCATTGGAAGAGAAGTAGTACCAGTGATCACCGTCATCCTCTGGATCATCTACATCCTCATCAGCTGTTGTCTTAACCCACTGATTCTTTAACATAGCGCCGTCAGAACCTACGTAGTACTCATCGTCTACCCAGGAATCTGTCAGCATGTTTCCATCCTCATCGAGATAGAACCACTTGGAGCCGTCTTTTCTCCACTCGTCTGTTACCATCTCATCATCGCTGTCATAGTAGTGCCAGATACCATCCTCATCCTTCTCCCAACCTGCGAAAGATGTCATGGAAGCGCCTACAGCGAGTAAAGCTGCTGCAGAAAGAACTGCAACTAATTTAGTCTGCTTTCTCATAATGAATGCACTCTCCTTTTTTCTTCTTGAAATCATTTTTTTCGAAATTCCTAACTGCATTACGTGGCTATTATACTTCGGATAAGGGAAATTATAGAAGGTTGGCATAGAGAGCCCACAGGAAGGGCTGTAAGAGAAAAATGAGAAGTTTCAAATGTATACCGGGGGTCGCTTTTAGAGTACAGAAAATTTTAAAAAATGAAAGTGCCTGCTGTTTTAGGAACAATCAGCAGACACTCTGGGAATAAAAAGAAATCAGCGGACTAGCAGCCGTCCGCATTAAATTTTTCCATTAATTTCGTCAGGCGGCACAGGCAGTGATCCAGCTCTTCCAGCTCGTCTTCACTGTATGCTGACAGTGCCGCTGTGGTGCTTTTAAGCATGGACTGCTTCAGTTCATCCATCATTTCAAGGCCATGTCTGGAGATCCGTATATATACTCTTCGCCTGTTTGCGGTGTCGTGGATACGCTCCACCAGCTCCTTGGCCTCCAAATCATTAATGAGCCTGGACAGCTGCTGTTTGGCGATCTGCAGCTTGTCAGCGAGATCAGACATCGTATAATTTTCATCTGCCCAGTTTTCCAGTGCAACTAAAGTGAAAAAGCCTAATGAATTTACTTTCACATCATTCGCCTGCTGGTACTGGCACTTGGTCAGGCTTAGAAAGGCGATGGCAAACTGCAGAAAGTGTTTGCCGGCCGTGTTTATATCAGTACTCATCATGTAATTGCTCCTTTTTTATATATTTTAATGTTTTCTCAGAACCGGGCATCAATCAAGTGCATTGTAAATTTCCTCAGATGAAGTTCTTAAAATGGATGAGGCCATATTATGAATGAAGCTATATTATGAATAAGGCCATATCAGGTGAAACCTCTGCGGAAAGATTTATATATCGGTATTGCAGAAGTCAGATGCCCGGTGTCTGATATACAGGAACCAAACGCTCCTGCGATGTTTTAGGGAAGCGGGATTTAATGTTTCTAATCGAATCATATCATATAAGCGATGATAAATCAATAATTATTAAAAGTAAATAAATATTTACTATAAACCATTGACAAAAGTAAACAACAGAGTTATTGTTATTTGCGTAAGATCAAATTGTATTTTCTGCTCACAAGCAGTGTCAGCTCGTCTGTGCCTTTGATACTGACAGCGGATTGCCTGTCTGCAAAGTATAATATTTTCAGGAATGTCAATGATTTATACAGAGTGAAAAGTCAGTCAGGAAAACTGACTGAAGAGAAACTGCAAGAAACTGCTGAGATTAAGGGAAGCGAAAAGGAGGAATAAAATCTCCGCTTAAGCAGAAGCAAATATTACTGTAAGAGGAAGGAACGGCAGGACTTCGATAAAGCTCAGAGACCCTGAACTGAAGCAGAAAATATAATAGAGTGAACTCGTAAGGAAAGAAGAAAAAAGATCAAAAGGAGAGTAAATCTATGGAGAATAAGGATACAGAACAGAAGAAACCGCCAAGACGTTCGTTCCTGTATTACTATGGAATCGTCATGTTGGTTTTGCTGCTGTTAAATATTTTTGTATTTCCGCCTCTGATGGATCGGACGGTGGAAGTGCGGTACGACCAGTTTCTCACCTCTCTGAACGAGGGGAATATAGAGGAGGTCTATGAAACCACCAATGAAGAGGTTATGTATACACTGAAGGACGATGAACACAGGCTTGTGCGCAAGACAGGACTGCCGACCGGAGAAAATCTGGCGGAGCGTCTGGAGGGTACGGATGTGAAGTTCAGCAAGGAGATTCCGACACAGGCATCCCCCCTTCTGGATGTGCTGATTACCTGGATTATGCCCCTTGTATTTTTTGTTCTGATTGGCCAGATTATGGGCCGGGCTATGATGAAGCGGATGGGCGGGCCAAATGCGATGACGTTTGGAAAGTCTAATGCCAAAATTTATGCAGAATCTGAGACGGGAAAGACATTTGCCGATGTGGCAGGGCAGGAGGAAGCGAAGGATGCCCTGAAGGAGATTGTGGATTTCCTGCACAATCCGGGAAAATATGCGGAAATCGGAGCGACCCTTCCCAAGGGCGCATTGCTTGTAGGCCCTCCTGGAACAGGAAAGACACTTTTGGCAAAGGCGGTGGCCGGAGAAGCCCATGTTCCGTTTTTCTCCATTTCCGGTTCAGAGTTTGTGGAAATGTTTGTGGGAATGGGAGCTGCCAAGGTGAGGGATCTGTTTAAGCAGGCAAATGAGAAGGCTCCATGTATTGTCTTTATCGACGAGATCGATACCATTGGAAAGAAACGCGACGGAAACATGGGAGGCAACGATGAGAGAGAACAGACGCTGAACCAGCTTCTGACAGAGATGGACGGCTTTGACGGCCGCAAGGGTGTTGTGATTCTGGCGGCGACCAACCGGCCGGAGTCTCTTGACAAGGCACTTTTGAGACCGGGACGGTTTGACCGAAGGATTCCTGTGGAGCTTCCCGATATGAGGGGGCGTGAGGCCATTCTCAGAGTTTCCGCTAAAAATGTGAAAGTGGATGAAACAGTGGATTACAATGAGATTGCCCGTGCCACCAGCGGCGCAAGCGGAGCGGATTTGGCAAATATTGTCAATGAAGCTGCCCTTCGGGCTGTGCGGATGGGAAGAAAAACCGTTTCTCAGCAGGATTTAGAGGAGAGCGTGGAGGTTGTCATTGCCGGTTATCAGAGGAAGGATGCCGGAGTTTCCATGGATGAGAAGAAGATTGTCTCTTACCATGAGATCGGCCATGCCCTGGTGGCTGCCATGCAGAGCCATTCTGCTCCCGTCCACAAAATCACCATTATTCCAAGGACCAGTGGGGCGCTGGGATATACCATGCAGGTGGAGGAGGATCAGCGCTTCCTCATGAGCCGTGAGGAGGCGTTCAACAAGATTGTGACCTTCACAGGAGGCCGTGCGGCAGAGGAGCTTGTCTTCCATTCCATTACCACAGGCGCCTCCAACGATATTGAGCAGGCCACAAAGATTGCCCGTGCGATGGTGACACGGTATGGTATGAGTGAGCAGTTCGGCATGGTTGCACTGGAAACGGTGACCAACCAGTATCTGGGCGGGGATGCCTCTCTGGCCTGCTCGGAGCATACGGCCATGCGGATTGACGAGGAGGTAATCGACACTGTGCGCAGGGCCCATGACAGAGCGGTCCAGATCCTGAAAGAAAACGAGGAGAAGCTCCATGAGCTGGCGGCCTACCTGCTTGAGAAGGAAACCATAACAGGAGAGGAGTTTATGGAGATCCTGAAGGCAGATTCTGCAGGAAAGCAGCAGGAGAGTCAGCAGAATTAAGAATTCGGCGATGGAGCAGAGGAAGGAAAAACAGCAGATCAGTACGAAAAAATAACGAAACAGGAAGAGAAAACAGAAAGACAGGAAGGAAAAACAGAAAGGAAAACAGGAAACAGACAGGAGCGTTTCATGTCATAATCTGACAGATGAAAAGAGCCTGAGAACAGCAGTTTGTCCGTGAGAAGGGCAGTCCATAAGTAAGTTGCGAAAGCGGGAAAGGAAAAGACGCTGAGGCAATGAACTGGGCTGGGGATCAGCGGATGAAGCGTGAGTTCTCAGGCTTTTTATCTCTGCATGAAAATTTAACAGCCAGACAATCGAACAAATGTTTGCAAAGAGGGATTGCATGTGATATAATGAAGCTAAAACAAAAACCGAAAGAAAAAGCGGTTCCGGCTGCTTTTTAGAACTGCGGCGGCAGTTAGATACAGCGCGGCGTGAGGAAGCATACAGTGGTGAATTTTGTCTAAAAATATTGCAATTTCCATACCGCCGCACGTGGGGTTATAGTATAATGAGCTCAGACTGGCCGTATGCCTGCAGGCGGCGGTACCGGGCATCATCAGATTCAGAGACAGGAGGCGAATGTCAAATTTTGCCGGGGAGTTCTGGCCGAAAGCCGGATGTCTGAGAGGAAGAATCGATAAAAACAGATGAAGCTGCAGACGAGGCAGTCAGTTTGCGGCGGCAGATGTAAGGGGCTGGCCGTAATTTTGTGAAAATGTGAAAACAGTGAGGGAGTTTAAAAATATGGCAAAACAGTACATTAAAATACGAGGTGCCAATGAGCACAACCTGAAAAATATATCAGTGGATATTCCCAGAAATGAGCTGGTTGTTCTGACAGGGCTTTCCGGTTCCGGTAAGTCCTCTCTGGCCTTTGACACGATCTATGCGGAGGGACAGCGGCGCTATATGGAGTCTCTGTCGTCCTATGCAAGGCAGTTCCTGGGACAGATGGAGAAACCGGATGTGGAGAGTATAGAGGGCTTATCGCCGGCTATTTCCATTGATCAGAAGTCCACGAACAGGAATCCACGCTCTACAGTGGGAACTGTGACGGAAATCTATGACTATATGAGGCTTCTCTATGCCAGAATCGGAATCCCTCACTGTCCGAAGTGCGGCAGAGAGATTCACCGCCAGACCGTGGACCAGATGGTGGATCAGATTATGGAGATGCCGGAGCGGACGAAAATTCAGCTTCTGGCCCCGGTGGTCAGGGGAAGAAAGGGAGAGCATGTGAAGGTGCTTGAGCAGGCGCGAAAGAGCGGCTATGTCCGTGTCAGAATTGACGGAAGCCTCTATGAGCTTTCTGAGGAGATCAAGCTGGATAAGAATATCAAGCACAATATCGAAATTGTGGTGGACCGCCTTGTTGTGAAGCCGGGAATCGAGAAGCGTCTGACAGATTCCATTGAAACCGTCATGGAGCTTACAGGCGGGCTGATGACGGTGGAGATACCGGAGCAGGGGACTATGAATTTCAGCCAGAATTTTGCCTGCCCGGACTGCGGCATCAGTGTGGACGAGATGGAGCCGAGGAGCTTTTCCTTCAATAATCCATTCGGCGCCTGCCCGGAATGCTTTGGACTGGGATACAAGATGGAATTTGATGAGGATCTGCTGATTCCGGATAAATCCCTGAGCATCAGCCAGGGGGCGATTGTGGGAATGGGCTGGCAGTCCTGTACGGACAAGGGCAGCTTTACCAGAGCCATTCTCGACGCGCTGACAGAGGAGTATCATTTCAGCCTCGACACCCCCTTCCAGGATTATCCCAAGGAGATTCACGATGTCCTGATCCACGGAACAGGAGGAAAGGTACTGAAGGTCCGTTATAAGGGGCAGCGGGGAGAGGGCGTCTACGACGTTGCCTTTGAAGGACTGATCCAGAGCATGAACAGAAAGTACAGGGAAACCTTTTCTGACGCTATGAAGGCAGAGTATGAGACCTTTATGCGGATTACTCCCTGCCCTGCCTGCCGCGGACAGAGACTGAAGAAGGAAGCCCTTGCCGTTACAGTGGGAGAAAAAAATATCTATGAAGCTACCAATATGTCCATTGTCAAATACAGGGAATTTATTGACGGACTGAGCCTGACTCCCATGCAGGAGGCCATCGGAGCGCCGATTCTGAAGGAGATCCGCGCCAGAGTCAGCTTCCTCATTGATGTGGGACTGGATTATCTGACGCTCTCCCGCGCTACGGGAACCCTGTCAGGAGGAGAAGCTCAGAGAATCCGCCTTGCCACCCAGATCGGCTCCGGTCTGGTAGGAGTTGCCTATATCTTGGACGAGCCCAGCATCGGTCTTCACCAGAAGGACAATGACAAGCTGCTGAAGACACTTCTGCACCTTCGGGATCTGGGAAATACGGTGCTTGTGGTGGAACACGATGAGGATACCATGCTTGCCGCAGACTGTATTGTGGATATCGGCCCGGGAGCAGGAGAGCACGGCGGAAATGTGGTGGCAGTGGGTACAGCCAAACAGATCATGAAATGTAAGGATTCCATCACAGGGGCATATCTGAGCGGCAGGATTAAAATTCCGGTTCCCGCAGAGCGCAGGAAACCTACTGGATGGATTACCGTGCGCGGTGCAGCGGAAAATAATCTGAAAAATATTGACGTCTCCTTCCCGTTGGGAGTGATGACCTGCGTAACCGGTGTGTCAGGCTCCGGAAAGAGCTCTCTGGTCAATGAGATTCTCTACAAAGCCCTTGCCAAAAAGCTGAACCGGGCCAGAACCATACCGGGAAAGCACAAGACCATTGAGGGAACCGAGCAGCTTGACAAGATTATTGCAATTGATCAGTCTCCCATCGGCCGCACTCCCCGTTCCAACCCTGCCACCTATACGGGAGCCTTTGATCTGATCCGCGACCTGTTTGCATCGACCCCCGACGCCAAGGCGAAGGGCTACAATAAGGGGCGTTTCAGCTTCAATAAGAAGGGAGGCCGCTGCGAGGCCTGCAGCGGCGATGGAATTATCAAGATCGAGATGCACTTCCTGCCGGATGTGTACGTGCCTTGTGAGGTCTGCGGAGGAAAACGCTATAACAGAGAAACTCTGGAGGTTAAATACAAGGGGAAGAGCATCTATGATGTGCTGAATATGACAGTGGAGGAGGCTCTCCATTTCTTTGAAAATGTGCCCTCGATTTACAGAAAGATTGAGACTCTGAATGATGTGGGACTTTCCTATATCCGTCTGGGACAGCCCTCCACAGAGCTGTCGGGAGGCGAGGCTCAGCGAATCAAGCTGGCCACGGAGCTCAGTAAGAGGGGGACGGGAAAGACGATCTATGTGCTGGACGAGCCGACCACAGGCCTCCACTTTGCAGATGTGCACAAGCTGATTGAGATACTGCGCAGGCTTTCAGACGGAGGAAATACGGTGGTTGTCATTGAACACAACCTGGATGTGATAAAAACGGCAGACTATCTCATCGACATTGGCCCCAATGGAGGGGATAAGGGAGGTACAGTCATTGCCAAGGGGACACCGGAGGAGGTAGCACAAAATCCGGCTTCCTATACAGGAGAGTATGTAAAAAAATACCTGGAGGCAGCCGGAAGAAATTAGAGGCAGAAAGGTTTGAACGTGAAGCGGATGAGGGATGAGATGGACAGGAATTATCGGCTGGAGCCGGCAGGGGAAGGGCAGGTTTCCAGTTTTATCGCAGTTATAAAAGAGCGCATTGCCTGGATGGAACAGATGGGAATGCATCAGTGGAATGATGAGGAGTATCTGGACTTTTATTCAGAGGAATATTTTGCTGAGCATGCCAGGAATGGAAGGCTGTTTTTCCTGATGAGGGGAGCGGATATAGCAGGAGCGGCAGCGCTTCTGGAGAGTGATGAGAGGTGGGATGGAGACAGGGCATACCTTTATGTCCACCACCTTGCCACGAGAACCGGCCTGGCGGGAAAAGGAGCGGGACAGGCCTTTTTAAAGGCGATTGAGGAATATGCCCGGAAGCAGGGCAAAAGAGGCGTCCGTTTAGACTGCCAGGCGGAAAATCAGGCGTTAAACCGTTTTTATGAAAAAAGCGGGTACCGATCTGTCGGGGAAGCGTTTACAGCCGGAGATTATGTGGGGATCCGAAAGGTTCTGGAATTTGCGGAGGAAAATGGGAAGAAGGAAGTGGGAGGGGGAATAAAAAGGCAGAACGAAAAGACAGGTAATGGAAAGAACGAAAGAGAAGGATGGAAAGAAAAGCCAGGAAGAAAACTGCAGAGGAGTATTACGGCTTATAAAGGTAAACTGCGAAGAAACTGCAAAAGCGATAAAACATATAAAAAGCTATGAAGAATACCAAAAAATACTGTCAAGTCTGCATCTGTGCCTGCTGATTTTGTCCTCATTTTATATATCAGGGCTTGGATATTCACTTTGACGTTCACGTTGCAGCGCAGTCCGGGCACAGTTTGGGCATGGTTTGATGCAAAAACAGGTTGCCAAGAGGTGCGGCGTATCTTATAATAGATTGTAAACTGCGGGAGTTTTACCTTTTGCAGGTTGATACAACAGTGAAAATTTATAGGAGGAATACTCGTGGAAAAAGAAATGATTATTGTATTGGACTTTGGCGGTCAGTATAATCAGTTAATTGCCAGAAGAGTAAGAGAATGCAACGTATATTGTGAAGTTCATCCGTACAGTATGCCGATTGAAAAAATTAAAGAGATGAATCCGAAGGGAATCATTTTTACCGGCGGACCTAACAGTGTATATGGGGACGATTCTCCTCGCTGTTCAAAAGAAATCTTTGAACTGGGTATTCCTGTTTTGGGAATCTGCTATGGCGCACAGCTGATGGCATACCTGCTGGGCGGAAAGGTGGCAACAGCCCCTGTCAGCGAGTACGGAAAGACAGAGGTGGATGTTGACACGGCCTCCAAGCTGTTTGCGGATGTATCTCCAAAGACGATCTGCTGGATGAGCCATACAGATTATATTGAGAAGGCCCCGGAGGGCTTTGCTGTGACAGGCCATACTCCTGTCTGCCCGGTAGCAGCTATGGAAATGCCGGAGAAAAACTGGTATGCCGTTCAGTTCCATCCAGAGGTAATGCATACCCAGGAGGGAACGAAGATGCTTTCCAACTTCGTTTACAGCGTCTGCGGCTGCAGCGGAGACTGGAAGATGGATGCCTTTGTGGAAAAATCTATTAAGGAAATCAGGGAAAAGGTTGGCTCCGGCCGCGTGCTGTGTGCGCTGTCCGGCGGCGTTGACTCTTCTGTTGCAGCAGTTATGATGGCAAAGGCAGTGGGCAAGCAGCTTACCTGCGTATTTGTGGATCATGGCCTTCTGCGCAAAAACGAGGGCGACGAGGTAGAGGCGGTATTCGGTCCCAACGGTCCGTATGACTTAAACTTTATCCGTGTCAATGCTCAGCAGCGTTTCTATGATAAGCTGGCCGGTGAGACAGATCCGGAGAAGAAGAGAAAAATCATCGGTGAGGAGTTTATCCGTGTATTTGAGGAAGAGGCAAAGAAAATCGGTGCAGTTGACTTCCTGGTACAGGGAACCATCTATCCGGATGTTATTGAGTCCGGCCTTGGAAAATCTGCCGTGATCAAGTCTCACCACAACGTGGGAGGACTGCCGGAGCACGTAGATTTCAAGGAAATTATCGAGCCTCTCAGAATGCTGTTCAAGGACGAGGTGAGAAAAGCCGGACTGGAGCTTGGAATTCCGGAGTATCTGGTATTCCGTCAGCCGTTCCCGGGCCCGGGTCTTGGCGTAAGAATCATCGGTGACATTACGCCGGAGAAGGTAAGAATCGTGCAGGATGCCGATGCGATCTACCGCGAGGAAATTGACAAGGCCGGAATCGCCAGAAACCTGGGACAGTACTTTGCGGCCCTGACAAACATGAGATCCGTTGGATGTATGGGAGACGAGAGAACCTACGATTATGCCATAGCGCTGCGCGCCGTGCTGACCAGCGACTTTATGACTGCAGAGTCAGCAGAACTTCCGTGGGAAGTACTGAGCAAGGTGACAAGCAGAATTGTCAACGAGGTGAAGGGCGTGAACCGTGTGCTGTATGACTGCACGGGGAAGCCGCCGGCTACGATTGAGTTTGAATAGACACCACATCTCTGGGAAGCCTTATTTTGCAGGCTTTCCAGAGATTTTTCTCTTTTATTGGCTACAAATTGGCTACACCTGCCATTTGGCTACCATTCGGAACTGTCGTTCCGTTCATCACATTTTCAAGCTGAGCAGCTACTTCTGCCTGCTTATTCGGATACAGATGACTGTAAGTATTTAAGGTCGTCTGTATTTTTTCATGTCCGAGCCGGTCTGCAATCAGAAGAGGCTGGCATCCCATTTCGATCAGAAGGCTTGCATGGGAGTGGCGGAGATCATGTACCCGGATCTTTTTAACTCCTGACTTCTTACATCCACGGAGCATTTCATGGTTCAGAAAACTTTTGGTGTAAGGAAACAGTCTGTCGTCCGGCTGGATCTCATAGCACTTATCCATATACTCCTTCAGACAGTTGGCAAGGGTCTGTGGAATGGTAACAACCCGGTTGCTTTTTGGCGTCTTTGGCGGCCAGATTACATCCCTGCCGTTGATACGCTGAAAAGTCTTATTAATCGTGATTGTATGGCCTTCCAGATCCACATCTGCAGGTGTTAATGCACATAATTCTCCTACGCGCATTCCGGTATAATACAGAGTCATAAATGCGGTATAAGAGGCCGGTTTATCCTGTACTGCCACTATAAACTGCTCAAACTCTGCTTTTGTCCAGAAGTTCATTTCTTCCGCATGACTTTTTCCCATACTTCCGGCTTTGGTGCATGGATTCTCATGCAGATCATAATATTTCACTGCATAATTGAACATAGCCGTCAGCTGGTTGTTGATCGCTTTTAAATAGGTCTGAGAGTAAGGTTTTCCATTTTCATCCCGATAGGCAGTTAAGCTGTTCTGCCATTTGCGGATATCTTTCGGCGTAATCTCATTGATAGAGATTTTCCCGAATACCGGAAGAATCTTTTTGTCCACCATATAATGCTTACTGATGATGGTAGACTCTTTCAACCGGTGGCTCATATCTTCAAAATACAGTTCGACGAAATCTTGAAACAGCATTCCCATATCGGCTGTTGCTTTATTCAGAAAATCCCGTTCCCATTCTAAAGCTTCTTTTTTGGTTGCAAACCCACGTTTCTTTTTATGGATGACTTTTCCGGTGTAATCCTTGACACGGATCTGGGACATCCATTTTCCTGAAGTATCCTTTGTTACTGACAAATCTGATCATTCCTTTCTTAGAGTTATGAAAACCCTATGTTGGGAGATTATTCGCCAGAAAGGAGAGCAGTTCTTCTTTTTATACGTTCGTCCTCATCAAGATCTTCTAATTCAGACATTTCTATACCCTGTGAAGCATAATAAGCCAGTGTCTTATCTTTCCATGCCTCATAGGCAGATTTTGACATGCCATATTCTTTGAAAGATTCTCGATTGTTTTCCCATTCTTCCAGGAAAAGGCACATATCCGCATTCAGATCAGCTGCTTTATCTTTTCCGTCAAAGGTAATGGAACACTGCCAACCGTCATGGTGAGGCGGTCTTTTTGTCTCAATAGAAAAATGAAGTCCTGTTATTTTCTCAATCTGAAACAGGCATTCCATTACATCTGAAAGACTGTCAAATTTAAAATCGCCGGTCTGATGCCCCAGAAGATAGGTGGAAGTAGTATCCAGCACTTTGGCAAGTTCATTGACCATAGCAATAGATACTTCAATTTCTCCGCTTTCGTATTTCTGAATAGTGCGGAGTGACTTTCCTAAAAGATCTGCTAACTCTTTCTGGTTATAACCTCGTTTTTTTCGGAGCGTTTTAATACGTTCTCCAATCGTTGAAATTTCCATATCGTTCATTATTTATTCACCTCATGGATAATATAACATGAAATAATACGAATTGCAAGTGCGTATTATTTAAAATATAAGTTGACAAATATGAATATTGGACGTATGATATAAATGCGAATTAAGAGTGCATATAAAAGACGTGCATAGTGATTTGATATGAATGTTAGGCGTATCTTTATTGCACAGAACAATAGATATCAATCAAAGGAGGGAACAAGATGCAGATTAAGGTTTCTTATATTACTGCAAACGAGATTATGGAGATTCTCGGAATTGGCAGAAGTAAGGCATATGACATTGTAAGGGAAATGAATCAGGAACTGGAAAATGCCGGATATAACGTAATCAAGGGAAAAGTTCCAGTCAGATACTTTCAGAAAAAATATTATGGATGTGAGATGAAGGTAGAATGAGTATTTTTCAAAGTGTTAAGGAATCTGTGACTACCAGGCAGGCTGCCGAGCAGTATGGGTTGAAAGTAAACAGAAATGGAATGGTGTGCTGTCCTTTTCATAAGGACAGGCATCCCAGCATGAAAGTGGAAAAAGGATTCTACTGTTTTGCCTGCGGTGCAAAGGGAGATGTAATCACGTTTACGGGCAAATTATTTGGAATGTCTCCTTATGAGGCGGCAAAAAAGCTGATCACTGATTTTAATCTTCCAATTCCATTGAAGGAGCAAAAGTCTGTTCAGAACAAATTCCGGGACAGAGAAGGTAAAAAGGTACAAAGTCGGTATCATTTTTCGGTAAAAAGTAAGGTTAAAACCTGGAAAAATCATGCCGTAAAGGTTTTGACGGACTATCTGTCGTGGATTCGGTTCTGGAAACAGTTTTACGGATCCGGACCGGAGCCTTTTGAGCAGGAATGCTTTCTGGAGGCACTGGATAATGAGAGGAAGATCAATGATTATCTGGATATCCTTTTGACCGGTGACGGAGAGGAAATAGCGGAATTTTTCATTTATAAACGGAAGGAGGTGAAGAAGATTGAGCAGCGAATGGAAGAATATCAGCGAGGAGTCCTGGAAGAAATTAGAGAATATTGTAGAGCAGGAAATGCTGACACCGGAAGAAATCCGGGACAATCTGGAAGTAACGGAGAAAGGCCGGATACGGCAGTCTATCCAGAATTGCAAACACGTGTTGGAGCATGATCCATGTCTGCGGGGAGCTGTCTGCAGGAATGAGATGACCTGCCAGATTGATATTAAGAAAAAAGTGCCCTGGAAGAGACGGGGCGTACAGATGACGGATACGGATATGAACAACCTGTCTCTCTATCTGGAAAAAAATTACGGACTGACCAGTGATCGGGTGATTACAAAAGCGATAGATATTGTAGCCAACGATAACAGTTTCCATCCGATCATTGATCTGCTGGAAAGTCTGAAGTGGGACGGCAGACCCCGTATTGCGGGGATGCTGACTCATTTCTTCGGGGCGGAAAATCCGGAATATTCAGGAGAGGTTATGAAGATGCACATGCTGGCAGCCATAAGCCGCCTGTATGAACCCGGAAAGAAGTACGATATCATGCTTTGTCTGGTTGGTGGTCAGGGGACAGGAAAATCTACTTTTTTCAAATATCTGGCAATTCAGGATGAATGGTTCACAGATGATGTGAAACGGCTGGATGACAAGAAAGTTTACGAATATCTGCAGGGGCACTGGATTGTAGAAATGTCAGAAATGAACGCAGTAGCGAATGCCAAAAGCATTGAGGAGACCAAATCTTTTCTGAGCAGACAGAAGGACACTTACCGGATTCCCTACGAAAGAAGAGCGGAAGACAGATACCGTCAATGCGTGTTTTGCGGTACTTCAAACGACCTTGCTTTCCTGCCCTTTGACCGGACGGGCAATCGACGGTTTGGACCGGTAAAGGTCTGTCCGGAGAAAGCAGAGACTACGATATATCGGGATGAAAAAGGCTCTAGAGAATATATCATACAGGCGTGGGCAGAAGCAATGGAAATCTACCGAAGCGGGGAATTTCTCCTGACCTTCTCTCCGGATATGGAAGACTATGTGAAATCTCTGCAGAAGGACTTTATGCCGGAAGATACACAGACCGGGATGATCCAGGCTTTCCTGGACAACTACGAAGAAGATTATGTCTGCTCCACCATCATCTATCAGGAAGTGTTTCATCAGGAAGGTATAGTGCCGAAATGGCAGTCCAAAGAGATTGGAGATCTGATGGACAATGAGATCACCGGATGGGAAAAACATGGAAATCACCGGTTCTCCGGGGGACTGGGAACTCAGCGTTCATGGAAACGGATCCGTCCGAAAAAGGATCCGGATGGATTCGTGAAAGTGGATGAAAATGAGGAGTTACCTTTTGGGTAAAAGTTAACTTTAAAAATGTTTTGAGCCTTGTTCACAAAAGGTTGTTCACAAGTCTGTGAACAGAGAAGTGTGAACAGGGAGAAAAAAACTTTGAAAGTTAAAAACACAGGAATGAAATAAAGCCCGGATACGGGCGGAAAGAAAAAGGCGGATACGCCAGAAACTAAGCCCTCGGCGATTGAGAGCGAAATACACCCATCGCACAAACTTCGTTTATGCTCTGTGTATTTCGCGATTGCATCGAGCCAAGCGCGGCTGCTCGCAGACGTATTTGGCGAGAGCCGCGTACTGATGAAATTGCCTGCAATTTCAGAAGTCGCTCTGCGAGGCTGATGCCGGTCACGGCAATAAGTTCGTAAACAGGTGCCTATGCACCTACTCACAGGAAAGAATGCAGCTATTAAAAAGAAGGGGGAAATGCCTATCGCAAGAAATTCATTTATACAGATGTCAAAGCTTACAAATGTCAAGGGAAGAATTACATACATCAGCAGTAGAGCAAAACAGGAAAATCTGTATGCTGTTTATGAAACGACCGAACGACAGTTTTGGAGAGAGCTTGCAAAGTACAATCAAGAAGAATTCAGAAAAAGCGGAACAGAGGGAAAATGCATTGAAGCGAGAGAACTGATTATAGCACTTCCTGAAAGCTTTGTAGAGTATGATCCGTATCATCTTCTGAAATTATTTACAGAACATTTTAAGAAGAATTACGAGGTGGAATGTGTTTCTGCGTTGCATCATAATAAGAGAAAAACGAACTATCACATTCACCTGATTTTTTCAGAACGTCAATTATTAAAAGAGCCGATTATAAAGATTGCGTCCAGAAATATGTTTTATGATGAAACGGGAAAACATGTTAGAACGAAAAAAGAGATTCTCGGTGAGTCTGGGGAAATAAGAACCGGTTGTCATATAATTAAAAAGGGTGAAGTATATGAAAAAAAGATCTTTACCAAAAAGGATGAAAGGTTTAAAAGCGAAAGATTTTTGGATGAAGTAAAACATTCTTTTACAGATCTTATGAATGTATATGTTGGTAATGATGAAGAAAAGTTAAATGTTTTTCAGCATGGCAGTGTTTATCTTCCTACGAAAAAAATCGGTAAGAACAACCCTAAGGAAGCAGAAATCCGGGCAGATAATGCAATCAGGCAGGAATGGAACCGGGCGGTCGATGTGGCTCTGGTGGAAGGAGTACCGGAAGAAAAGATTTTAAAAATCAAAAAAGAAGAAATTTCAACTAAAATAGCACAGTCTATATCTCGTCAGGGATTCCAACCAAGAGCGTTTCGAGAGATACTGCTGGCAGCACTACAGATCTTGCGGGAATATATAAGAAAATTAAGGATTCCATCAAAACCGAAGTTGGGAATTGACATGAAAGAATTTTATGAAATGGAAAACCTGAAAAGCAAGTTGGATCAAAAGCTAAGAGTAATACGCCAGGCAGAACAAGTAGAACTTCCAAGATTAGAAAAGGATCTGAAAGATATTACCGGGTTTTTCAAAGGAAAAGAGAAAAAAGAAGCGCAGAACAAAATTGATCAATGTAAAGAGAGAATAAGAAAACAGAAGGATGAACTCCATATTCTTGTTAAAAAGAGCGGCTATCCAAACGTTCAGAAATTTATGGATGGATACCGCACAGCGTATAAGATCGTGGAGCAATATAAGAAAGAACTGGAGGTCTGGAAACAGAAGACCGGACAAAATGATATTCAGCCTGAAAGGAAAAAGAGTGTTCTGGAGCGATTGAAGGAAAATGAAAAGCGTGTAAAAGAAAGAGAAAGACCAAAATCCATAAACAAACAGAAAAGACACGATTGGGTGGAACGGTAATAAAAAAATATTCATGCATAAAATAATCCCAGGCAACAGAAGAAAAGTTGTTGTCTGGGATTATTTGTCGTGTGTCAGACCATCGAAAATAGTGTTGAAATCTGTATGGAAAATTTCTGCAAGTGCAATCAGCTCGCTGATACGAATATTGTAAGTTCCGGCCTCAATCTGGGAATAAACACTTCTGGATGTAGGAAGATTACGCAGCTGCAACTGTGCTACGACCTGCTCCTGAGTAAGATTGGCGGCATTTCTCAGTTTGCGAAGATTATCTCCGATGGAAATATCATTGACTTGCTTTAATTTTTGTCCCATAAAGATTTCACCTCTTTCCATTTATACGAATTCCTTGCCATTGATTTTAGTATAAAATTTTCATATAATTGCAATGTATAGATTGCAAAAAGAGGCTGTAATATGATGGAAATGAAGAGAAAGATTAGAAAAAAATGGAAGATGGTTGTTGCTGTAGTGCTTGTAGTTGCAGTGATGGTGGGGAGTGATCTGGATTGGAACGAAAAAAGAGTAGAAGGCGAGCCGGATGTGGTTAGTAGTATGATTGTGAACAATGAGCAGTATCTGACAGTTGTGGCGAATCGTAATGAAATAGAAAATGAAGAAGAGTTTACGAAGCTACTGGTCAAAATGTATGAAGAGAATTCTTTTCATTCTGTTAAGTTTTCGACGGATATGGTTGATACAGAAAAGGTATATATGAAAGTCTACTTCTGGAGAGATGAAATCAAGAAAAGTAGATATAAACTAAGAATGGAGACGACTACAAAAAATGCTAAATATTGTATTTTGTTTGTAGATATATAACAATATTTGGAGTAAAATAAATATGTTGAGAATACTTAGGAATTGGAGAGGTTATGAATATCAATTGTGATATATGAAAAGTATTATTAAACTAGATGACACTTATTATGAGAAAGGGACGAAAAAGATTTCTGTGTCTCTAAATGGAATAAGAAGTGAAAAAATGCCACATATGAGCCGAAGGGCAATTATTCCTCAATTGATAAGATCAAAAGAGTGTAATAAGTTTATATAGCCATTTATTGGAAATCTTAGAGAAAATGATCATGTAAAGTATAGGAAGGGGATAAAAATAGTGAAAAAACTGAAACTGAATGAAAACATGGGAGAAGTTGTAAAAGCTCATGGATATGAACTGGATACAACAGAAAGATATGTTATTAATATCGAGCATGAACTAAGTGAACAATCGGCGATTATGGCAGCCATACAAAGTTTTGGGTTGCCAGCATTAAAAGATTACTATCAATGGTTAACAGATAATGGATTTGATGCCAATATGCCCAATCCTACAAATAGCTTTGTCGCCCAATTTTATGGAGTAAAAGCTTTGTGGAAAACGGATTTATCTCAAGGTATTGTTGTCAGAGCAGAAAAAGAAGACGATTATTTTATTATCATGGAGTGTAGTAGATTAAATGACGGATTTAAATACACTCAGATAATTTTGACATTAGGTGGATGTCTGTAATTTAACACTATTTGTACGATGAGGAGGCATTTCGATGTATTCTGTTACTAAACGTATTAGTATGGTAAAACAACCATATGGAGGATATCTAAATAAAAAACAATTTGATGTTACTGCTATTGATGATGGAAAGATATTGAATGAAGTAGAAAACATTCATGCTTCATTAATTGGTCTTGTGGTTGACTATTTGACCCGTTTTATGATGGGAACATCCGTAGAAGAAGCTTTCAAAATTTCATTACAGGGGGCATTGTGTCTTGATTTGTTTCTAAATAATGCGAATGGTAAAAAAGGATTGGCTTTAAGAAACGCTAAGAAACTTTTAAAAGGTATAAAAGGTCTTGATGATGAATCGATTAGCAATGCATGCAAATTAGTTGGTTACGATGTTTGTTTTAGAGCAGGTGTAATGGGGTATAAACCAGTAGAAGAAATTAATCCTGATAGTGATACCATTGAAAATATTGTAATTATGGTAAAAAGAAGTTTTGCATTTTGGAAAGAATATGGTCCTATTATGAAAGATGGATTTACTTTTGAGGGAGGTTATACGGATATAGTATCATCGGGAGATGGAGATTATTTAACAAAGGATACACTGTGGGATTTTAAAGTGTCAAAAGAAGAACCTAAAAGTAAATATACATTACAGTTGCTAATGTACTATATTATGGGATGTCATTCAAAACATCCCGAGTTTAAGAAAATAGAAAAATTAGGGATATTTAATCCGAGAAAAAATAAAGTTTATATAGCTAATATATCGTCAATTAGCTCTGAAATAATCGAAAAAGTATCACGAGAAGTTATTGGATATAAATAAAGAACTTGAGGTATTGTAAACAAAAGATTATATTAATGATAAAGACGTAATCAGTTTTTATCAAATATGTAGGGAACACTATAATCTTACTGCATTAAACCTTTTGGTGATCGGAATAAGGAAAGATAGGTGAATGAATTGGGGAAAAAAATATTTGTATCTTATAAATATAAAGACAATGATGTGAAGATGATGCCTAACGTTACACAACCGACTTGGCCATGTGATTATGTTGATTACATAAAAGATAAAGTGTTGTGTGATGATGATATTTATAAAGGTGAAAAAAGTGATGAAGATATTTCTTCGTGGAGTGAGGATGCCATTTGGAATCATTTAAAGAATAAAATTTATGACAGTACACTTACAATTGTTTTGATATCTCCCAATATGAAAGAAACTGGAAAGTGGCAGCGTTCGCAGTGGATTCCGTGGGAAATCAGTTTTTCGGTGAGAGAGACGACACGAAATAATCGAACAAGTCATAGGAATGCATTGCTTGTTGTTATCTTACCTGATAAAAGTGGATCGTATGATTATTATAATAAAAATAATCTTTTCCCTATATTGAAGAGTAATATTGAAAATGGTTATGCTTATGTAGTTACGTGGGATGACTTTTTAAGTTATCCTCAGGTCGATATGAACATTGCATTTGACCACAAAGATAGTACACCTTCCTATAAAATAGTTAAATCAGTTTAAGATTACTATGACATAAAGTTTTATTTATTGAAGATAGAATGATAAAAAGTGACCAACTATAATGTAAAATAGAACATGTGATTAAGGAAGAAAAGTCTTCCTTTGAAGTAGGCATAAAAGGAGGCCTGAATTTGAATAGAGATATTTTGTCATTTATTGATAAATATGTAAAAGAAATTAAAGATAACAGTGCAGCTATGTTTATTGGAGCTGGCTTTTCTAAAAGTGCAGGATATGTAGATTGGAAAAATTTGCTCAGAAATGTAGCAGAAGATTTAGACCTTGATATTGATAAGGAATATGATTTGGTTTCTTTAGCACAGTATTGCTATAACAAAAACGGAAACAGAAGCATTATAAATGATGTGATTTTTGATGAATTCGCTAAAGAGAAAGATGTGGATGAAAATCATCGAATCATTGCTCGCTTACCTATTTCGACATATTGGACAACAAATTATGATTCATTGATTGAAGATGCTTTGATTGAAGAAAAAAGAGTTGTGGATGTAAAGTACAATAATAAACAACTGTCCCTTACCAAGCCACACAGAGATGCGATTGTGTATAAAATGCATGGTGATAGGAGTAATCCAGATGAAGCAATCTTGATAAAAGATGATTATGAAAAATATTATAGAGATCATGCCCAATTTATCACTGCGCTGAGTGGAGATCTGATATCGAAAACTTTTTTGTTTGTTGGTTTTAGCTTTTCTGATCCTAATATAGATTATATATTGAGTAGAGTCAGGATTGATTATGGAAACCAAAACAACAGACAACATTATGCAATTATGCGCAAAGTGAATACAAATGATTATAAGGATCGAGCGGAATATGAATATGCGAAGCGCAAGCATGAGTTTTTTGTTGAGGATCTTAAACGTTATAATATTCGTGCTTTACTAATAGACGAATACAGTGAGATTACGGATATATTAAATGAAATTAGCAAGAGATTGAATCAGAATAATATTTTTATTTCTGGAAGTGCAAAGGAATATGGAGACTATACGGAAAAGGATGCATTAGAATTAATTAATATATTGAGCCAACAGTTAATAGCACAAGATTTTAATATTATTTCTGGCTTTGGTTTGGGTGTAGGGAGTGCTGTGATAACCGGAGCCTTGCAAGAAATATATATGAATAAAAAGCGTGTAAATGAAGATAGACTTTTGTTACGTCCATTTCCTCAAGGAATTATTGACGATAGCACTCGACAAAATTTGTGGAAAAAATATAGAGAAGACATGATTTCACGTGCAGGAGTATCTGTTTTCTTGTTTGGAAATAAATTAGTAGATGGTAAAGTGGTATTGGCAAATGGTATGAGATCAGAATATGAAATTGCCGTAGATATGCATAATTTGATAGTTCCGGTAGGTTGCACAGGATACATTGCACAGGAAATTTGGAATGAAATCAATAAGGATTTATCTGCTTACTATACGCATATCGATGATCCATTAAAAGATGCATTTGCTAAATTGAATTTGAAATGTAGTAACCATGATTTGGTTAACAATATTATTTCGTTTATTAGATTGTTTAAAAATGGAAAACATAGTCCAGTGTAACATAGAAAAAGGAGATATTATGGCACATAAAACGTAAGCGCCAAATAATAGTGCGGTAAAATTTAAAATTACTCCAGCCCTTTGCGAGTTG
>NZ_QUJI01000035.1:0-21182 GCF_003480545.1 Clostridium sp. AM29-11AC
TATAGCATACAGACCTTGGAGAGGGTCTATAAACACTACTACTATATAATACGAGGATATTACTATGCACTATCAAAAAGTACTCAAGATGCCTGAAAGCATCCCCTATCTCTCTGTCGGGTTTGATGTCGGCGCAGACTTCACCTGGATGTCTATCATGCTCCCCAATGGCATCCTCATCGGTAAGCCTTTTAAGATCATTCATTCTGATCCGCAGTCCCGTGAGCTTGCCATCTCAAAAATAAAGGAAGCCCAGGAGATGTATTCTCTTGAAAGCCGCTGCTTCCTTGAATCCACCGGGATCTACCACATCCCACTCCTGTGCTTCCTTCGTGATAAGGGTTTTGACTGCGCCGTCATTAATCCTATCATTACTAAGAATAGCACAAATATGAACGTCAGGAAACTGCATAATGATAAATTTGATTCAAAAAAAGCTGCTAAAGTCGGCCTGGATGCCTCCCTTAAGGCTTCCATTGTCCCGGATGACGCAATCATTGACCTGCGCAATCTCGTGCGTGACTACTATTATTTCAAGGACCTGCAATCCGCCATCGTATTGAAGCTTCATGCGGAACTCAACTTGAATTTATTTTAAGCTATCACGTTTTACCTTCTTAAGCCTTACTATCATTACCATAGGAATTTCTTTGTTGGTTTTAAAACATTCTTCATAAAATCCATCAATGACAAATCCAGCTCTAAAACAAAGGTTAAAAATATCTTGTATGGAACGATGATAATAAATCTGCTCTTTCGGTTGCCCTTCAATCGCTATATCATAGTAACTGTGCGGTGTCATATATTTTTCAGTCAACGTGACAAAACAAGGGTGTTGCGTTGCAAAGACAAAAATTCCGCTTTCCTGCAACAGTTCATAAACAGCCATAAGAAGTGGTTCAATATCCGTAATATCCATAATTGCCATATTAGAAACTGCTTTCGTAAAGGCTCGATTTCTTTTTAATTCTAATATACTTTTTCTATCGGTCGCATCCGCCACACAAAATTCAATTTGTTTTGCATATTGTGATTGCCGTCTTTTAGCCAATTCTATCATTTTTTTGCTGTAATCAAAAGCGACAACCGAAGCGCCTCTTTGTGCAAGATACGAAGAATAATTTCCATTGCCACACGCAATATCCAAAATGTAATCCGCAGGATTAGGAGATAGAAGTTCCGTTACTTTGGGACGCACTACCTCTCTGTGAAATTCATTAGATTCGTCACCCATTGCATTATCCCAAAATTGTGCGTTCTCCTCCCAGATTTTTTTACTTTCCTCTGTTCCCATGTTCTCTCCCACTCCCCAAATTTGCTTTTTTGCTTCCATTAAATCTTCCTTACTATATTCCATTGTTACCCTCCATAACTTCTGATTGTTGCCGTCTTGACGATTATGTATCTTTACATTACCTTCTGAAACATATGGCGCACCTTGTCCAGGCGGCTGTTTGGACGGCGGGGCTGGATGACCGGCTGACCGACAGCGGCCTGATATCCTTTCAGCTCTGTAAGGCATACGCTCCGCCCGTTGGTGTAAAAGGCCAGATCAGTACGGTATGCCTGTATACAGCGGGCGGGAATCTCGCCAGTAAAGACAACTTCATCCTTTTTTACCTGGGCCGTTTCGATGGTGGCACAGTATTTCGGTGCATCATGATAAGCCCTGGAAAGGTATTCCTGGGGCGCATAGAGGATGAAGGAGAGATAAGGTTCCAGCAGCTGCGTCCCCGATTCCTTCAATGCCTGTTCCAATACAATCGGGGCCAATGAGCGGAAGTCCGCCGGCGTGCTGACCGGACTGTAATAAAGCCCGTATTCAAAGCAAATCTTACAGTCCGTTACGTTCCAGCCGAACAAGCCCTGCTCCAGCCCGTAACGGATACCATCCCTGACAGCGTTTTGAAAACTCTGGTTCAAGTATCCCAGCGAAACCCGGCTCTCGTATTGTACACCGGAGCCAAGCGAGAGTGGTGTAACAGACAGTCCTATGGATGCCCAAAACGGGTTGGGCGGCACCTCGATATGGATGGTGTGGCTGGCTGCTTTGAGCGGCCGCTCCATATAAATGACGGAGGGTTCCTTTACCACTGTTTCAAGCTTGTATTTTTCCGACAGCAAAGCGGAAACAACCTCCAACTGCACCCGGCCCAAAAAAGAAAGAATGATCTCATGGGTGATGGAATCCACTTCGCAACGCAAAAGCGGGTCAGTATCCGCAAGTTGCGTAAGAGCGTCCAGCAGCCGTTCTCTTTGCGCTGCCGTTTTCGGCGCAATCGTCGTCCGCAGCATGGGGAGGGGGTCCTCGCGCCACCTTTTACGAGGGAGCCGGGTTTGGTCCCCTAATACATCGTTTAACCTCACGCTGTCGCTGGGAAGGATAACAATTTCACCCTGATAAGCGGTGTCTGTCCGAACAATTTCCCCTTTGGATGGAATACGCATCTCTGTGATTTTCAGCTTTTCTCTCCCGGCCAGGGCCACCGTATCCCGCAGGCGCAGCGTTCCGCTGTATAACCGTAGATAGACACGCCGCTGGCCGCAATCGGTGTACTCAACCTTGAAAACGCTGCCGCATAGGGCGGCGCCCCCCTGTTCCCCAATCGGTTGGAACAGCCCTGTCACCGCATCCATCAACGGTTGAATGCCAAGGCCATTTTTGGCGCTGCCATGATAGACTGGGAACAGGGAGGCGTCTTGAACCCGCTGCTGTTCCTCCCGCGCAAGTTTTTCCCGGCTGATTGGTTCTCCTGCGATATACTTTTCCAATAATTCATCGTTATTTTCGATGACCGCATCCCATGCTTCTATGTCGGTATTTTCCTCCAGGACTATTTCCGGGGACAGCGACACCGTCTGCTTGATGATAATATCGGCGGAGAGCTTATCCCGAACAGACTGAACCACGCTCTGCAAATCAACGCCAGCCTGGTCGATCTTGTTGATAAAGATAACGGTGGGAATGTTCATTTTCCGCAGGGCATGGAACAGAATACGGGTCTGGGCCTGCACGCCATCTTTAGCGGAGATCACCAAGATGGCCCCATCTAAAACAGCCAAAGAGCGGTACACCTCCGCCAAAAAATCCATGTGGCCGGGCGTATCCACAATGTTAACTTTACATCTGTGCCACTGGAAGGAAGTGACTGCCGCTTGAATGGTAATCCCACGCTGCCGCTCCAAAAACATGGTGTCCGTCCTCGTTGTCCCTTTTTCGACGCTCCCCGGTTCTGAAATGGCTCCGCTGGCATATAGCAGGCTCTCCGTCAAGGTCGTCTTTCCAGCGTCTACATGGGCAAGAATTCCAATATTGATTATTTTCATGTGATTGTCCTCCCTTTACAGCCCCAAAGGGCATAAAAATCCCCAGCAGTAAAATACTTTTACCACTGGGGATTATAAGTTGCGGACATACACATATACAGCATACACCTGTTTGTGATTGCTGTTTTTGGGGATATGTCAAAATTGATAAGGCAAAAGTATTCTTAAATTGGGTACAAAAAACTAAGCCCCTACAAAAGGAGCTATCATAATCCTTTGTTCCCACTATTGATTATAGTTTTATTTAAGAATACCTTGCCGCATATTTTTTACTCCTTTTCTGGATTAAATCATTGTATCACATCAGTTTTAATCATTGTATCACATCAGTTTTAGGAAAGCAAGTACCTAAAAGAAATTTTTCTTCCCCTTATATGTAACAATCATACCGGCTTCCTAGCGTTCAGAATGTTTTCTGCTGTCTGCTGTGGTGTTTGGTTGGAATTGTCCAACCAAAAGCCGATCCGTGGTGTTGTCTGCATTTTACTAAATACAAATTCAATGTATACAGAAAGATATAAGGAGTGGGAGGGATTCCGCCGTAGTTGGCATTGTAGGAAAATCCAAAAGTTTAGATTTTCCCACAATGCTTATCTTTTGGTCTTTGGTTCGGAATAGTGTAGTGCTGGCGGTCTATCTCTTGTTTTCGGTTGCTTGCTTCCTTACCGTACATGAGCATTCTCTTGCGGCTGCTCTTGCCCGATTGCCGGAACAGACGCAGGAAGAAATCTTTTTGTACTACTTTCAGCACTTGACGCAGAAAGAAATCGGAGAACAAAGCGGCTGGACACGCAGCACAATCGGGCGGCATATACGGCTTGCCTTGAAGCGGCTGAAAGAGGAAATGGAGGTGCTGTCCCATGAGTAACCGACTTCTCCCCTATGACACTATCATAAAGGCACATGAGGGCGACCCCATAGCGATACAAGCCGTCCTTGACCGATACGCTGGATATATCCGCTACTTCTCTAAGATGAACGGCTATTACAACTCTGATATGGAGGACTACATCAGAACAAAGCTGATTGAAAGCCTGTTCAAGTTCCGGCTTGACCGATAACATAGAAACTGAATATCCCGCCGCCCCGCAGCGGCACATGAAGCAGTAAATCCGAAAAAGATTTGCTGCTTTTTTTGCGCTCATTTTTGGCAAATTTCCAAAAGTTCCGTATTAGATAGTGAAACCAAAAAAGGCTGCCGTTTTTTTTAGACAGCGGGCAAAACGCAGCTTCCGAAACGCCTTATTGTCGGGAAAGACCGAGCCGCCGGAAAAGTTCTTGCCGGAAAGTCCGTCATTTTTGCTTTTTGCGGTGTTGTAGGGAGTAAGAGGAAGAACGCCAGCCCGCAGCCTTTTATGAAAAAGCTGGTTATAGATTTTCTGAAAAAGTGGCAGTAGGAAGTGAACGGCAGTCCGGCAGTTTCTTAGAGCAAGTTTCTACCACGGTGCCAAAATCCGCAATTCTGTGGTTTTGCCCCTCGCGGGAAACTTGTTGGGGAGTGCCTTCCCCAAACCCTGCTATGCGGCTTGCGCCGCAAAAATATTCCCGACCGGCGAAAAGTTTTTTCTCACTTTCGCCCCGGAAATGGCTAACAGATAAGAGAATTTTTTGTGATAAGTGAAAGGAGGTTTACAGCCCATGCCGAAGCGATACAACACACCCCACCGCAGCCGCGTTGTGAAAACCCGGCTGTCCGAAGAAGAATATGCCGACTTCACAGCGCGGCTTGCGCCCTATGGTATCAGCCAGTCCGAATTTCTCCGGCAGGCGATACGGCGCACCGCCATACGCCCCGTTATCCATGTGTCAGCGGTCAATGATGAACTGCTCTCCGCTGTCGGGAAACTCACAGCCGAGTACGGCAGGATTGGCGGCAACCTCAACCAGATTGCCCGGTGTCTGAACGAGTACGGCGTAACCTATAACGCACTGTCCGGCGAGGTACGAGCCGCCATAGCCGACCTTGCCGCCCTCAAGTATGAAGTCCTAAAGAAAGTAGGTGACGCGGTTGGCAACACTCAAGCATATCAACTCTAAAAACGCCGACTACGGAGCCGCCGAACAATACCTGCTGTTTGAACATGACGAGTTTACCATGAAGCCTGTCCTTGATGAAACCGGCAGGCTTATCCCCCGCGAGGACTACCGGCTGTCCACGCTGAACTGCGGCGGGGAGGATTTTGCCGTTGCCTGTATGCGGGCAAATCTCCGCTATGGGAAAAACCAGCGGCGGGAAGATGTGAAAAGCCACCACTATATCATCAGCTTTGACCCACGGGACGGCCCGGACAATGGCTTGACCGTAGACCGGGCGCAGGCATTGGGCGAGAAGTTTTGCGCCGAGCATTTCCCCGGCCACCAGGCCCTTGTATGCACCCACCCGGACGGGCATAACCACAGCGGCAATATCCATGTGCATATCGTCATTAACAGCCTGCGGATAGAGGAAGTGCCGTTCCTGCCCTACATGGACAGGCCAGCCGACACGAAAGCCGGTTGCAAGCACCGCTGTACCGACGCGGCCTTGCGCTACTTCAAGTCCGAAGTCATGGAGATGTGCCATCGGGAGGGGCTTTACCAAATCGACCTCTTGAACGGCAGCAAGAACCGCGTCACCGACCGGGAGTATTGGGCGCAGAAAAAGGGACAGGCCGCGCTGGACAAGCAGAACGCCCCCATGATTGCAGGCGGTATCACGCCCCGGCAGACCAAGTTTGAAACGAACAAGGAGAAGCTGCGGCAGACCATACGCGCCGCGCTGTCAGCGGCGACCTCATTCGAGGACTTTTCCTCTCTACTGCTGCGGGAGGGCGTGGCCGTCAAGGAGAGCCGGGGGCGGCTTAGTTACCTCACGCCGGACAGGACAAAGCCCATTACCGCCCGCAAGTTGGGCGACGATTTTGACCGCGCCGCTGTCCTTGCCGTTTTGGAGCAGAACGCCGCCAGAGCCGCAGAAAAGACCGCGGCTATATCCAGCACCCCGCCCTCTATCCAAGACCAACTGCGGACAGACAGAGCCGCCCGAACTGCTCCGAATGTGCAGCGGCTTGTGGACATTGAGCAGAAGAAAGCCGAGGGCAAAGGCCGGGGCTATGAACGCTGGGCGACCATGCACAACCTCAAACAAATGGCCGCGACGCTGAATGTGTATCAGGAATACGGCTTCACTTCCCCGGAGCAGTTAGAAGCCGCCGTTGATACCGCTTATCAGGAAATGCGCCAGACCAGCGGCGAACTGAAAGCACTGGAAACGAAGCTACAAGGGAAAAAGGAGTTGCAGCAACAGGTACTTGCCTATGCCAAGACCAAGCCCGCCCGCGACGGGCTGAAAGCGCAGAAATCCGAGAAAGCCCGCGAAGCATACCGGCAGGCGCATGAGAGCGATTTTATCATAGCCGAAGCCGCCGCCCGGTATTTCAAGGCGCATGGCATTACCAAGCTGCCCGCCCGGAAAGCGTTGCAGGCCGAGATCGAGCAGCTTGTTTCCAAGAAATCCGGCCTGTATAACACCTACCACGAACAGAAGCAGCGGTATGCGGAGTTGCAGACCGTCAAGCGGAATATCGACCAGATTTTGCGCCGGGAGGAACCCCACCGCAGAAAGGAGCAGAGCCATGAGCGATAAGTTACCGAGAATGGACTACCGCCAGCACCGGCGGGCGCGGCGGCTGGTGCATGAGTGCTGTAACTACGACGGGGGGAACTGCCTGCTGTTAGACGACGGGGAGCCTTGCGTGTGCGTCCAGAGCATTTCCCTTTCCCTCATGTGCCGCTGGTTCCGTGTGGCTGTCCTGCCCCTTGACGGGGAACTGGCCGCAGCACTTTTGTACCGGGGGAGCCGGAAACGGTGCGCCGTCTGTGGGGCGGCCTTTGTCCCCAAATCCAACCGGGGGAAATACTGCCCCGACTGCGCCGGACGCATAAAGAAAATCAAAGCCGCCGAGCGAAAGCGGAAACAAAGGCAGAAATGTCACGCTTTAGAGCCTTTCAAACCCGCATAAATCAAGGCTTTTTTCGTGGGTGTCAAAGGGTATGCGATACATTTATCCTTTTCCCCCGGAAACGCCGTTCTAAATGCGTAAAAACGCCCCAAATCCACCCAAAGGAGGAACCATGTCAGACAACCGAAAATACTACTACCTCAAGCTGAAAGAGAATTACTTTGACGAGGACGCTATCGTGCTGCTGGAAAGTATGCAGGACGGTATCCTCTATTCCAACATTCTCTTGAAACTGTACCTGAAATCGCTGAAAAACGGCGGGAAGTTGCAGCTTGATGAAAATATCCCCTACACCGCGCAGATGATTGCCACCATTACCCGCCAGCAAGTCGGCACCGTAGAGCGAGCCTTGCAGATTTTTATGAAGCTGGGGCTTGTGGAGCCGCTGCCAAGCGGCGCGCTGTATATGAGCAACATTGAACTGCTTATCGGCCAATCCTCTACCGAGGGGGAGCGGAAACGGCGGGCAAGGCTGGCTTTGCAGGAGCAAAAAGCCTTGCCAAAGGCCGGGGCGGACAAATGTCCACCATATCAAGCGGACATTTGTCCACCAGAGATAGAGATAGAGAAAGAGATAGAGATAGAAAAAGAGAGAGAGCGAGAGTTAGATACGGGACAGACCGCCCGCGCCGCTTATGGCCGGTATGAAAATGTCTTTCTTTCGCAATCAGAACTGGACGGGCTGAAAGCAGACCTGCCCGACAAATGGAACTACTACATTGACCGGCTATCCTGCCATATCGCGTCCAGCGGCAAGCGATACAAGAGCCATGCCGCCACAATCTACAAATGGGCGCAGGAGGACGCAGCCAAGAAAGCCCCGAAAAAGGGCATACCAGACTACTCATGCAAGGAGGGCGAGAGTTTATGAAGAACGAAATCAACGCTGTTTTGGAGAATATGACCGCCACCACCCCGGAGCCGGAGGACTACACCGGCGAGGACGGTTTACTGTACTGCGGCAAGTGCCGCAAGCCGAAAGAAGCCTATTTTGCGCCGGATAAGGCCGCTATCTTTGGCCGCGACCGCCATCCGGCAGAGTGCGACTGCCAGAGAGCCGCCCGCGAGGAACGGGAGGCCGCCGAGAAGCGGCGCAGGCACCTTGACACCGTGGAGGAACTGAAACGCCGGGGCTTTACCGACCCCACCATGCGGGACTGGACTTTTGAGAACGACAACGGCAGGAACCCGCAGGCCGGGATTGCCCGCCGGTATGTGGAACACTGGGAGGATATGCGAGCCGACAATATCGGCTGCCTGTTCTGGGGCGGCGTGGGAACCGGGAAAAGCTACCTTGCGGGCTGTATCGCAAATGCCCTCATGGAGAAAGAAATCCCCGTCCACATGACGAACTTTGCCCTTATCCTCAATGACCTTGCCGCCAGCTTCGAGGGCAGGAACGAATACATTTCCCGCCTTTGCCGCTATCCGCTGCTTATCCTTGACGACTTCGGCATGGAGCGCGGGACGGAATACGGGCTGGAACAGGTTTTCAATGTGATTGACAGCCGTTACCGCAGCGGCAAGCCGCTGATCGTCACGACCAACCTCACGCTGGACGACCTGCGGAACCCGGAGGACACTGCCCATTCACGGATTTATGACCGGCTGCTTTCCATGTGCGTCCCGGTGCGCTTTACCGGCGAGAATTTCCGGCAGGAAACCGCGCAGCGGAAAATGGAGAACATGAAGAAACTGATTACCGACTGAAAGGAGTATTGCCTATGGCAGATAACAAGCAGCCCGACACCCGCACCACCCGTCGCCCCGACTGCGTGACGGAAATCCGCATGGGCAATTCCGTCCTTGTCGTGTCCGGCTATTTCAAGAAAGATACCACGACCACCGCCGCCGACAAAATGGCGCGGGTACTGGAAGCGGAAGCCGCTGCTACACAGGAGCCGACCTATCCGGCGTGAACCGGGGAATGGAAAAAGCGGCCATGCCGGGAAGCGTGGCCGCTGGAACTGGAAAAGCTGAAATCAGGACTCTTTTTTCTTTACATCACTAATCCCAAAGAGTGCAAACACCAGAGCCAAAACAATCAGCGAAATCGTATTTGCAGATACAGAGGGCATGAAATAATCGACGATATAAAAGCCGAAAAATGTAGTGATAGTATCTAACAGCACATACATACAGACGGCCATTTCCCTTGTTATTCTGTCAAGGTTAAGCAATGCTTTTGGAAATGCGCCTGCGACTAAATTCATGGGATATGAAACAATCGACGCGATTATGAAATACAGGATAAAGCCGCCGACACTCTCATACTCAAAGCCGAGCAGACGCATGATTGCACTGCTGAATATGGCGATTATGGACAAGACGGCGATGATTAGAACAGCCCCCAAAATGAATATGATTATTTTTTCCCGCTTATTGTTGTTGTTATCCAAGAGTACCTCTCCCTTATGTTTGGATTTTGAAGCTGATATGAGTATATCACAGGAAGATGAACTTTTCTACTGAAACCGGCACAACGAGACGCTACACAAAAATCGTCATTTTGACAAATCATAAAGAAGCGGATTTTACACTTTTGCCGCTATACAACCAGCCCTGTTCCGTGGTACAATGAAACCACGGAATAGTGGGGCTGGCTGTCGGAAACGGAGGATTTTATGTTAAGACAAGCCACCCAAAACCTCATTACCGCCCTTTATCCGAGATTGTCCCATGAGGACGAATTGCAAGGCGAGAGTAATTCCATATCGAACCAAAAAAGGATACTCGAAGCCTTTGCAAAACAGAATGGCTTTACCAACCTGCGCTGGTACACCGACGACGGCTATTCCGGCGCGAACTTTCAAAGGCCCGGTTTTCAAGCCATGCTTGCAGACATTGAAGCCGGGAAAGTGGGTACAGTTATCGTCAAGGACATGAGCCGGTTAGGGCGAAACTACTTGCAGGTAGGGTTTTACACGGAAATGCTGTTCCCCCAAAAGGGTGTGCGGTTTATCGCTGTCAACGACAATGTGGACAGCGCAAACGGCGGCATGGACAACGATTTTACCCCTCTGCGAAATCTGTTCAACGAATGGCTGGTGAGAGATACGAGCAAGAAAATCAAGGCAGTTAAGAGAGCAAAAGGCATGAGCGGCAAGCCCGTTACCAGCAAGCCGGTGTACGGCTACCTCATGGACGAGGACGAGAATTATATCGTTGACGAAGAAACCGCGCCGGTAGTCCGGCAGATATACCAGCTTTGCCTTGCCGGGAACGGCCCGACCAAGATTGCCCGTATGCTTACGGAGCAGCAAATCCCCACGCCGGGGACGCTGGAATACCGCAGGACAGGCAGCACACGCCGCTACCATCCCGGCTATGAGTGCAAATGGGCGACGAACACCGTCGTTCATATCCTCGAAAACCGGGAGTACACCGGCTGTCTGGTAAACTTCAAGACGGAGAAGCCCTCTTACAAGACCAAGCACAGCGTAGAGAACCCCGTGGAGAAGCAGGCCATTTTCCCCGACCACCATGAGCCGATTATCGACACGGAAACATGGGAGCGCGTGCAGGAGTTACGCAAGCAGCGCAAACGCCCGAACCGCTATGACGAAGTGGGGCTGTTCTCCGGTATGCTGTTCTGCGCCGACTGCGGCCATGTGATGTACCAGCAGCGGTATCAGAACAAAACCCGCAAGCAGGACTGTTACATCTGCGGCAGCTACAAGAAGCGTACCCGCGACTGTACGGCGCACTTTATCCGCACCGACCTGTTGACCGCCGGTGTCCTTTCCAATCTCCGGCAAGTGACCGAGTATGCCGCCAAGCATGAGAGCCGCTTTGTAAAGCTGCTTATCCAGCAGAACGAGATCGGCGGCAAGAGAAAGACCGCCGCAGCTACGAAGCAGCTTGAACAGGCACAGGAGCGCATTTCCGAAGTGAGCCGCATTATCAAGCGGCTGTATGAGGACAATGTGAACGGCAAAATCAGCGACGAGCGTTTCATGGAACTGTCGGCAGACTATGAGCAGGAGCAGCGGGAACTGAAAGACCGCGCCGCCGCTTTGCAGGCCGAACTGGACAAGTCACAGGCCGCCACCGTCAATGCGGAAAAGTTTATGGGTATCGTCCGAAAGCACCTTGCCTTTGAGGAATTGACCCCCACCCTCTTGCGGGAAATGATTGAGAAAATCGTCGTGCATGAGTGCAGTTATGACGAGAACGGCACCCGCAGGCAGGACATTGAGATTTATTACAGCTTTGTCGGCAAGATTGACTTGCCCGAAGCCTAACGCCCGACCTATCCGACACAACGCGCGAGTGCCGGATAGGAACGGCAAAATTTTTTACACTTCTATTACTTCTTTATCGCACATCAGTAAAAAGCCAGGGCATGAAGCAGCTTATGGCTAAGTAGATGTAATCAAGAAAAGAAAGGAAAAGCACAATCCAGACGGAACCGGCGGTTGTATCAAGAAATATTTGTGAGTTAGCAAGAATTTTGATATAATGAAAGTAGGAACCCCGGAACCGGGAGAAAGGCAGGAGGATAAATGCACATAAGCTATAAACCCCTCTGGCACACGCTGGTTGAGCGCAACATGAGGAAAGAGGACTTGCGGATTGCCGCCGGTCTTACCACAAATATGATTGCCAACATGGGTAAAGGCAAGAATATCAGCATGGAAACGCTGGTTCGTATCTGCGAAGCCCTGAATTGTGGTATTTTGGATGTGATTGAATTAGAACAGGACACGAATAACACTGATAAAGAATAAGTTAAGTTGCCTTTTGCTTAAATTAGTATCCTAAATCCTCAATGCAACGCTGATTTTCGGAACAGCAACGCAAAGTTGACACAGTTTAAAGGGCTGTTGGTAGTACGCAACTGACCTATTGTGATATTCTGAACATGGAGGTGATAAGAGTGGAAATAGCAGAGCGGCTCCAAGAACTGCGAAAAAAAGCAGGTTATTCACAGGAGCAAGTAGCTGAAATGCTGGGGCTTTCCAGACAGGCCATTTCAAAATGGGAAAGCGGGGTATCACTTAGATAAAGATACCACATCAATCCCACGCTGACTTTTGCTCAACCGATACAGCCGGAGGGCTGGATAACAAGAAAAGGCGGTATGCGCCCCGTGGAGGGGTAGCGTACCGCCTTTTCTTGTGGGGGTTTCCAAAGGGGGCAACGCCCCCATTTGGCACACGACTTTGCGAAGCAAAGTGTAGTGTGTTATACGCTCTGTCGGCGTTGCCGTGAAAATGCCGTTGCCGCCGGGGAGGGCAAGGGCATTTGAAGCGGCAGGAAAACAGGGCTGTGCTTGCGTGGCGTAGAGCCGTAAGCACAGGTCTGGTTTCAACAGCAGACTGGGCGTATATGAAAGCCCCCGTCCCTCGTCCTACGCTCCGACTTGTGGACAAAGTGTCCCGAAGTTGTGGCCACACTCCCGAAAAAGTAGCAGGACAGCGGGCAACCGTCAAGGCTGAAATGAACGGGTTTACACCCGGCCTTGACCGCCGCCCGCCGTCCCGCTGAATGGGTGGACAAGGTGGCCAATCCCTCAAAGTGCTTGGCCTCTCTCTTTCTGATTTTGGAGCATTTTCTCTAAAAATTGAAATGGGCGGGAAGCCATTTTAGGGCTTTCCCGCCTTGATTGCCCATCTGCAAAGACAGGCGGGACTGTCAACGGCGGCGCATGAAATGCGCCGTTCATCTTGACCGTTGATTGGCCCCGCTAACTTTGCTACTCTGTTCTAAGTAATTCCTCAATTTGTTTTTTCATATATTCTACAAGTGCCATCGCTTCCTTTTCTACTGTCTCCCATTCATCAGACAAATTTCCCAAATAAGCTTCCTTTGCCGTTGTTAGCAGGGGGAGAAATCTCTCCGGCAATTTTAAAATTACCCATTTTGCGGCAACATCTTTTGTCGTGATTTCTTCTGTTACTAAAGTAAACCACATTCGTGATAAGGTTAATAACACATTTCTTTCATCACCCTTAAAGCTGGAAATCAAACCAGGTAAAGAAAACCGAATTGCTTTTTTAATTTCGTGAAATGGGATAGCGGGAATAAGCTCTTTGCTTTCCGCCCCCTTCAAAGTTATGCTATTTTTTCTTGCTTGCCATAATAAAATCATTATATCTGGGTCATTGCAGGCTTGCGGATATTCTCCTGCTTCCATCTCTCCCCTTAGCCATTCACCATACATATACTGACATTTTGGCGGAAATTGCAACGGAACAATATCAGATTGATTGATAATAGTTACCTCTAAAGGTCTTTTTTCAATACAGCCTACGGAGCCAGAAATTTTCAATAATTGCTTTGTTAGATCTGCTCTGATTGAATTACTCAATTCTTGTTTAGTAATTATCAGTATATCTATATCACTATCTGGACGCAGCCCATTCATTGTTGCTGAACCATATAAATATATCCCCAATATTTGACCTTGTAATATGGTTTCTGCTATTGAAATAACTTGATTTACTTGTTGTGGAAATTCATTTATATTCATTGTAACTCCTATATGTATTTATTTTTACTCCTCAACAACTGATAAAACAGCGTCTAAGGCTAATTCTAAGGCTATGGATATACTTGTTTTTCCCCATTCTCTTTCTTGGTATTTATGAGGGTCTGCAAGAGTATCGGCTGAAAAAAGCAGCATAGCCCATGTAACTTTTCTAAATTTTGCACACGCCGCCAATGCGGAACATTCCATTTCTACTACTTGACATCCCTCTTCTTTCCGATACTGAACCATTTCTACTGTTTCTCGATAAAAACCGTCTGTTGTCCATGTTTTAACTTCCCAATATGGTATATTCTTTTGGCTTAAAGCAGATTCAATCGCATTTATACCAGCCTTTGAAATCTCTACTTCTCGGGAGGGAGGAAGATAATGGTAAGATGTTCCCTCATCTCTCAATGCAGAAACAGGTATCAAAAATCTATTTTCCGGGATGTCTTCCAATACGCCGCAGGAGCCGACGGAAATAATCTTTGTTACACCCCCTGCAATTAAATATTCTAAAACTTGGACGGCAGCAGCACTTCCCACAGGAGCCGGACATAGACATATTTTCTCCTGATTATAAAGACATTCATAAATAGGATATCGTCTTGTTGCACTTTCAAATTCATCTATCTGTATTCCATCATGGGTATGTGCATAATTTTCAACCTCGTCTCCTAAAAAAGCAAACACTGCTTTTGCAGGAAAACATTTTTTCCCATTTCCCGGCTGAAAAACAGCTTTTGATGCGGTATCGTACTCTAAAACAGGGTAGTCATGCTTTACTAATGGCATATTATTATCTCGAATAACAGGCTATTATTCTATTCCTTTCATCATCTTTTTTGCCAACTGCTGGAACAGGTCGGCAGTTTCTTCATCCATCGGCGTAAGCTGTCCGATCTGTCCGGCAACCATCGCCGCTACATCGTCAATGGAAAGCGGGTTTTGCTTCTGTTCCGCCAATGCGTCCCGCATGGCTTGGAACATCGCGGCGGTCACAGCTTCTCCCGGCTGTTCCCCGTTGTCAATGTCTTTCTTAATATCCCGCAGGATAGCAAGGAACACATTTTTGATTTTCTCAATCTCCGCCTCATGTTCCCCCATCTTCTGGGCGTTCAAAAGCTGTAAATCCTGCTTTGCTTCCGCCCGGTGTTCCGGGTGTTCTTTCATCAGGTCGGACAGGGAAGCCGTTGCTATCTCGATAAGCTGGTTTCTTGCTGTTATGCCTTTTGCCGCCGTGTCCTGAAAATAAATCCGTATCAAATCTATCAGCTTAGGAAAATTCCTGTGTTCCAACAGGCGGTTGAGGATTTGCACATCAACAGCACCCGTCACGAGCCCCCTCACGGCTCCCTCGGACAAGCCTAATTCAGAAATATCGTAGCTTTTACGGACGCTCACGGTGGATAAGCCCAGTATGTAGTCTGTCGATACCTTAAATTCCTTTGCCACGCCTATGAGAATATCACTGCTGACCGTTCTCGTTTCGCCGCTGACAATGCGGCTCAACTGGGAAGCGGAAACCCCTATCTTCTCCGCAAGTTCCTTTTGTGTGATGTGGTTCCCGTTGCATAAATCGGAAATCCGCTGTCCGGGTGTTCCGGGTAAAGCCATAGATACGCACCTCCTCCGCATACTTCCATTATACAGAATGATTGCAAAAATGCAATTTCCAAAGTGTAAACTTCATCAAAATGCAATTCTCGCAAAATTCCGGGGATTGCATTTTTTTCGTGTAGACTTAGGGTAGTTCATCGATGGACAGCACCTTGAAAACAGAATGACCGTCCGAAAAGGAATACCCCGGCTGGGGAAGCACCGCAAGGAACCGGACTTCGAGACAAAATGTCCCGAAGCTGCGGGGAGCGTGCCAACGCCGGAACACGCCGCAGGAATGGGGCAGGAAACCTTTTCGGGGAGAACGGCAACGGAAAGCAAAATGGAGGGAACGCATGAGAGATAACCCCTATAAAGACTTGCCGCCACTGGAACGCAGGCCGGACGGTTCCCTTTACCGCATGACACCGGCGCAGAGAAAACAGGCGGCCAGCCTGATACGCCGGGAGTGTTGTTGCTGTGAGGACGGCAACTGCATTGTCCTTGATGATGGGGACACCTGCACCTGCCCGCAGACGATTTCTTTCTCGGTCTGCTGTAAGTGGTTCCGCTGGGCGGTCTTGCCGCTGGACGGGACGCTGGAAGCGGAAATTTTCCGGGATAAGGACTTGAAACGCTGTGCGGTCTGCGGCGGTGTGTTCGTCCCCAAATCCAACCGGGCAAAATACTGCCCCGGCTGTGCCGCCAGAGTTCACAGGCGGCAGAAAACAGAAAGTGAACGGAAAAGGAGGTCTGCTGTGGACAGTTAGGAGCGAAAAAAGCCTTGATTTATCAGGCTTTGCAAGCCCCAAACCGGGGCAGGTGGTATAAAGTATCGCCCGCCCCGGAAAACGGGCTTCTAACCGTCCACAAAACGAACTATGACAAATACCATCTATATCCACCAGCCGGAAAAGGCGTTCAGCTTCACCCGGCTCCCGAATTTTCTCTTTGAAGCCCCCACATTCAAGCCCCTGTCCAACGAGGCAAAGGTTCTGTACGCCTTTATCCTGCGCCGGACAGAGTTATCCCGCAAGAATGGGTGGGCGGATGACTGCGGACGGATTTTCCTGTATTACCCTATCTGTGAAGTGGTCACACTGCTCCATTGTGGGCGGCAGAAAGCGGTGAATACCCTGCGGGAACTGCAATACGCCGGACTGGTGGAGATCCAGAAGCAGGGCTGTGGAAAACCCAACCGCATTTTCCCAAAATCCTATGAAGCGGTTCCAAACACCGACTTCAAGAAATCCCGTTCTGGTACGCCGGAGGACTGAAAACCGTACCTTTGAAGTACGGAAATCAATCTTGAGAAGTACGAAAACCAGACGGTATATAGAAATACAAAGATTAAAATGATTGATTTATATCCATTCCATTCCTATCGTATCAGAGATAATTCCGGCGGGATTTTCCCTGTGGAAAACCCCGGATAGAAAAGGAATGGGGAAAGGAGCAGAATGGCACAACACGCAATTTTGCGGTTTGAGAAGCACAAGGGCAACCCGGCAAGGCCGCTGGAAGCCCATCACGAAAGACAGAAAGAACAATACGCCAGTAACCCCGACATTGACACAAGCCGGAGCAAATACAATTTCCATATCGTCAAGCCGGAGGGACGCTATTACCACTTCATTCAGAGCCGTATCGAGCAGGCCGGATGCCGGACAAGGAAAGACAGTACACGGTTTGTCGATACGCTGATAACCGCCAGCCCGGAGTTTTTCAAGGGGAAATCCCCAAAGGAGATACAGGCGTTCTTCCAAAGGGCGGCAGATTTCCTCATTGGCCGGGTAGGACGGGAAAATATCGTGTCGGCGGTGGTACACATGGACGAGAAAACGCCCCACCTGCATTTGACCTTTGTTCCGCTGACAAAGGACAACCGCCTGTGTGCAAAGGAGATTATCGGCAACCGGGCAAACCTGACGAAGTGGCAGGATGATTTTCACGCCTATATGGTAGAGCAATATCCCGACTTGGAGCGTGGGGAAAGTGCCAGCAAGACAGGCCGGAAGCATATCCCCACCCGGCTTTTCAAACAGGCGGTTTCCCTCTCCAAACAGGCCAGAGCCATTGAAGCCGCCCTTGACGGCATTAACCCGCTGAACGCCGGGAAGAAAAAAGAGGAAGCCCTCTCCATGCTGAAAAAGTGGTTCCCGCAGATGGAGAACTTCTCCGGGCAACTGAAAAAGTACAAGGTTACAATCAATGACCTGTTGGCGGAAAATGAAAAGCTGGAAGCAAGAGCAAAGGCCAGTGAAAAAGGCAAGATGAAAGATACGATGGAACGGGCAAAGCTGAAAAGCGAACTGGACGATTTACAACGGCTGGTTGACCGTATCCCGCCGGATATACTGGCGGAGCTGAAACGGCAGCAGCGGCACACGGTAAAGGAAAGGTGATAGATATAAGCAGAAATTTTCGCCGCCTCTGTGCGGCATTGTACCTTGAAAACTGAATATGGAGGACACTGGATGGCAAAAAGTGAAAGCGATATTTTTACACCCCGAACAGGGCAGGTCATACAAGCAGAGAACGGCACGCAGTATTTTGTATGTGGGAACAACCGTATAAAAATCTCCGAACACTTCGCCGCAGGCGGGAAGCCCCTCGGTGATCTGATTGTAGATGTGGTGCGGCATACCGCAGAAAAAGCCGCTTCAACCTGATAGCCCATCATTGATAACACGCCCACGCTTATGATATAATTGCCATAGAGCAAAAGTATTGTAAGCGTGGGTTGTTTCTTTAGAAGGAGGATTTTTAACGGTGAAACAACCTTACAATACTACGATTTACAACACGGCGCTTTATATGAGATTGAGCCGGGACGATGAACTGCAAGGAGAAAGCGGGAGTATTCAGACACAACGCATGATGCTCCGGCAATATGCCGCCGAGCATGGCCTGAATGTCATAGATGAATATATCGACGATGGATGGTCTGGAACGAACTTTGACAGGCCGGATTTTCAGAGAATGATTGATGACATTGAGGACGGGAAAATCAACTGCGTTGTTACGAAGGATTTATCCCGCTTAGGCAGAAACTACATTCTGACCGGCCAATACACGGAAATCTACTTTCCCAGCAAAGGCGTCCGCTATATCGCTGTCAATGACAATGTGGACACCATCAACGGAGAGAATGAGCTTGCCCCATTCCTCAACATTCTGAATGAAATGCACGCCCGCCAGACCAGCAAAAAGGTAAAAGCGGCCATGCGGACACGGTTTGCAAATGGCGCACACTATGGAGCCTATGCCCCGCTGGGCTATGTCAAAGACCCGGATAAGAAAGGCCATCTTCTGATTGACCCGGAAACAAGGTGGATTATCGAAAAGATTTTTGACCTTGCCGTTCATGGCCGGGGAGCCGCCAGCATTACACGGATTTTGGTCGAAGAAAAAGTGCCTACTCCCGGCTGGCTAAATTTCCAGAGATACGGCACTTTCGCAAATATCTATGCCGGAGCGCCGGAGGAAAAAGCCTATGCGTGGACGATAGCGCAGGTAAAAAGTATTCTGAAAGAGGAAACCTATATCGGACACAGCGTCCACAATAAGCAGACCAACATTTCATTCAAAAACAAGAAGAAAGTACGCAAGCCAAAAGAGGAATGGTATCGTGTGGAGAACACCCACGAAGCGATTATTTCCGAAGATGTGTTCCGTCAAGTACAGGAGCAGATTTGCAACAGGCGCAGACGGCAGAAGAACGGCACAACGCAGATATTTTCCGGGCTGGTAAAATGTGCGGACTGCGGTTGGTCGCTGGCCTATGGTGTGAACAGTCAGAACAAAAATCCCTATGCCCACTACCATTGTAGCAAGTACGGGCAAGGATTGCACCAGTGTTCCATGCACTATATCCGTTATGATGTGCTTTACGCCTATGTCCTTTCCCGTCTGCAATACTGGTCTGTGCTGGCACAGCAGGACGGGGACAAACTTCTGAAACGGCTACTTAACGCCAGCGACAAGGAACGCAATACTGCAAGGAAGCGGCAGACAGCCGAACTGAAAAAGGCGGAAAAACGCAAAGCAGAAGTAGACACCCTGTTTGCAAAAATGTATGAGGACTGGTCTGCCGGACGCATTACAGAATACAATTTCAATATGCTGTCCGAAAAGTATCAGGGCGAACAGCGAGAATTGGACGCAAAAATTGAACGGCTTCACGAAGCGATGGAGGCCGCCGCCCAGACAGCGGTTGACGCTGAAAAGTGGATAGGTCTGATGAAACAGTATGTCAATCCCACAGAATTGACGGCTGAACTTCTGAATACGCTGATTGAAAAAATCCTTATCCATGAAGCGGTCAAAAGTGAGGACGGAAGCCGGGAACAGGAGGTAGAAATCTTCTACCGCTTTATCGGCAAAATTGATTGAATGACACCAATATCTTTAACTATGTGATACCGGTCAAGGAAAACCCGAAATTGATAATGTAATCAAAATGACAGAAATTTATAATGTGAGTTCAGATTATATCCTGTTAGGCACTGAGCATAAGACCATTACGCCAATGCCGGAGAAGAAAAATCTTAGTAAAGAGTACCGGAGGGCAATAGGTATTATTGCGATTGTAGGTGCTACGGCTATTATTACCGTATTATTCATCACAGCATTATGGATGCTGGCAAAATTTGTATTCTAAAAGGAGTTTGGTATGAAGCATAAAAAGGCAAGCATAACTTTATTTCTTATGACATTGATGGTATGTGCTTTACTTATGTCCGGGTGTGTTTATTCACATAATTATGATGAAAACGGAAACGAGATGAATAGGGAACAAGTTGAGGAAGCTGTTGATGATATTAGAGAAAGCATTGAGAACGAAATCAATAATGCTATTTCTGCCGATGAATAACAGGGATTAAAGTAAAATTTCGCTTTGCTTTTATTGTGCTTGCCCTATTATCATAAATGTGACTTATTAACCTTACAATAGACCCTTGCGAGGAGGAAAGGGGGAATTTCTATGACCTGCACAGAAGAATACAAAGAGCATATTGAATACACATTCCAAGCCTTTTGTAAAGTTGTCATACGCAACGCAGCAATAACTGCGGCGAGGACAAGGAGCAGGAAGTACAAAAGAGAAATATCCCTTGAATACCTCACAGATGAAAAACACTACCCTTTAGGTACAGCAGAAAAAGATTTCCGAGCGCCGGAGCCGGACGAGGAATACATCATCCAGCTTTGCGGCGATACGGTCATACTGAACAACGGTTTACTTGTGAAAGCCCTCTCCCGGTTGCCGGTTTGGAAACAAGAAATGGTTTATCTTTCTTATTTCCGGCGTATTCCACAGAGGGAAATCGGCAGGCGGTATGGGCGGAGCCGCAGCGCAGCGGGCTACCATATCCGCAAGGCTGTCCGGCAGCTTCACGAAGAAATGGAGGGAATGACGCATGAGGAATAGCAGACTTCTCCCCTATGAAACCATCGTACAGGCTACCACCGGCGAACCGGAAGCGGTCAACGCTGTTTTACAGCACTATGGGCGGTACATACGTTTTTCGGCTCTTGTGGATGGACAAGTAGACAAAGACGCAGAGGACTATATCACGCAGACACTACTTGCGGCGATATTCAAGTTCCGTTTCACAACTGAATAAGGAAAGTCAAAGCTGCCGTTGCAGGAACACCCATTCCCACAAGATGACGTATAATTAATTTCGCAAAATCAATTTCATAAAAATAGACATAGTCTATAGCCGTTTGGTAAAATTAAGTCACCACAACCAAATCTATCAAAGGAGGCTATA
>NZ_QUJI01000036.1:0-17805 GCF_003480545.1 Clostridium sp. AM29-11AC
AGAAGATGAAAAACCATCTCAGGGAATTGACGGTAAGGGGAAATAAGTGGAGCAACCCGGAGAGAGAAGAGAAACTCAGGAAATATACGACTGGGTGGATCAACTGCTACCGGTACGCGGATATGAAAAACCTGATGGAAGTCACAGACGAATGGCTCCGCCACAGAGTCCGAGCGGTGTACTGGAGACAATGGAAGAGAGTGCGGACGAGATATAAAATATTTCGGGCACTCCAGCTGCCGGAGCGGCAGGTGCATAAGATGGCGAACTGCCGGAAGGGAACATGGAGAGCGGCGGAAATGTTGAACTCGGTGCTTACCAAGACAATAATAGTGGACAGACTCGGATATCCATCCATGACTGCCCACTATCTAAAAGTACGTGTAAACTATTGAACCGCGTAGTACCGAACGGTACGCTACGTGGTGTGGAAGGGGAGGGTCAAATCTCCCCTATCCGATCGCCAAAAAGCCCGCCTGCTGGCTGTGAGCGCGGTATTTTTAACACAGCTTCAGGCACATTTCTTTGTGCTGCAGATCTGCTGGATGCAGAGTAGATCCGCATATCGCGGGGCTGTTTGTGAAGGAGGAGGTCAGAGGAAGGGGAATCGGGAGAAAACCTCTGTGGAGGGCAGAGAACAGGAAAAAGGCTTTCTCTCTGTATGTACAGGGACAATCGAAAGGCATGGCTGTTTTGCCGCTGAAAAGGATTTTCAGAAGAAAGGGATCCTGCCTCTCCGGATATGGGAGAGGCAGAAAGGCTGATGACATGGGGCAGACAGAAAACAGAGGAATGTAAAAAATAGATCAGGGATTGTATAGAAAATAAAAAATATAAGTATTGTTCTTATAAAAAGTAAAATAAAGGTAAAAAGATAGTTAAAAAATAAGATTTCTCTTGAATTTTTAGAATTTTAAGGTAGAATTAGCTTTGTTTGGAGAAGAACTTAGAAACAAAGCTGAGAGAAGGAGCGGAAGACAGACTGAAAGCAAACGGAAGGAAAGGGCAGCCAAACATGCGGCTGAACATTCGGCCTGACGGATCCGCCGATTCCTCAGTATGGAAATTTTAAAAATTCACAGGAGAACAGAGATGAGAAACTACAAATTACTTACGCCAGGTCCTCTCACCACTACGGACACGGTAAAACAGGTGATGATGTTTGATCACTGTACATGGGATGACGATTATAAGCAGATCACTCAGAAAATTCGCAGAGAGCTTCTGGGGCTGGCTCATGTCACCGAGGACGAGTATACGGCAGTGCTGATGCAGGGTTCAGGAACCTTTGGAGTGGAGAGCGTACTCAGCAGCGTAGTGCCGCAGGATGGAACGGTGCTTTTGCTGAGCAACGGTGCTTACGGTGAGAGAGCTGCTAAAATATGCGAATATCACCATATTTCCTGTATTCACATAACGCAGTCTTACGACAAGACACCTGATGCAGGAAAGGCAGAGGAGGCCTTAAAGAACCACCCTGAAATTACCCATGTGATGATGATTCACAGTGAGACCACCAGCGGAATTCTGAATGATATTGCGACCATCGGCGGGCTGGCTCATACTTATGGAAAGGTCTTTATTGTGGATGCGATGTCCAGCTTTGCAGGCGTTGACATTCCGGTTCGGGACTGGCACATTGATTTTCTCGTAAGCTCCGCCAATAAGTGCATCCAGGGAGTTCCGGGATTTTCCTTTATTATTGCCAACAGAAAATTGCTGATGGAGTCTAAGGGGTGCGCGAGAAGCCTTTCTCTTGATCTCTACGATCAGTGGGCAGGCATGGAACAGGATGGAAAATGGCGCTACACATCCCCGACCCACGTAGTTCTCGCCTTTGACCAGGCCATAAAGGAGCTTAAAAACGAGGGCGGCATCGAGGCAAGGCATGCCCGCTACCAGAAAAATATGGACACCCTTGTGGAAAACTTTGAAAAGCTGGGCTTTAAGCTCTATGTGGACAAGGCATGGCAGGGGCCGATTATTGCCACCTTTCTGTACCCGGAGGGAAGAAAATTCGACTTCCAGGATATGTACCACTACATCAAGGAGAGGGGATATGCAATCTATCCCGGAAAACTGACGGATGCAGATACCTTCCGGATTGGCGTGATCGGCGAGATCCATGAGGAGGATATCCAGAAGCTGACAGAGATCATGCAGGAGTACATGAAGAAGACTGAACAGCAGTAAAACCATAAGAAAACAAAGGCTGCCACGGAAACGGCGGCAGGTTTGCCGGCTGTCCCAAGACAGCAGGATGGGCGGCTGGCCGGAAATGAACAGGAAATTTGAGGAAGAAAAGGCAGAGAAAATAATATCTGCCGGGAGGACTGGAATGAAAATAGAGGGTGTTATTTTTGACTGGGCCGGCACGACAGTAGACTATGGATGCTTTGCACCGGTCAGGGCATTTATGGAGATTTTCAGGGAATATGGGATTGATGCGACCATGGAAGAGACCAGGAAGCCCATGGGGATGCTGAAATGGGATCACATTAAAACCATGCTGTCTATGAACCGGATTCACAGTGAGTGGGTGAAGGTTCACGGACGGGAGTGGACGGACCGGGATGTGGACGAGATGCACGAGAAATTTTCGGAGAAACTGCTGGGGATTCTCCACGGATATGCAGAAGTAAAGCCTTATGTTCTGGAAGCAGTAAGACAGCTGAGAGACAGGGGAATAAAAATCGGATCCACGACGGGATATACGGATCAGATGATGGAGATTGTAGTTCCAAAGGCAGCAGAAAACGGATATGAGCCGGATTTCTGGATCTCCCCGAACAGCGTGGGCAATATGGGGCGTCCTTATCCGTATATGATCTTTGAAAACATGAGACAGCTTGGACTTAGGAATGTGCATACCGTTATGAAGGTGGGAGATACCATTTCAGATATTCAGGAGGGAGTAAATGCAGGCGTGATCTCTGTGGGAGTCTTGGAGGGAAGTTCCGAGATGGGACTGACAGAACAGGAGTACGAGGCCCTTTCTGAAGCTGACAAAAAAGCGGCTAAGGAGAGGCTGACCCAGAGCTACCGGGAGGCAGGGGCAGACTATGTCATTGACCATATGGGCTGCCTGTGCGATCTCATCGACGAGATTGAGGGACAGTCTGTCTAAAGAAGATACAAAAGCATTTCGGAACAGGCGGACAGAGTTTTTGAAACAGCGTCTGGACTTCAAATGAAATTTTGGCAATTTTTTGATAAGATTTGTTAAATTTTGATTGACAGAAGAGTCCTCCTGTGATATGATATATCTCGGCTCAGGGAGCCGGGAAGTGCTGTTGTAGCTCAGTAGGTAGAGCGTCGCATTGGTAGTGCGGAGGTCACGGGTTCGATTCCCGTCAGCAGCTTTTTTCTTTTACCCTTGTAAATACTGGATTTTTCCTGTATTTACAAGGGTTTTTGCGTATCTGGAATGAAACGGTACTGCGGCATTAAGTACCTGTTTTTCAGCGTTCATGCAACACGAATGCAACACGGAAATCACACGTTTTTCAGCTTTTCAAAATGCTGATTAATTTTCTTTGTCTGCCGTACCGTCTCCAGGTCGATGGTATTCCGGTATACCGATTTCATAATATTGTCAGAGGCCCACCCTCCGCGCTGGAGGATATACTGATCCGGCACGCCGATCGCGTGCATAATCGATGCGGCATAGTGCCGCAGGTCGTGGAAACGAAAATGGGGGATGTCTAAAGTTTTCAGCACCCGGCCAAACCGGTGAGTAACATAGTCGGGATCCATTCTGACAATCTGCCCCCGTCTGCCGGACAGTTTTGCTATTACAAAATCAGGCAGGACGACTTCCCGATAACTTCCGTAAGTCTTAGGTTCCTTAATATGCCATGTTCTTTCTGAGTCTTTTACCATAGATTTACTCACAACCACCGTATTTCCCACAACATCCTTATCTGTCAGGGCGCATATCTCGCCCCGCCGCAGCGGCCCGAAAGCTGCCAGAAGAACGGCAATCTCAAGCTCTGTTCCCTGTATGTGCCGAAGCAGCGTTTTTACATCCTCGTCGCTGGGGCAGTAGAGCTCCGGCTTTTTCCTGGCGGGCATCTGTACTTTTAAGTGGAGATCCGGAGCAAACATATCCAGAGCAGCAGCCAGCAGGCCATAAGCGTTTCTGACTGTTTTGGGGGACAGACCTTTTTTCACCAGCTCAGATACCCATATCTGGGCGGCTGTGCTGTCCAGTTCCCGAAGCGGCACACGCCCGAATGAGCCGCCGAAATAGCAGCGTTTAAGATAATCATATCCCCGCATGGTGGAGGGGCTTAAAACGGCTTCCCTGACAGTCAGGTAGCGTTCCACAGCTTCCAGGACGGTCAGATTATCAGGCTCCCTGATTCCCTTTTTCCGGTTCAGCTTCCACTCCTCGGCTAAAAGCTGGGCTTCCTTCTTTGTGGCTGCAGTAAAGCTCCTGTAATGCCGCTTTCCGGCAGCATCCACATAGTCCAGGGCCTGCACCCGGTAACTTCCGGACGGCAGGGCATTTTTCTTTTTCTTCGGTTTCTTTTTCTCCATCTGGTTTTCCTCCTCTAACAAATGGTATAAAAAATACAGCTATGCAAACCTATGTTCTGATTGCATAACTGCCCCCGAAGATGATACAATATTTTTGGCAGAATATTGTGTCCTCTTCGGAGGGGCCGCGATTGGCGTCGCGGCTGGTACCGGCTTCCCGTTGGCGCGGGGGGCCGGTATAAAATGTATGGAAAGCCGTTCGGTGCCGGAAACACCGGGCGGTTTTTCGTATTTGACAAATAATTCTCTCTGACATATAATATACTTAACAAGAGAACCGAAAGCTGGGTGAAGTCCAGCCGCCGGCGAGAGTAATTTGCTGAAAGTAGCGCCTTATCTTACCAGGACAGGGGCGCTACTTTTTGTGTTCGCTGAGAGTAACAACAAGAGTAACGATAGAACAAATCATGCTCACAAAGGCGAATAGATCGCTGTATGTAACCATGTGTACCAGCCCCTTTCTAAAAAGTCCGGAAGCTGGGGTATCGCCCCTTCGGTTCCCCGGGTAAGGATATTTTATTGTCAAGGTGGCGTTCCCTGGAACTGTCCATCGTTCCAGGGAACGGTAGAATTATACCTCTTTTTTCATTTTTGCGAAGCCTATATAAGATAAAATCATCTCAATAATTACAAACATGAAATACACTGGGAAAAGAACTAATGCCACTGTATAGAGAATAGCTCCGGTAAGAGCAAATCCCCGTTTACGCATAAACAAGCCTAAAGCATTAAAGATTACTGCAAGAGCAGTAAAAATAAGGTGTGGCATAACGATAGCCGTCGCTAATCCTGCTCCCACCTGTTCAGCAGTAGATGCACTTCCACTGACAGCCCCGGTCCAGTAAAATATAGAATAAATCAGGTAGGCAACGCCTAATATAAATGATATAAGTAAGCATTTGCTGAGTTTCTGTTTCATATAAATTTCTCCTTATCAATCTGTTTTCTGATAAAAATTGTAAAATATTTTAGTTCAGATTTGCAATAGCATAGTCAGCTTCTTCCTGAGTGAACTTTTCACCATATTCAGAAGTAAGCTGATCGCGAATAGCCTCCGGTGACATACTCATAGTATCTTGATAAGACTTAGCTTTTTCAAGGGCGTTTGCATTCCAGTCAGCCTGGACATTATCTATGGCATACTGTGCTTCTTCAGCTGTAAACTGCTCGCCGTATTCTGACACGAGCTGATCATAAATGCCAACCTTTGACATGTGCATGGTACTACTGTAATCCTCAGCTTTTGCAAGAGCATTTGCATTCCAATCTGCATTTATATTGTCAATGGCATATTGAGCAGCTTCTGGACTGAACTTTTCCCCATATTCAGAAGTGAGCTGATTATAAATACCGGCCTTTGACATGTGCATCATATTGCTGTAACTTTCAGCTTTCTTGAGAGCAGATTTATATTCAGTGGGAATGTTACTTTCTGTTTCCTGAGCAACTGCTGTCTCTGTTTCTGCAATAGCATTATTAAGAGAATCGGCACTTTCAGAAACTGTAGATTCAATAGAAGAAGTTGTTTCGGAATCAGATGAGGAATTACCTCCGGCGATGCCAATGATTCCAATTATCACGATCGCAGCTACAACAACTAAGCAGCCAGATTTTTTTTGCTTTTCTTTTCTGGCATAGAATCGGCCTGAATTTGGTTTTCTTTCTTTTTCATACGTGTTTCCTCCCTAAAGGTAAAATTTTATTAAAACGCCATAGGCTGTTTTAATTTTGTTTATCTGATTTAATCTTCTTCATCCCCATCAAGATCATCCTCATAGTCTGTGGTATAAGGCGTATCTGTGGACTGAGATTGCCTGAATTCTTCAGCGAGCATAGTTTTGTTAAATTCAGCAGTAGGATCTAATTCATTAACCAGATTCTCCAGCTCATCCAGTGACGAGTAGAAAAATTCTTTCCGCATATTAACTTTGTTTACACGTTTACCGTTAAGAATAGAGTGTAATTTATTTTCCAAGGCAACAGCATCATCAGAGAAAATGAAACTATGTACATCGAAGCGGAAAGGAACGCTGGCACTTCCCAACTCATCGACACGCTCCTGAGGATTTAACCTTCTAGTCATTCCAATTTTGAAGACGTTCTCTCCGAAGGAACCTAAGTTGCTGATAATATATACATTTCCAGCTTTTCCATTCTGCAATTTTGAGATCTCTTCCTTTTTCAAAGACACATCTGAAAGTTGCCCTTGAAGCTCTAAAATTTTTGCCTTGAGGTCTGCAATCAGTTTATCATCTGTAGCTGTGGCCAAAGTCTCGATATTTTTTTGAATCTCGCTCTGGTATTTTGATTCTTCTTGTTCAATTTTTTTACGCTGTAATTCCAAAGCTTTTCTTTCTTCTGCTTCTTCACGCATTTGCTGTTTAAGAGCCAACTGCTCTTGGCGGGCCTGCTCTTTTTTTACATAGTAATTGTACTCAATTTTAACAGCGTCGATAAACAGATATTCAATTTCGCCTATAAATCTGGTCAATGTTCCAGCAATACTCTGATTACCTGCTCCTGCAATTTGAAGGTATTTAGCGGTTATATTTTTTATGTGATCGATAGCCTGATCCAGTTTTTCATACTTTAAATTGTATAAAACATTTTGCAGCTCCGCCCGTAAGGCAATAACCATTAATTGATAGATAGTTTGATTTGCCTTAGTTGTATACCTTGTAGCATAAAGCTCTAAAATATGGTTAATAGCTTTCTCATTTTCTCTATAAGTTTTGCGTAAAGATTTAATATCCATGCAATGGAGTTTTAAAATCACGCTAGGAGAAAATTCATCATACGCAGCATCATCCAGTGCAGAAAGCCGTTCAGCGGAATCAGATTGAATAAAATGGGTGATGCAGTAGTCAACGCTTTTATATAATTCTTTTGTTCGTTGAAGTTTTCTTTCCTGGGTGGCGATCTGTTTTACGAGAAGTTCGTTTCTCTGCTCCAATTCTGTAATCTCATTCCGAAGGCGGGCAATAATATCATTGTTTTTTTGCGTTTCAAGGCTGAAGTTCTGCTCCATTTCGGAATGCTGTTTGGATAGTTCATCTATTTTATTTCTGACTTCTAAATATGTGTCAGCCCCGAGTTCATTAAGCTGGTTTTGAAGCAGCTGTACCTGCTCGTTTAGTGCATTTTTTTCAGCAGTTATATCCTGAAGCGAGGATTCAGAGGCTAAAAAATGTTGATTTTGTTTTTTAGAATCCACATATTGAAGAACCAGCAAAATAAAAGCGGCGATCCCTGGGATTACCAGTGGCCAAAAAAGCGATAGCAAAAAGATGAACCATGTCTGCAAATACCATTTTCTTTTCATGTTAAATTTTGTCCTTTCTCATTAGTGGATTTTAATCTTAATTCAATTAATCTTTTCTCATACCCCAATAAGCGGGATAACTGATCGGTGTTATAGTTGCGGTATTCTGCCAAGATACCATCATCTATCAGTAAGTCCACGGCAAAAGTATCAGCCTCTATTTCATATTTAGAAGTATTAAAATTAGTATGGCTATCCATAAAAATAGTATTGGCCTTTTTATGAAGGAACATATGCCCCATTTCATGGGCGCATTCAAATGCCTGTTCGTGGCGGGGAAGGTTTTCGTCTATATAAATAATATTGTTCCTCTGAAAATATTGATAGAAAGCCCTGGTGTCAATCAGAGGGGCAAAGACGAGTATGACATTCAATCCCTGGATGATTTCAAACGGATTGCGGGTTTTATATTTCCGCGCCAGGGCATCCGCTTTTTTCTTTATATCCATAAAATCATCAGTCCTTTTTGTATTTCTTTGGAGTATATGTTTCCTTATTCTTTTTCTTGGCCAATTCCATTCCTACCTGCATGGCGGATAGGATTGAATCGATGGCCTCCGGACTGGCGGGTTTTCCATCAAACATCAGACCTTCCTGGGAGAGCAGCTGCTCTTTTGTTTGGTTTAGGATTTTTTCTATGTCACGTTCATCTCGAGAAGTTAGAATGCTCCGCTCTTCTACTAAATCGGATTTTGATATCCCGAAATAATTAGCCATTAGCTCTATTTTATCAATACGAGGATATGAATTACCTTTAACCCAGTCAGTAAAAGTAGTATATTTGACGCCTAAGGCATCGCACATATCCTGTCGGCTTTTTCCGTATTTATCCATATAAAATTGGATATTTTTTGCCATTATTTCTTTATTTCCAAGTCCGCTCATGTATTGTCCTCCTTACATTATGATTATATGATTAACTCGTAAAAAAATCAAGATAATCTTAAAAAATTACGGAAAAATCGTTGACATTACGGTTAAACCGTAGTATAGTTAATCCATAAACAGAAAGGAGGAAACAATCTTGCAGAGTGCAAAGACGCGTTTCACATTAAAAACTGCACGGGAGATGAAAAAGTATACACAGGAAGAAGCCGCGAAGCTCATAGGCATTAGTGCAGATACCTTGGGAAATTACGAGAGAGGGAAAAGTTATCCTGACGTGCCGGTTTTGAGGAAGATCGAAGAAGTATACGGCGTACCATATGAGCGGCTTATTTTTTTACCCTTAGATTACGATAAAACCGTAAATATTATTTGAAGTATGCTCCGAAAAAATAGCCACAGACAGGTGCTATATGGAGCTGCTGAAGTAGGAGGTGAGTTTATGTCAAGGCAGGTATTAAAACCACCAGAATGGTGGTATTGGCCGAAGGACTGGATTAACGAGATCAAGGCCCGAAAGGGCTGGACAGATAAGGATATTGCTAAGTATCTGGGAGTGAGTACCCGGACCGTGCTCTACATAAAGAAGGAGCCGTGGAACCGCTCAGGAGAACTTATCCTGAAGCTGCTTTATCTCAGGAATCGCACAGTAGGAATAAGCAAGGAGGAAAGTGATGCATAAGACAGAGATTACTTCGTCGCAGCCAAAGCAGGAGCATCCGCTTAAGGTAGAGCGGCAAATCAACGAGGCCCTGCGGGAGGAAAACCGCTTCCTGGAACGGGCGCTACTGTTTACAGAGATTCTGGCGGCGGGGTTCTTCGGAGCATTTTTGGCCGTTATGTCAGCGGCTGGATGGCTGTGATGAAAAAGAAAGCCAAAGGAAAGATTATTTTTCTGCCGTCTACCTGCAAGACCTGCCGGAAGCGGTATCATTGCCTGGAATATACCCGATGGTACCCCTGCAGGGACTATGAGAGGGAGGTGAAACGTCATGTACGAGTGGAAAGTAAGCAGAAACGTCAGCTGCTACCAGATTTACCGTCAGACACGGCCGCTGCGGCTGGGAGAACCAATGCACAGCGGCGTGCGGGAGACAAGAGGACCATATGCGACCGAAGAGGAGGCACAGGCGGCAGCAGATGAGCTGAATGCAAAGAGAAGATAGGAAAACAGGAGGAAAAAGGAATGGATTTACAGAAAAGGGCGCTGGAGCTTTCAGTGAAGGTGGCGGAGGCGATCAACCCGGTGAGCTGGAAGGATGCGCCGCTGTGCATTCTTGCGCTGGAAAGTTATGCAAGAGAGCTCCGGGAACGGCTTCCGGAGGCAGGAACAGTGGCGGACGAGCTTGCAGCTCATATCAGCTATCTTACAGTGGTACATGAACGTAAAGAAAATGCGCCCGCCGGCGGCAACCGGACAGGCGCAGGTGAAAATAAGTAAACATGATAAGTGTAACCCAGAACAGGAGGAAATGCAAGCATGAAAAACAGAAACAGGATGTTTGTTCCTGAAGATGCCAATGAGGAGGCACTGATGCTGATGGGACGGGTGGAAGCCCTGGCTGCTTATGTGTGTCTGGAAAAGTATTCGATTGAGCGGGAAGTGGTTGCCGCGATTCTTGGATTTGATTTAGAGCCAGAGACAAACTGCGGAGTGACCGAGATAAAAAGAAAGACGGACGGGGAGGAAACGGAAAATGAACCGTTACCGCTGTGATGAGTGCGGCTGCTATCTGGATCCGGGCGAGGGAAGACTCTGCGAGGAGTGTCTGGAGTTAAAGAAAAGTCGGGCTTTGCGGATGAAGCAGAGCCTGAGCGTCTTCCAGGAGACGGAAAGCGGCCAGATGAGAATGAGGGTTCAGGGAGCTTAAAGGAGTAGCTATGTACTATAAAGGAATGACAGGCACACCAGAGGAAGGGCATGTGGTAGAGGAAGCAATAGCTTATGATTATGCACTGGAGCGATGCCTGAAAGGGACAGAGGAGGATCAGAGAGAGTTCCGCGAGATGCTTGTGGAATGGTTTTATTCCGGGAACTGGATAGAGGAGGAAGACGATGGAGAAGAAGGCGCTTGAATTCCGCACGCTGCAGGCAGGAGAGATTGACTGCCGGATTGCCACAGCAACCGAAAAGGGAGTGTCCCTGCTGCTTTACAAGGATGCCAGGGTAGATCAGAACATATTAGACGAAACCGTAGGCCCTATGAACTGGCAGCGGGCCCATAGCAGAGACAATGCCAACTGCACAGTCAGCATCTGGGATGGTGAGAAGCAGCAGTGGATCTCTAAAGAAGACACAGGAACAGAAAGCTACACGGAAAAGGAGAAGGGGCTTGCCTCCGACTCCTTTAAACGGGCCTGTTTTAACTGGGGAATTGGAAGGGAACTGTATACAGCGCCATTTATTTGGATTCCGGCCGGAAATTGCCGGATCCAGGAAAAGGCAGACAGAAACGGAAAGAAGTGGGCCTGCAATGACCGCTTTTCTGTAAAAGAAATTGGCTACGATGATGCCAGGAATATCTGCTCTCTGGTGATATGCAATGACAGCCAGAAGGGCAGGATCGTGTTTAACCTGGCACATCCGGAAAAGACAGACAAGCCGCTGCCGGCATCTGCGCCTCAGCGGGGAGAACCGGAAAAATTGAAGGAAGAGCCGAAGGTAGGAAAGGCGCATATTCAGACTTTGTACAACGAATGCGGCCGGACCGGCCTGCACTGGAAGCAGATTGCGGGAACCTATGGGGTACAGGAACTAAAGGATTTGACCATTTCCCAGTTTCGGGATGCAATGGAAAAGTTTAAACGGTACCCGGACAAGCCGGATCCTTCCATGCAGACAGAACCGCCGGAGAAGATGGACGGAGTTCCCTGGAATTAGCAGCACAGGTAAAAGAAATGGAGTTTAAAGGACAGTTAAAAAGTATTTCCTGTGATTATTTTACCGGACATACCCTAATCACCTGCGAAACCGATGAAATGGCAGCTCCCCGGCTGGAGGAGCTGCAGGGTATTCCTCTGGCTATTACGTTTAAAAAGTTTCGGAAGAAGCGAAGCCTGGACGCCAACGCGTATTACTGGGTGCTTGTCGCAAAACTGGGAGACAAGCTGAACCTGTCAAAACCGCATCTGCACAATATCCTGTTAAGGAGATACGGGCAGCCTGCAATCATTGACGGCAAGATGATTTATCTCGTTCTTCCAGACAGTGACCAGGGAGCCCGGGCCGCGGACGAAGCAGAGACCTTCCACATCAAGCCTACTTCTGAGGTGAAGACTGGAAGGGATGGAGAACGGTTCCGCACCTATGTGATGCTTCGTGGATCCAGTACCTACAACACGGAGGAGATGGCCCATCTGATTGACGGATTGGTGTCCGAATGTAAGGAAGTAGGCATTGAGACGGCTGCTCCGGAAGAACTGAGCCGGATGCTGGAACTCTATGAGGCGAACCGGAAGCGGAAGGGAAAAACGGAATGAAGAGACTTTGGAGCGTATTTACAGACGATATGGAACACTGCTATTTCACTGGCAGCCCTTACGTGGAGAGGCATCATATTTTTGAGGGACGCAAGGGGAATAAGAAAAAATCGGAAGCCAGGGGATTTATCATCCCTTTGCGTCCGGAACTGCACCCCAACGGCGCTTCCTTCCAGAGGACACCGGAGAATGCAGGAATAGATAAGATGCTTAAGCAGATGGCTCAGAGATACTATGAGAGCCATTACGGGAGCCGGGACGAGTTCATCAAGGAATTCGGACGCTCCTATTTATAACAACCTCCTATGGCACAATAATATATCACGAACGATGATGCCATTGGTGATACAACCGGCCGGGGACTTGACCGTACCCCGGCTACTCAAAAAAGAAAGGCGGGAGAGCCTTGAATTATATCGCAGAGATTAACGGATTTGAGCGGTGGCTCGAAACCCATTCCCTCCCCACCCTGACGCAGCTTTTGTGGTACAAGCTGCTGTATCTGAGCAGCAGGGCCGGCTGGCCGGAATGGACGCAAGTAGATAACCGCCGCTTGATGGTGTCCCTGCAGATAGCAAGAGAAGCATCCCTGACAGAGAGCAGGGACCGGCTTGTGAATGCAGGGCTGGTAGAATACCAGAAGGGACGTAAAGGGGTCCCGGGGCGTTACCGCCTTATCTCATTAGCTACGGAATATACTTACAATTTGAAAGTACAACCCGAAGTATATCCCGTAGTACAACCCGAAGTATATCCCGTAATACAAAGCGTAGACATAATAAACAATAAAAATAAACAAAAACAGCAAAAGAGTAATCCTGACGGATTACCAGAAAAGACGGACGCCTTTTCTGACCAGCTTGCCACGATTCGAGAGTTATACAACTCCGTCTGCGGGTCGTATCCCCGCCTGGTGAAGATGTCAGAAGCAAGAAAGAAGGCAGTTCGGGCCAGACTGCGCGCTGGTTATACCGTGGACGATTTCCGGAGACTGTTTGAGATGGCCGAGGCCAGCAGTTTCCTGAAGGGGAAAAATAACTGGAACTGGACAGCCACGTTTGACTGGCTGATTGCGGATGCCAACATGGCAAAAGTTCTGGACGGTAATTACAGTGACAGAGAAGGGCAGAAGAGGGAGAAGGATGAATCGGAAGCCTGGAAATCCCATCGCGATTACTACGGCCGGTATCTGAGTGAAGGGAGTGGCCAGGGGAAAGGCGGCAGTGGAAAGCCGAAGAACCGTTTTCACAACCTGGAGGAGCACGGCTATGACTACGAGGATATACTGGAGCGAATGGGAGGAATTTATGGGCAGGAAGAAAATACCGAAAATCAGCCGGGAGGAGATTAATCGTATCTCAGGTGAGAAACAGGACAGAATCCTGAAATATATGCGGGAAACAGGACCGCTGACCATACAGGCGGCAGCAAAGGCCCTGGCTCTGACGCATAGCGATGCCAGAAACCAGTTTGGAAACCTGAGAACGAAAAATGTTATCGACTGTGTGGGACGCTGCAGGGAGGGCTATCTGTATACAGTTCACAGGGAAGATGTGAAGACTTACCGGGAACAGAGGGAAGAGCTTCAGGCGGGCGAGGCGATCTGGCCCGAGACAATAGAGAAATTCCGGAAGTGTATTGCCCCTGGAGATGTTTATTACTACCGGGATGAAGAAGGATCCAGAAGACGGACGAAGGTAGCGGACACCAGATACCCGCATATCTGCCTGTTTGACAACGGGCAGACCTATTCATGGGCGGATGTGGTGCGTTGCAGCAGAAAGGGTGTCCATACTCTGGGAGAATGGCCGAGATAGAGAGGAAATATGAAACACATTTACGGGAAGTATTACATCGAACCGGAGACTGCCGGACGATTCCAGATTCTTCAGGAAACGTCCAGAGGATACGCGCCCATTGGCTGTTATTTTAGTCCAGCTCTGGCAGCAGAAGAACTGGCAGACCGGGAACATGGAGAACGGTGGATCAGACAGCGAATAGAGGAGGAAATGAAGCGTGAAGCAGAGAATCAGCCAGGAAAAGGTCCTAGATGTTATTAAAGCATACATAGAGCTCCATGGATATCCCCCAACGAACCGGGAGCTGATGGAAGAACTTGACTGTGGTTTGTCAACGGTCAACGGGCATTTATGGAGTATGCTGAAGAAAGGAATGTTAGAAACGGATCATCCGGTAGGAGCTTCCAGGGCATTCCGGATTCCAGGAATGCGGCTGGTAGATGTCGGGAAGTTACAGAAAGCCTGCAGACAGCTTACCGACTTGCTGGAGCACTGCAGAGATATGGCGGACGGTATCGATGCAGATCCTATCTGGAGAAAAGATGTGGATGCATTGGAAGCAGTGATAGGGGTGATCCAGGTGGGTGAGAGAAGAAATGACAGGAAGGGGGAGCTGGATGAGCGGGATTCGGGAGAAGTTGAGACAATAGGAGGTGCCTATGAAAAAGCTGTGTATTCAGGTATGTGAAAAGGTCTTACTGACCATAGAGGTAACAAAGGAGATGGAACGGGACTTTTATGACTGCTGGAATAAGGCGGAACATACAAAAGAATTTAAAGATTGTGACTCCTGCAGCTGGCATGGACAGAATGTGACGGAAGGAACTTCTGCCTGCGAGATTGCGGCTGAGCGAGGCAGCAGGGATGGGAAGATCATATGGAACGGTAGATTGGAGTGAGGAGGACTGACATGCAGGAATTGAAAATATATCGCTGTGAGTTTTGCGGTACAACTTACAGCACGAAAATAAAATGCCAAGACTGTGAAAGAGGGCATAGAAAGCCACGAGACATGAAACCTTCAAAATATATCCCGATATCACAGGATAAAACGGGATATCCAATATATATAGATATCGAGATGGATAATGGGAAAACCGTTAGATATGAGAGAAGGAAGGAAATAATGTAATGCAGGAATTAGAGAAGATTCTGGAAGAGATAGATGAAACAATAGAAAGGTATGTGGAAAATCCGTATATTGACGAAAAAGTAACGGATCTCTGCTATGGGATGAATATAGCGAAGGGCATCATCCGCAAGTACATATCTGGTAAGGACACAGATGTCCCTGCCAAAGACGGCTGGATTCCGGTGGAGGAACGGATGCCGGAAGATGGAACATATCTTTGCACATTTACTGGCGATTTAGTCGGACAGGAAGAGCCATTCACAGGAATGTGCGGGATAGAAAATGGTATATGGGATGAACCTGATTGCGTGATCGCCTGGCAGCCGCTTCCAGAACCGTATGAAGGAGTGTGAGAGAAATGACAATAGTTTATGACGTGCTTTTGGAGCAGTATGAGCATTATAAACCTGTTATCGGATATTGCGGAGAGCCAAAATATATCTGCATATTCTATGACGAGGATAAAAAGAAAGCCCTGAAAGAGATGCAAAAATACGTAAAGGATAATGGTTTTGTTACACCTGATAAGAAATACACGGTTGCAGATGTTGTTTTAAGGGAGCGAGAAGCTACGGGAAAAATAATCAGTATCACTCCGTATTATAAACTGTTCAACACTGTAACTGACGAACTTATAAAATAGCAGTAGAGGAAGGAGCAGGGGAATGATAGAGAAAGAAGCGATCAAAGTTATAGAGATTGCCATTGCCGAAGTTGAATGGGATTATCCGCTTGATTATGCGGTTGCTTTTGAAACGGCAATAAAAGCTTTGAAAGAAATCCATAAGTACCGGGAAATGGACAGAAAGCTCCGCAAATGCTTCGGGGATTGTGACGGACTTCTCAAAGCGGTTGTTGATGGAATTTGTTACCGAATAAGCGTAAAAGAACCGATAAAACTTCGCCTGCTGACTAATGAGGATGTAGATATGTGGGATGCTTACCGAGCAGTCGGTACCGTAGAAGAGTGCCGGAAAGCCAGGGAGAAGCAGAATCAAAAACCTCTAGATTTTTACGGAGACAGTGAAGACGGTAAACTGTTATGCCCTAACTGCGGAAATGACTTGTGGGAACTGAAAGAGTGTGGATTTAATAACTGTCCTTATTGCGGACAGGTTATCCAGTGGAATGAGAATTTGGAGGGAATGAAAGATGTCACGAGTGAGATGTAGACTTGCAGGAAGCAAGGTAAAGCGGCGGGGACAGGCAACTGTCGAGTGGTATAAAGATGGAGTGCCGCAATATTACTGCTATGGGTATATCGACAGAATGACAGATGAACCTCTTTCTGAATGTAAAGAATGCAGAGATTATGTTGGAAAAGCTCAGGATGATTTAGAAACATGGAAACAGAAGGGCGGGATTAAATGAAGTCTGATTTATACCACAACGGTAGCGGCGTGAGAGATCCCGTCGCCTGCCGGGCCATAAGAGAGGCAGACCGGCAGCCAGAGAACGTGAAGGACGCGATCCGCCGGATGAAAACCATTGCCAGATGGCATCAATGTGAGGTGACGGAGCGAATTGTCCTGAAGGATAAAAAAACAGGGCGCATATGGCCCTGAAGAAAGGAGGTTCCGGCGGCTTAAAACCGCCGGAGAGTATGAAAAAGAATCTATGTAAAAAGTAACTGTCTTACTTGATGGTTTAAGAATATCAGGAAGCTGTGACAGATTTATGTTGGAACTGTGAAAAATTTGTGAAAGAGGTGGCACCATTGGACAAGCAGATATTAGAACAGTACATAGATGCCTGTGAGTTGATTAAAGACACCAAGGAGGAAATAAAGAAGCTGAGGAAACGCCGGACCCAGATACAGCAGGACAGTGTGAAGGGCTCATCCCATGAGTTCCCGTATACGCTTCAGACCTACCACCTGGAGGGGCTTGGGTATGCGGTAGTAAAGGATCCGGACGAACTGGAACGAATGGAGGAGCTTCTGGCAAAGAGGATTCAGAATGCAGAACAGATTAGACGACAGGTTGAGGTTTGGCTGAATACAATATCTCCGAGGATGCAGCGGATCATTCGGTATAAGATTTTTGAGGAGATGACCTGGGGACAGGTGGCTGTCAGGATGGGAAGGAAGGCGACTGCGGACAGTGTGAGGATGGAATTTGAACGATTTATGGCAGCATAATAAAGTTTGTTCGATTTGTTCACATTGTTCGTTTTCAAAATGTTATAGTGTACCATGAAGCCAAAGGCATTTAGACGGTGACTTGTACTCTATACCAGGTGTCACAGCTCGGCGTGAGAATTAGGGCATCTTACCAGTGCCAGGTGGATAGGATAGCGGCTCTGAGCCCCAGTTTGATTCCTGGTGTAGCCATTGCGTTATTTATAAAAACAAAAAAGTCGGGTAGCTAGTCCGACTTTTTTGCCAGTATGTCTAAGCCAGGTGTGCAAAAATAAAGTATGTCAGTACAACGCACATGGTACTGAATACAAAAGAATTGCACTTAGGTAACATTTTATGTATCCACATAAAGAAATGAATACCAAATGTTCCAAGCAAAAACATACAGAAATCCACATTAGCCATCGTCTCAATTAATGTCGTCATTGTGTCTTTCTCCTTTTGCTTAGGTAGTGTAAAAAAGTTTGTGTCTTTGGAAGAAAATGACTCCTTTTTGGTAAGAATT
>NZ_QUJI01000037.1:0-17598 GCF_003480545.1 Clostridium sp. AM29-11AC
GGTTACGAGGTCGATGAAGCAGGAAGCCCATTGGCTTTAGACAATGGGTAGTTCACTCCCCCTGCTGATACTTCTTTCCTAAAAGGAAACCAGCTGCCGCCGTATGGGAAACGCCTGTGCGGCGGTTGCTTTTTAAACAGTATTTTGCTAGAATAAATCGAGATAAAGACAGGAGGCGGTGAAATGGGCAGAAGCAGAAAGAGACGCTCCGGCGGGCCGCTGTCAGACCAGGAGCTCAGAAGGTACGGCTTATTTCTGACAGTCCCGCTCATAATCCTGGTGCTTGCAGGGGTGCTGCTTGCAGCAGGCCTTATAAGAGAGCGGGGGCACGGGCCAAAATCAGAGCCGGAAACAGTAGATAACCTGGACAGTATCGGTGAGGAGCAGGATGTGGTGATTGAGCCGGATACGAAGGAATATCATTATAATTTTGGCGGCAGCATTCTGGAGAAGGATGCGCACCATGAAATCAACCAGCTGATGGAGGAGTATTTCCGCTCTGTGTCCTCCTGTGATATGGATACTTTCCTGAATCTGTTTACCTCCCAGGATACCTCTCAGGAGGAGCAGTTCAGAGAATCCTTTGAAAAGCAGAGGGCGTACATAGAGGGATATGAAAATATTTCCTGCTATACAGCAGATGGACTTACAGAGGATGCCTATGTGGCTTATGTATCCTACGATGTAAGATTTTCCGGAGTGGCGACGCCTGCGCCGTCTCTGATTGCCGTGTATGTGGAAAAATGCAGCGACGGCCAGTGGCGCATTTTCGACGGAGAGCCGACGCCGGAGCTGTCTGCCTATCTGGATGCAGTGGCAGCCAATGAGGATGTGGTGCTGCTGGGAAAACAGATTGATGATGCCAAGGAGGCAGCTATGGCTGCTGACGAGGATTTGAAAAACAGGATTCTGTTTATGGAAAACGGCCCGTCCCACATCGAGGAGTCCGAAGTCTCCCTGGAAGAAGCCGGTGAATAACAGGGACAGTGAGAGAAAAGAAGGAGAGGCCAAAGACTCTCCGGCAGGCAAAGGACCGATACGGTTATGAGAAGCCGGAAAAGACAGGCCCTGTCAGGACAGGGCAGGCGGGGGAGAGAGACAACGCCGGAACAGCCGGCAGAGATTCACAGAAAAGAGGATAAGAAATGGATGTAAAGGACTTTTATTTTGATTTACCGCAGGAGCTGATCGCCCAGGATCCTCTGGAGGACCGGGCTTCCTCCAGGCTTTTAGTGCTCGACCGCAGCACAGGAGAGGTGGAGCACAGGAAATTCAGGGACATTTTAGAGTACCTGAATCCCGGGGACTGCCTTGTAATCAATGACACAAAGGTCATTCCGGCAAGGCTCATCGGAAGCAAGGAGGGAACAGATGCCAAGATAGAGGTTCTGCTTTTAAAGAGAAAGGAAAACGATATCTGGGAAACCCTTGTAAAGCCTGGAAAAAAGGCAAAGCCGGGAACGGTAATCCGGTTTGGCGACGGTATATTGAAGGGGACCGTTGTGGATGTAGTGGAAGAGGGAAACCGTCTGATCCAGTTTTCCTATGAAGGAATTTTTGAGGAAATCCTCGATCAGCTCGGCCAGATGCCCCTTCCCCCCTACATTACCCATCAGCTGAAGGACAAAAACCGCTATCAGACCGTCTATGCAAAGCATGAGGGCTCAGCGGCGGCGCCGACGGCGGGCCTTCATTTCACAAAAGAGCTGCTTCAGGAAATTAAGGACAGGGGAGTAAAAATCGCCCATGTCACCCTCCATGTGGGGCTTGGAACCTTCCGTCCGGTGAAGGTGGAAAATGTCCTTGACCACCACATGCATTCGGAGTTTTACGTGGTGGAGGAATCAGAGGCAGAAAAGATCAACAGCACGAAGCGGGAAGGCGGGCGCGTGATCTGTGTGGGAACCACAAGCTGCCGGACTATAGAATCTGCCAGCGATGAAAACGGAGTTTTGAAAGCAGGAAGCGGCTGGACCGATATTTTTATTTACCCGGGATACCAGTTTAAGATTCTGGACTGTCTGATCACGAATTTCCATCTTCCGGAGTCCACTCTGGTGATGCTGGTTTCTGCCCTTGCGGGAAGGGAACATGTGCTGGCCGCCTACGAGGAGGCTGTAAAGGAGAGATACAGGTTCTTCAGCTTTGGTGATGCCATGTTTATTCACTAGGCACAGACAGCTGCCTGCTGAAATATCTGTCTGTCATGGAGGAGAAATGGCCTGAACGTGCCGGCAGACAGTAAGTCTGTGGGACACTTCAGGCTATTTTTTGTTGTGGAGGAAAAGTGGCAGTGTTTTCTGGGAATATGAAGCTGTAAAAGTTGCCATACAGAATACAAACAAAAAATGCCTGACAGACCATGCAGCCTGTCAGGCATTCCAGCGATAAAAACTGGGGTACAAGGATTCGAACCTTGAAATGACGGAGTCAGAGTCCGTTGCCTTACCATTTGGCGATACCCCAACAACGAGTGCTATTATACGACATAACATCCATATCGTCAATACTTTTTTTAGAAAAAATTCAAAAAAATTTTATGGAAAAATCCCCCTCACCCGTTCGAACCACATGGACAAGCAAGAAAGGATCATTTATAATGAAGAATAGCTGAGCACACGGGAGTGTGCGAAGCTATTCGCTACTCAAACGGAACGAAGAGGAGTTTGAGGAACCCGAGAGAGCACACGGGAGTGTGCGAAGCTATTCGCTACTCAAACGGAACGGAGAGGAGTTTGAGGAACCCGAGAGAGCACACGGGAGTGTGCGAAGCACAGACATCTGCCCGAAAGAGGTGAGGAGTATGTACACATTTGAGAGCAGAGTCCGCTACAGTGAGACAGACGAATCGGGAAGGCTGTCGGTTACCGGGATCATGAATTATTTTCAGGACTGTTCCACCTTTCAGTCGGAGGATCTCCACATGGGTCTTTCCCATCTGGAACAGGTGAGGAGAGCCTGGTGGCTGAATTCCTGGCAGATTGTGGTGAGCCGGTATCCGGCTCTGGGAGAGAGGATCCGCATATCCACCTATCCCTATGGATTCCGGGGAATTTACGGATACCGCAATTTTCTGCTTCAGGATGAAGCTGGAGAGTGTATAGTCAGGGCCGATTCCAGATGGGTGTTCTATGATTTGGAGCACGAATGTCCGGCCAGGGTGACACAGGAGGAGATCAGGGGCTATGGGGAGCTTGGCAGTCCCCTTTCCATGCCGGAAGCACAGGGAAGGCTCTGCCTGCCTGAAAACTGCGGGGAAAAAGAGCCGGTAACGGTTTCCAGGCATCATCTTGACACGAATTTTCATGTAAATAATGCCCGGTATGTGGAGATAGCAAGAGAGTTTCTGCCCGAAAATTTTGAAATAGAGGAGCTTCTGGCAGAATACAGAAAGGCAGCAGTTCTGGGAGATGTGATGATCCCGAGAATCTGCAGAACAGAGGACGGATATATGGTTTCACTGACAGAACAGAGCGGCCGTCCATTTGTCAATATGAAGCTCAAAGGAAGGCTGAAATGAGACTTTCAGAACCTGGAGCGAAAATTCCAGTGACAGGACAAATTCTGTAAAAAGACGGGCCTGAAGAAGGCTATTCAGATCATACAAAAAGAGAGGACGAAGCACATGATTGAATTAGGAAAAAGACAGGAGCTGGAGGTACTCAGAGAAAAGGAATTTGGCGTATACCTGGGGGAAAAAGAGCGCCCGGAGGCATCGGTGCTGCTCCCCAGAAAGCAGGTTCCGGAGGGAACGAAAATCGGTGACAGGCTTACGGTATTTATCTATAAAGATTCAGAAGACCGCCTGATAGCCACAACGGCGGTGCCAAAACTGGAGGCAGGAGAGGTAGCGCTTCTGAAGGTAAAGGAGATTACAAAAATCGGTGCTTTCCTGGATATGGGACTTGAAAAGGATCTGCTTTTGCCCTTTAAGGAGCAGACCGGGAAGCTGAGAGAGGGGGAAGAATGTCTGGCCGCCCTCTACATTGACAAGAGCAGCCGTCTGGCCGCCACCATGAAGGTATATCCCTATCTCAAGACAGCAGACGGGTATAAAAAAGAAGACAAGGTCAAGGGCCATGTCTATGAAAACAATGAGAGATTCGGTGTTTTCGTGGCTGTGGACGATCAGTATTACGGGATGATTCCGGTCCGCGAGGTATTCAGAAATTTCCGCATCGGGGAGCTGGTGGAGGCCCGTGTCACCAAGGTTCGGCCGGATGGAAAGCTGGATCTGAGCTGCCGTGAGAAGGCATATCTGCAGATGGACGAGGATGCAGCCATGATTTTAAAGGTGTTAGATGAGTTTGACGGCGTTCTTCCGTTTAATGATAAGGCCTCACCGGAAGTGATAAAACGGGAGTTCAATCTGAGCAAAAATGCGTTCAAGAGAGCTGTGGGCCATCTGCTGAAAGAGGGGAAGATTGAGATCACAGAAACCTCCATTATCAGGAAATAAGAGGCTGAGATAAGAAAATCAGAAAAACAGAGACCCTGTCAGAGACAGATAATCAAAAAATTTATATACTCAAATTTAAAGGAGGAACCTGAACATGAAACAAGTAATCAGCACATCCAATGCACCGGCGGCTATCGGCCCCTATTCACAGGCCATTGAGGTAAACGGAATGGTCTACACTTCCGGCCAGATTCCGGTAAATCCTGCCACAGGTGAGATCGCGGACAGCATCGAGGGACAGGCAAGACAGGTCATGGAGAATGTGAAAAACCTTCTGGAGGCTGCGGGAACCAGCATGGGAAATGTAGTAAAAACCACCGTTTTCATCAAAGACATGAATGATTTCGGCAAAATCAATGAGATTTATGCCGAATATTTCGAGGGAGCCTGCCCGGCCAGATCCTGTGTGGAGGTGGCCAGACTTCCGAAGGATGTTCTGATGGAGATGGAGGCTGTAGCTGTAAAATAAAAGCTCAGATGCTCTTGGGGCAGACGAAGATATGATACGGGGAAAGGTGCGGAATTCAGGTTCTGCACCTTTTTTCGCGGAAAAACGGATCCTGCAGTCCTCTCTTCTGAAAAAGCTATGAAAGAAAGTGCTGTTTCTTTTATTGGCAAACGAAGCGGAGGGGATTATAATGGATGTAGGCCCGGACCGGGGAGGGTTTGAAAGCCGGAGTAAGGGTTCAGGGAATTGGAATGTCCGGGAAAAGTTCAGAACAGAACAGCTGAAACAGGGACCAAGATGGTAAGAGAGATTAGAGCAGATGGCAGAAGGGGATAGAACCATGCTTCAGAGCAGACGCGAAAAAATTATGGAAATGATACAGGCAGAGCGCATGATCAAAGTCAGCGATCTGATAAAACAGTTTGGAGTTTCGATTGAAACAATCCGGCGGGACCTGGAGTTTTTGGAAAAAGAAGGTCTGCTGACCCGGGTATACGGGGGCGCTGTCCTGAATCAGAAAAAGGCCGCAGAGCCTCTCTATGAACACAGAGAGGTAAAGAACTACGAGGAAAAAGCAGCCATTGCCAGGCGGGCAGTGGAGCTGATAGAGGACGGGGATGTGCTTGGAATCGATATTGGGACAACAGCCAGGGAGTTTGCAAGAGCGCTTTTGGGAAAAAGGAAGGTGATTGTGCTGACAAACTCCATGCCGATCGCTGAGATTCTGAGCGGGGACGATGATATAAGGGTGATTATGCTGGGAGGCGAGGTGAGAAAAGGAGAATTCTCCGTTTCCGGTTTTGTGGCGGAAAATATCATGCAGCATTTTAACCTGGATAAATATATCCTGGGGATTGGAGGAATTACCGTGGAAAACGGGATCACCGACTATCACATCGAAGAGACCAACCTGAGACGCGTGATGCTGTCGCGGGCCCAGAAGGTGATCGGGCTGGCAGATTACAGCAAGTTCGGAGTCATTGCCATGAATACAGTCTGCCCGCTGAGCAGGATGGACGTGCTGGTGACAGACGGAAGGGCCGATCGGAGCATCATCGCGCGAATGCATTCCATGAAGACGGAAGTGATCCAGGTGGAGACCGAAGAAAGGTAAGGGCGCATTTCAAAGGGCCGGAAGCAGATTCAAAGCCTGGTAAAGACTGGCCTGTATACACTGATACTGCAAAAGGGCTGGAAGCCGTAGGACTTCCGGTCTTTTTTTGTGGAAGCGCCTGTAAACCCCCTCATTTTTTCCGTTTCCAGAGGGACGAAATCTTTTGCCTCATCCTTTCCGGTTGCAGTTTCTTGTATTTTTCATCGATTCAGCAATAGAAGAGCCGCCCATGACAGAGCAGTTCCCCTGTCTGTCGTTTTACAATCTTTGGGGAGGAGGAAGGGGCAGGGTGAAAAGCCCTGTTTTCTCTTCATTTTCAATGTGCAGTTCTTTTCGGACGAGTTCGGCAATAGAATGTTTTAGAAAACAAGAATGTGCATTTTATTGTAGTTTGAATAAAAAACACAATTATTACGTAAAAGTGCACAAAAATTACCTGAAAAAATAGGATATTTTGTGGTATTGATTTTAAAATAAAAAAGAATTACAATTAACTACAACAAAAAGCACAAAAAATGTGGATTTTACAACATGAAAAAGTGTACGGAAAAACAGATGGGACAAGAGAAAAATGAGAGAAAAGAGAGGGAAGGAGGAAAGAAAAAAATCTGCAGCAACCAGTGAAAACGGGAGGAAGGATATGACATTTGATCAGATTATTTTATGGGTAATGGCAGCAGGGGTGATAATCGGAGCTGCCGATAAGATTTTTGGAAACCGCCTGGGGCTTGGGGAGAAATTTGACGAGGGGTTTAACGCAATGGGACCTCTGGCTCTGGGGATGGTGGGAATTGTCTGCCTGGCGCCGGTGATCGCGGATCTTTTAGGACCTGCGATTATTCCGCTGTTTGAAGCCCTCGGCGCAGATCCGGCTATGTTCGGAGCGATTCTCGCTAACGATATGGGAGGCTATCCTCTGGCCATGGAGCTTGCAAAAAACCAGGAGGCAGGGCTTCTGGCTGGAAACATTGTGGCATCGATGCTGGGATGTACGCTGGTATTTTCCATTCCGGTGGGTCTCGGGCTGATTGAGAAGGGAGACAGGCCGTATTTTTCCAAGGGACTGTTAATCGGGCTTGTGACGATTCCGGCAGGAAGCATCATTGGAGGACTCATTGCCGGCTTTGACCCTGGAATGGTGCTTAGGAATACGGTGCCGGTAATTATACTGGCCGTACTTCTGGCTCTGGGACTGAAATTTATCCCGGAGGCTATGGTAAAGGGCTGTATGATTTTCGGACAGTTTATAACCATTGTCATCTACATAGGACTGGCAGCGGCAGCATTTGAGCATCTGACCGGGGTGGTGATCATACCCGGAATGGCCGATATTATGGAGGGAATGAACGCCATCGCCGGAATCGGCATTGTGCTTCTGGGAACCTTCCCGGTGCTTACGATTCTCACGAAAATTCTTGACAAACCTCTGAATGCAGTAGGGAGGAAGATTGGACTCGACAAGACAAGCGCAGCGGGACTTGTGTTCACCCTTGCCAATTCCGTTCCTGTCTATACCATGATGAAGGACATGAACAAAAAGGGAATCATTGTGAACACAGCATGGCTGGTTCCCGCTACGGCAGCTCTGGGAGATCATCTCGGATTTACGGCAGGCGTCCGTCCGGAAATGATCACTCCTGTTGTCATCGGAAAGCTGGCCGCAGGTGTGCTTGCTGTTCTACTCGCCCTGTTTATCTGCAGGAATATGAAGGAGCCTGAGAAGACAGCGGCCCCTGAGACAGAGGCAAAATAGGGGGATACAGAAGAAAAGGGGCAGAAAACAAAGGCAGAAGCAGAAATATCAAAGAATAAGATAAATGGAAACATGATGGGTCAGGCGGCAGGAAAGCCGCAAATTTATGGCAGGAGGAGGAAATTTTGTGGAGAAGTATTATTTAGGGTTAGATCAGGGGACCACAGGGACGACTGCACTCATTTTTGATTCCCAGTGGAATCAGGTGGCAAGGGGATACAAGGAACATACCCAGTATTATCCTCAGCCGGGCTGGGTGGAGCATGATCCCATGGAGATATGGGGGAGCATTCTTGAAACAATTGATTCGGCTGCAAAAGAGGCTGGCATACAGGTGGCAGATCTGACCTGCATGGGACTGGACAATCAGGGCGAGACGGTGATGCTCTGGGACCGCTTCACCGGTGTGCCTGTATACAATGCCATTGTGTGGCAGGATCGGAGAACTGCGAAAATGGCAGATGAGATTGCAGAGCAGTATGGCGACATGATCCGCGAGAAAACAGGGCTTGTGGTGGATGCCTATTTCAGTGCCACGAAGATTCGTTGGATTATGGATCATGTGGACGGAGTCAGAGAAAAAATTGAAAACGGCCATGTGATAGCAGGAACACTGGATACCTGGATGATCTGGAAGCTGACTCACGGCCATGTCCATGTAACGGACTACTCTACGGCTTCGAGGACCATGCTGTTAAATATCCACACCGGAGAGTGGGATGATGAAATTCTGGAGGCTCTGGGAATCCCTAAACAGATTCTTCCGGAAATTCATGACAGTGCCGAAGTCTACGGAACCACAGATCCTCTGGACTTTTTCGGGGCAAAGATCCCCATTTCCGGTTCCGTGGTCGATCAGCAGGCAGCACTTTTCGGTCAGGCCTGCTTTAAGCCGGGGACAGTAAAGACCACCTACGGAACGGGCTGCTTTATGCTGATGAACACAGGAGATAAGCCGGTATATTCGGAAAACGGGCTTCTGACCACGGTAGGGTGGGGGCTGAACGGAAAAAAGATTACCTTCGCCCTGGACGGAGGCATTTACATATCGGGAGCGGCAGTTCAGTGGCTGCGGGATAAGCTCCATCTGATTGCCACTGCGGCTGAGACAGAGGAGCTGGCGAAATCGGTGCCTGATACGGGAGGTGTATATTTTGTGCCGGCCTTTGCCGGACTTGCGGCCCCTCACTGGGATCAGTATGCAAGGGGAACCATCGTGGGCATTACAGGAGGGACGACCAAGGAACAGCTGGTGAGAGCGACCCTCGAAAGCATCGCCTATCAGGTAAAGGACAATCTGGATGTTATGGTGAAGGATTCTGGGATTCCCATTGAGGTCATGCGTGTGGACGGCGGGGCTGCGGTCAATACGTTTCTGATGCAGTTTCAGGCAGATATTCTGGGGATTCCGGTGGATGTTCCGGTGATTACGGAAACCACGGCTCTCGGAGCTGCCTATCTGGCCGCCTGCGGAATCGGAGAGTTCCACGATTTATCGGAGCTTGAGAAGAACTGGAAGCTGTACCGCCGCTATGAGCCTCATATGGAAGAGGACGTGCGCCAGGAGCTTCTCAGAAACTGGCACAAGGCAGTAGAGAGGGCGAAAAACTGGGCAGAAAGCTAGGAACTGACAGGAAAAATAGGAGGAAAAAGATGCTGAAAACAGATGTGGTAATAATCGGAGCAGGAGCAGTAGGCTGTGCCATAGCCAGGGAACTGTCAAAATATCAGATTGATGTGACAGTGGTAGACAAGAATGAGGATATTGGAGGAGACGCGTCGAAATCAAACAGCGCCATTATCCACACCGGCTACGACGCCTCGCCGGGAACACTGGAGTCAGAGCTTGTGGTGGCTGCAAACCCTATGTATGATGAGCTCTGCCGTGATTTGGACGTTCCCTTCAGGCGGATCGGCGCAATCCTTCCGGCCATTACACAGGAACAGTATGAAAAACTGCCGGAGATCAAGGCCAAGGCCTTTAAAAACAGGGTGTACGATGTAGAGTACAAAACGGGAAAAGAGCTCCTTGAGATGGAGCCGAACCTGAACCCGGAGGTGAAGGGCGGGCTTTACATACCGAGGGAGAGCATTATCGATCCCTTCATCCTGGTGCAGGCTCTGGCGGAAAACGCCAATGAAAATGGGGTTTCCTTCCTCTTAAACACAAAGGTGACAGGAATCCAGACAAAAGAAGGGCGCGTCACGGCGGTGGAGACAACGGCAGGCGTGATCGAGACAGAGTATGTGATTAACGCAGCGGCTCTGTACTGCGACGAGATCGCGGCAATGGTGGGTAAGGCGGACTACAAGGTTGTGGCAAGAAGAGGACAGTTCTATATTCTCGACAAGAATACCAGCTGCAAGGTAGAGCACATCGTGCTTCCGATTCCGACGAAGGTGACAAAGGGAAAGCTTATGTGTCCCACAATCCACGGAAACATGCTGGTGGGACCCACTGCGGAGGATCTGGACAACAAGACGGACAAGAGCGTGACAGAGGAAGGACTTTTAAGTATTGTGGAGGATGTAAAGAGGCTGGTTCCGGAGGTGAATGTGAGAGATTCCATTACCCAGTACAGCGGACTTCGCCCCAACAGGAATCCGGAGGGACTCCACGTAGACATGTGGGATGATCTGAAGGGATTTGTCAATCTCTCCGGTGTCCGCTCCACAGGACTTACCCTCTCCGTGGCCATGGGAAAATATGTAGCCCAGCTTCTGCTGGATCACGGCTGCCAGCTTGTGTTTAAAGAAAACTATAAGAAAACGCGCAAGGGGATTGTGCGCTTCCATGAGCTGAGCAGAGAGGAAAAGGAGCAGCTCATAGCAGAAAATCCAGCGTACGGAACAGTGATCTGCAGGTGTGAAACCATCACCGAGGGAGAGATTTTAGACTGCATCAGGAGGCCTCTGGGCGCCAGAAGCATGGATGCTGTAAAGCGCCGTGTCAGAGCCGGGATGGGACGCTGCCAGGGAGGCTTCTGTGGCCCGAAGGTGCTGGAAATCCTGGCAAGAGAGTGGAAGGTTCCGGTGGAGCAGATCAATAAAAACAATGAGGGCTCCTATATGGTGACAGGAAAGATGAGATAGGCCGGGCTGAAAGATGACGGCAGGATAATCAAAGCTTAAACAGGGACAAAAGGAGAGGGAAAGCATGTATGATATTTTCTGTGATGTAGCGGTGATCGGAGCAGGCCCGGCAGGCCTTTCGGCAGCTGTTGCGGCAAAAAAGGAGGGGGCAGAGCGCGTTCTCCTGATAGAGAGAGATGAAAGCATTGGCGGAATTCTGCAGCAGTGCATTCACCCGGGATTTGGGCTCACCTATTTTAAGGAGGAGCTGACAGGACCGGAGTATGCCGGCAGATTTGAGGATGAGGCGAAGGAGCTGGGAGCAGAGGTTCTCTTAAATTCCATGGTACTTGAGGTGGACCCACGGGAGCCGGCTGTCTACTGCGTCAACGCCCAGTACGGTATGACGAGAGTGAAGGCGGGGAGCATTGTGCTGGCCATGGGCTGCAGGGAAAAGACGAGGGCGGGAATCCAGATACCAGGAACACGCCCGGCAGGAATCTATACGGCAGGCGCTGCCCAGAGACTTCTGAACCGTCAGAACACGATGGTGGGAAAGGAGATTGTGATTCTGGGTTCCGGCGATATCGGAATGATCATGGCCAGGAGAATGAGTCTGGAGGGAGCACACGTAAAGGCAGTTGTGGAGATTATGGACTTCCTGGCAGGCCTTACCAGAAATAAGGTGCAGTGTCTGGATGACTTCGGAATTCCTCTGATGCTCTCACACACGGTAACCAGGATCGTGGGAAATGAGAGAGTGGAGGGCGTGTACGTGGCCCGGGTAGATGAAAATAAAAAGCCTGTTCCGGGGACAGAGGAGTTTCTCTCCTGCGATACCCTGCTCCTGTCTGTAGGTCTGATACCGGAAAACGAGCTGACAAGACAGGCAGAAATCGAACTTTCACCTCTCACCAACGGGCCCATGGTAAACCAGTATATGCAGACCTCAGAACCTGCTGTGTTTGCCTGCGGAAACGTGGTCCATGTCAATGATCTGGTGGACAATGTGACAGCAGAGAGCATGAGAGCCGGTACCTTCGCAGCCCGGTATGCCATGAAGCAGAAAGAGGAGGGAGCGCCGGAAGAAAGCAGAACCGGAGCCCAGGAAAAACGGGAACATTCAGTAAAAACCGTTCCCGGCAGCAATGTGCGCTATCTCTGCCCCCAGTATATCAGGACAGACAGCGCCCTGACGGCTCAGGGTCAGGAGGAGTCTGAAAAGATACAGCTCTTTTTCCGTGTCCTTCATCCGGACAGGAAGGTGAAAATTACTGCCAGGTGCGGCGGGCAGGAGATTGCAGTAAAACGTGTTCTTCGCGTAAGCCCGGGCGAAATGGAATCGATTGTCATTCCTGCCGCAGCTGTGACAGGGGCTGTGACAGTAGAGGCAGAGAAGGAGGTGTAGGGAATGAAAAAGGAAATTATCTGTACCGTTTGTCCCATGGGCTGTCATATCACGGTAGAAGGGGAGGCAGACCAGATACAGTCCATATCTGGTTACACCTGTAAGCGAGGCGAGGAATACGGACGCCAGGAATTTATCAGCCCGGTCCGGATTCTCACCACAACCGTCAGGACAGATGACAGAAAGCAGGAGCTTCTTCCTGTGCGCTCCAACCGTCCGGTGCCGAAAGATCGGATCATGGACTGCATGGAGATTATAAAAAAGGTAGTTGTCAAGGGACCGGTAAAACGGTATGATGTGATCGTGGAAAATATCTGCGGCTGCGGGGCAGATATTGTGGCTTCGGGGGAACTGAGAGGGGAACCTGACAAAACGGAAGAATAGGCAGAAAAATTATACACATGTATTATTTCAGAGGGGTGTGGATCCGGGCGAGGTCCGCACCCTGTCTGAAGTTATAGAAGTTATACGGGAGGACAGATATGGGAGGGAAAAACAGCTATTTTTATTCGATTCAGCCATTCTGGAACAGCGTTGCCAGGGCGGAAAAAGAGATAAAAGAAGAAGGAATTTCCCTCTGCAGGATGGAGTGGGATGCGAAAAAGTGGACCTGCATCCCGGAAAACGGACAGATCTGCGCACTTGTCACAGGACCGGAGAGCTTTCAGGCAGTCTGCTACGGTGTGCTGAGCGAGAAAAAGGAGATCCCCTTATACAGTGCTGAGAGGGGAATTTTTATCCGGTTTTCCCCGGGGCTTTTTCCAGGGTATTCTCTGTCCCTGCCTGTGAAGTGAACCCGGAGGGGACCTCCCTTGATGAAATCCTGACGGCAGACAGGCTGGGAGAACTCAGGGACAGCCTGGCAGGAGAGCAGCCGGAGAGAGAGCTGCTTCTTTTGCTGAAGCGGTGGGAGGAAGAACGAAAATCAGAAAAAAGAGGGGGAATGGAGGGGAATCTGCTGGCCTCCCAGGTACAGCAGCTAATCTGGGAGCGCAGGGGAGCTGTAAAGATAAAGGAGCTGGAAAGAGAGAACTGTTACTCGGCGAGGAGGCTGCAGGAGGTGATGGTGCAGCAGATAGGGATAGCCCCCAAACAGCTCTGCCGTCAGACGAGATTTCAGCATGCTCTCAGGGATGCGCTGAGCCGTCAGGGCAGTTCTGCAAAAAAGTCCATGGCTCAGGAGGCATACGGACTGGGATACTGTGATCAGGCCCACTACAGCAGAGAGTTTAAGGAATTTCTCGGGATATGTCCGGGAAAGCTCCAGGCAGAATCAGGGAAAAGCGGGGAAGGCGGCAGGGGAGAAGAAAGATAAGAGAGAGTTCCGATTTTTACAAGAAAAAAACCGGCCGATCCGATACAATGTGGGCAGAATCAACCGGCAGGAGCAAACTGCCAGGAAGGAGAAACCATTATGCCTAACAGACCGTATCTTGGATTTATGGCAGACAATTCCAGCGCGATGTACCGGCCCCATGTATCGGGAACCGAAGGGGCAGTAAGCGCCAATAACCCATATGCAGCCCGGGCAGGACTGGAAATTCTGAAAAAAGGAGGAAACGCCTTTGACGCGGCAGCAGCCGTCTCTCTGGTGCTGGGAGCGGTGGATCCCCACCACAGCGGAATCGTCGGAGGCTGCTTCCAGGTGTTCTATGACAGCAGGACAGGAAACTATCACACGGTGGATGCCAGAGGCACAGCCCCTGCCAATGCTTACCGGGATATGTTTCTCGATGAAAACGGGGAAGCAGATTTAGAGCTTACGGAATTTTCAGGGCGCTCTGCGGCTGTTCCCGCCTTCTACAGGGCCATGGATCAGCTTCTCAAGACCTATGGAACCATGACCTGGGAGGAGGTGTCAGAGCCGGCGATCCGGCTTTGCAGAGAGGGATTACACTGCGGCTTTTCCTATGCCAGAGCCAGTGATACACCGGAAGCCGAACATAACAGCAGGGAGTTTGAGGGATTTAAGGAGCTTTTTTTAAACAACGGAAAGCCGCGCCGGTTTGGTGAGCTTGTGAGAAATGAGGCTTTGGCCGACACGATGGAAGCGGTGGCAAAATATGGGGTAGACTGGTTCTACAGCGGCCCTGTGGCCGATGAAATTGTCTCACAGGTAAACAAATACAAGGGAGTTTTCACGAAGGCAGATTTAGAGCAGTGCCGCCCAAAGGAGAGGGAGGCAGTGAGGGGCAGCTACCGGGGATATGAGATCATCTCCATGCCGCCTCCATCCTCCGGCGGAAGCCATCTGATACAGATGCTGAATATCCTGGAGAACTTCGACTTAAAGGAGATGGGATTTCACTCGGCAGACAGCATCCATGTGACAGCTGAAACCATGAATCTGATGTTTGCCGACCGGTCGGTGGCCATGGGAGATCCAGATTTCGTGAAAATAAATCTGGAGAAAATCCTTTCAAAAGACTATGCAGGAGAGCTGGCAGCTAAAATTGACATGGAGAAGGCCGGAGAATACGCCCCTTCAGAAGGGATCGAGGCGAAGGAGTACAGAGGCTGCACCTCAAACTTTACGGTTATGGACCGGGAGGGAAATGTGATTTCCCAGACACAGACCATACGCAACTGGTGGGGCTGCGGGGTGGTGATACCCAAACGGGGATTTGTCATGAACAACACCATGGCCGATTTCAGTCCCAAGGCCGGAGTCAGAACGACACAGGGTCTGGCCTACGGAATGGCGAATGCTGTCTGTCCGGGAAAGACGTCCCTTTCCAGTATGACGCCCACCATCGTGGCGAGGGATGGAAAACCTGTGATGGCAGTGGGGGCAGCCGGAGGCCCAAGGATTATCACCAGCACGCTGCAGCTCATCGTCAATGTCATTGACTATGGGATGATGATGGATTCAGCGGTAAAAACACCGCATCTGTGCTGTCTGACCCTGAATCAGGGGCTGGAGCTGGAGGCTGGATTTTCACCTGACACAGTAAAGCTGCTGAAGAAAAAGGGGCATAGGATAAAAGTGCTGGGAGAGTTGGCTGTCCTGCTGGTGATGCCAAATGGAATTCTCTGCAGGGACGGCATCTTTTATCCGGGAGGCACCAGCCGGGTAGACGGCGGCGGCGGAGCTCTGACAGAGTCAGGCGGAATGTGCATTGAGGGACTGTACTTTGCAGAGTAGCCGGCGGGAAGAGAAGAGGAGGCATACGGCAGGAGATGTGCATACACTCCGAGAAGGGCCGGATGCAGCAAAAGTAGGAACTATTTAAACAGGGCAGATATAGTCCTCAGAAGCATGTAAGCGTATGAGGATTATATCTGCCCTGTATTGCAACGATTCGTTAAATATTTAGCTGATTAAAAATGTCTAGCGGACTTTTTTTCCCTCAGACAGCCAGTTTTCCAGCTCCCTGTGGCTGAGAGCAAGAACCATCTGGAGATCCTGCTGCTTTTTCAGTAAGAAGGCCATACCGGCGATAATGGCGCACAAGCAAAAAATAATAGCAATTCGTATGTCTTTCATGTTGGTTATACCTCCGTTTCAAATAATTATAATCAATTAATGGATAATATTCAACCTGTAAATCACAGGATAGTCTTTGCTTTTTTTTATATTTTCACTCGCCAGTTAAAAAATCAGGAAACAATAGCCCCGAATTCCGCCTGAAAATAGACAGACTCGGAAGCAGAGGCAGAATGATAAACGGCAGGAATGAATCTGTCCCAGACGATACAGAGCTTCAGGCTGCTTTCCGGACAGTGTGCAGGGAAATTAGGCAAATTTTTTTGAATGGCAGGCGAACGGATACAGACTGGAACGGATACAGACTGCAGTTTGAGTATCACAGGTGAGAAACAGACTTGTCTGCTGCCGTCTGCGAGACTGATTGAAAACGGAATGTAAACTAAAAAATAAAAATAGTTGACAAACAAAAGAGACAGATCTAAGATAGACACAGACAGAGGATAAATGATCGGGCTGTCTGTTTCTTAGGCAGAACTGTGTGCAGAAAATCTGCGGCAATGAGAAGATAAACAGAAAAATTTTGGGAAAGCCAAAAACGAAAAGGAGAGGGAACATGGAGAGAACAGCGGAGCAGAAAGCAGGACGCAGAGCAGGGGTGAGAGATCTCACCTACATTGGAATAATGGTTGCTTTTATGGCGGTATGTTCATGGATTTCCATACCAACGGCAGTGCCGTTTACCATGCAGACGTTCGCGGTATTTCTGGCAGTAGGCGTATTTGGAGGCAGGAGAGGAACGATGGCCGTGCTGGTATATATTCTGCTGGGGGCTGTGGGAATGCCGGTATTTGCCGGATTCTCAGGCGGCATCGGAGTTTTGGTGGGCCTGACGGGAGGCTATATAGCGGGATTTGTCTTAACTGCCCTGATTATGTGGGGGATGGAGCGGGCCTTTGGAAGAAAAACTGCTGTTTTCTGGTGTTCCGCCGTGCTGGGGCTTATGGCATGCTATGCCTTTGGAACCTTCTGGTATCTGTTTATGTATGCCAGAACGGCTGAGCCGGTGGGCATTATGACGGTTCTGGGATGGTGTGTGATCCCGTTTGTCATCCCCGATCTGCTGAAAATCACACTGGCGGCAGCTATGAGCAAAAGACTCGGAAAGGCCGTAAGAAGCATGGAAGCCTAGGGGCGGTCAGAAGCAGACTGACTGAGATTCTGCAGAAAAAGGAAAGAGGATTGGAACGGAAAGAGGATTGAATCGAGAGATGACGAATACAGATAAAAGGACAGAAAAAAATCTGCCGCTGAGACTCAGACCCCACCACGGACTCTGTATTTACTATTTCAGAGGAAGCGGGTACAGCGAAGAATTTACAGAGCACATGAAAGAGGTAATCCGCAGTCTGAAAGATAACCCGAGGATTATTCTGACAGTCGGGGAGGACGAGGTCTGCTCCTCCTGTCCCAACCGGACTCCCCGGGGATGCAGCGAAAGGCAGAAGGCAGAATCATACGACAGAAAGGTGCTGGAGCTCTGCGGCCTCTTCGGCAGTCAGAATGGGCCGGGAGGCTCAGAAAATGAGCTGCGCTGGGAAGAGTTCAGGCAGGCGGTAGTAAGCAGGATTATCAGAGCCGGAAAGAGAAGGGAAGTCTGCGGGAACTGTGAGTGGGACGGACTGTGTGAGAGAATCGCAGAGAAGGCTTAAGAGACAGAAGTTCAGGCCGGTTAGAGTCAGAGACTGAAAGAAAAGAAAAAGCGAAAGAACGGAGCGCGTGAGGCGTTTTGTCCTTCCGCTTTTTTATTATAACAGGAAACTTCGTTCCCTGTTATAGAAAAACGCTCCGCGCGGGGAGATTGTGTCAATAGTTTTTCGCAAAATTAAAATCTTGCCGTTTGGCAGCCGGTAGTCA
>NZ_QUJI01000038.1:0-17597 GCF_003480545.1 Clostridium sp. AM29-11AC
GCTATAGACCATGTCTATTTTTATGAAATTAATTTTGCGAAATTAATTATACGTCATCCTTTTTTCTGATTCTTCAGGCCGAAGGCGAAATTCACTTCCCTACCTGTAAGGAGAGGTGGTATAATAACCAAGGAATACCTGCAAAGCGGGCATTATACCTGCGCATGCCGGCTTCAGTATGCAGTGCCGGCAACCGGGCGCTAAGTTTTGCCGGAATGTTTAACAGGAGGGAAGGCAGTCATGATAACACAGGAAGAGATCCTAAAGCATCTGGATGTGGATTATTCCTACCGTCTGGCAAAACGGATGGAAGTATATAAATCCAATCCTGTCCTGGGATACCGCACAGCGGGCTCCAGGGCGGAGTTTGAAACAGGAGAAATGCTGAAACAGGAGATGGAGAGCATCGGCCTTTCAGATGTGTCAAAGGATGCGGTAACCGTGGATGGCTGGGAGTTTAAAAAGGCAGTTCTTCGGTTTGAGGGACAGGACGGAAGGGAGAGAGAGGTTCAGCTGGGAGCTTACCAGACCACTCTTGTGACAGATGGATTTGAGGAGTGCTCCCTGATGTACCTGGGGAAGGGAACGGACCGGGATTATGAGGGAAAGAATGCAGCCGGAAAGCTGGTTTTGGTGGATATTAACCAGAGGGATGAGTGGTGGATTAACTATCCGGTCTATGAAGCCCATTTAAAGGGGGCCAGAGCTCTGATCGCTGTTCAGAGCGGAGGGTACGGCGAAATCGGAGAGGAAGCATTAAACGCCCAGGATATTGCAGGGCCGGAGGATGCACCTGCTTTCTCTATCTCAGAAAGAGATGCAAGAGAGCTGAAAAAGCTGCTGCAGGAGAAGGGGGAGCTGTCTGTGTTTCTGGATGCGGATACCCGTGTCAGAAGAAACTGCACCACCTACAACATCACAGGCCGTATTCCGGGAAGACATCCGGAGCGTATGGTTCTCCTGTCTGCCCACTATGATTCCTATTTCAGCGGCTTTCAGGATGATAATACAGCTGTGGCTATGATGCTGGGAATTGCCAGGGCTCTGGTGGCAAGCGGCTTTCAGCCCAACAATACCATTGTTTTCTGCGCTATGGCGGCTGAGGAGTGGGGAGTAGCCGATTCTAATTTTGACTGGTCTGCGGGAGCCTATGAGCAGGTGTTCACAGCGCATCCCGAATGGGTGGGCAGGGTGATTGCAGACCTGAATTTCGAGCTGCCGGCTCTGGCACATGGAACCAGGGCGAGGATCAGAAGCTGCTACGAATACGTAGATTATCTGAATGAATGGCTGGAGGATCTGCCCAATCTGACTCAGGCGTATCCGGAAGAGACAAAGGTAACGGCTCCCATTGAAACCTGGTCAGATGACTTTTCCATGGCAATTGCCGGAATTCCGTCCATGGTCAATGATTTCACAGGCGGGAGCTTTATGGAAACGCATTATCATTCCCAGTTTGACAATGATGAGTTCTATGATGAGCAGGTCTACAGACTTCACCATGAGCTGTTCGCTCTTCTGATTGAGGCTCTTGACCGGACAGCTGTGGTTCCTCTCTGTTTTGAGCGGGTGATGAAGCGGGCGGCCCGGTCTCTTGATGAAGAACTGGGAGAGCTATGGGTGAGTCCGGAGGTGGCTGTCAGGCTGGAAGAGATGAAGCAGCTCTTTGAGCAGGCGGCAGAGTTCTCATGGAGAGAATATGAAGAAGTGCGGGAAATCAATAACCGCTACAGCAGCCTTCTGAGCCAGGGAAGAGAGGCGCAGGCAGAGGAGCTGTTTCAGAGAGAGAGAAAGCGCGAGGCAGAGCTTTTAAGGCGCTTTAAGCTGGAACAGGATGAGTTTGTGCGCATTGACTGGTATGGAAATGTCTATTATCTTCATGAGCTCTGTATGGAAAAGATACGGCTGCTGGGCGGGGCGGTGAAGAATCTCAGAGAAGGAAAGATCTCAGCTGCTCTGCGAAAGCTCTATCAGGTGGATAATAATGCCTATGCCTTTATGTTTTCTGAAGAAGTGTACCGCCACTTTACCGAGTATGTGCTGGATCAGCCAAAGGACCGTCTGAAATGGGGGTACCAGAGACTTGCCGGTCATGAAAATCTGTATCCTCTTGTCACAGGGCTGCTTCAAAGAGAGTCCGGAGGAGAGAGTGACTGCAGGAAGGAAGCAGATGCGCTTGATGAGGCGCTGTCAAGACAGCTTCGAGCGCTTCTGGATGCTTTGGACACTCTTGAAAAAATAACAAAAAAGGACTTTATACAGAGGTGAAAATTTATTATGGATAGTGATAAGCTGTACCGTGTGCAGAGAAAAGATCTGCCGAAGCTGGAGAAAATTTTGAATCTCTGCTTTGCACATGATCCGCTCTATGAAACGCTGATCCCTGATCCAGAGGTCAGAAAAAGGCTGATGCCTGAGCTGTTTCACTGTGATCTGGATGAATTTTTTGAAACCTGTGAGATATTTGCAGACAGCGAAGAGCTGAAGGGGGTACTGGTTGTATCGGATGAGGCAGAGCCGTATAACCTGTTCCGGTTTTACTTTTCAGAGGCAAAGGCGGCTCTGTACACGGACACTGTGCTGATCAAGGAGGATCCGTCTCTAAAGACTTTCTATAACTTTATGAGGGGCGTAGATTACCTGAATTCAAGCTGGACGGATCAGCTTCACCAGAACAGAAGGCTACACATTATTTACCTTGCCGTAGATCCTCATGTACAGCACCACGGGGTAGCGGCCCTTCTGTTAGACGAGGCCATTGACTATGCAAACCGCCATCGAATGATGATTTCACTGGAAACACACAATGAAAAGAATCTGGCCTTTTATGCCAAATTCGGTTTTAAGGTATATGGGGTGGTAAAGAAGCATTTCCCTCTGAATCAGTACTGCCTGATCAGGGAAGTGCAGTGAAAAATGCTCAGGCCTTCTGCCTGCTTCAAGAGCAGAACAGGCAGCTGAAGGAACTGCAGGCGGCCGCAGCTTACGGGCTGGGGACAGAGAAAGCAGAACATCCTTTCTGCGCCGGAGCAAACTGTGTGAAAAGCTGCAGAATTGCAGAACGGATAAACAATGAATGGAGGATTCAGATGAGTACGTATTTAGTAGATTTCGAGAATGTAGGAGTAGGAGGAATGGACGGAGTGGAGAAACTTTCTGACCACGACAGAGTTGTGATTTTTTATGGAAAGCAGGCGGCGGCCGTCCCGTTTGAGCGCCATATTGAGATTGCTTCTTCCAGGGCAGAGGTCAGATATATTAAGGTGGATAAAACAGGAAAGAATTTCCTGGATTTTCAGCTCTCCAGCTACTGCGGCTACCTGATCGGAAGTACAGCTGAAAAGGACTTTATTATCGTCAGCCGTGACAATGGATTCGGCAGTATGGAGGATTTCTGGGACGGAAAGGAGATGTCAGGAAAGCTGATCAGTATGAAACGCCAGCCGGCCATAGCGGTGAATGAGGAGAAGGCGGAGAGCGTGAGGGAGATTATTGTCGACCGCAGTGAGCGGGCCGGAGAAAAGGCCAAGGAACAAGAGACCAAAAGTTCCAGAGAAAAAAGCGGGCAGACAGAACAGGGAAGACGGGAAAAAGAACAGAAAAAACAGAAAAAAGCTGACAGAAAGGCTGAGAAGGAGAAACACGAAAAAGAAAAGCGGGAGAGAGAGCGGCAGGAAAAAGAAAGGCATATCCGGGAAAAGCGGGAAAGACAGGAAGCAGCCAGGGAGGAGATGAGGGAAGCGTCCTCTGAGAATGAGCAGGAGGAGGCCTCCATACCGGAAATGAGGAGAAAAGGCAGAAGAAACACCGGGAAAAAGCGCGGTCAGAGGCCGGATGAGGAGATGATTCTCTCTGCTGCAGAGGAGACACAGAACCATTTGAAGGAGGAGTCAGTCAGAAAGGATTCCAGGCGTGAGGAGCCAAAATGGCTGAAAGAGAGAGCTGAAAAGGAGAACGGGAAGAAAAACACGAAGGGAGAGCAGAGGTCCGCAGAATGCGTTCACGAAGAGCCGAAAGGAGCAGAGGAAAAGGAGGAGAAAAGACAGATACCAGCTTCAGACGGCGGCCAGGAAGGTGAGAAAGAGGCGAGAAGGCATTTAAAAAGAAGCAGGAGAAGGCCGAAGGGCAGATATGTCTGGAGACGGTAAAAGTCTGGAAGGGACAGCCTGAGAAGGCTGTCTCTTTTTTAAACCATCTGATCTTAAAGACGGAAATCCCCACGGAAATTTCCAGTACGCATTTTGGCGCATACTTTATTATTGAAAATGATAATCATTTTCGATATAATGACAGGTATGAAAAAGTGGCGGGGACGCATCCACAGAACAGTTTCCGCGGCAGCGGGAGGAATGCTATTATGAGAGTAAAAAAGCTGCTGGAACAATTTTTTGACGCATGCCTGATAGAGGGAAATGTAGAAAAGGCTTTGACTTTTGCCTCTGAGAAAATCATGAGCTTCGGGACAGAGGAACAGGAGATTGCAAGGAACAAGATGGAGCTTAGGGCTCTTCTGGAACGTGAAACTGCCGCAGTTCAGAAAGAAGAAAAGTTCAGCTACGTCCTGGCAGATTACAGAGAAAGCGAATATGGGGAGGGGATGTGCGGGGCCTTCTGCTTTTTTGTAACTGCGGTGGAAAAGAAACAGGAGGGGGCCATTCGAAAAAATGCCGGAATCCGTCTGACTGCATGCGCAAGGAAGGAGGAGGGGATGTGGAAGCTTGTTCAGCTGCATATGTCAAGGCCTATGCGCTTCCAGGAGAGAGAGGAGGTCTTTCCTCTGAAATATGGCCATCGTTCTGTAGGAAAAATCGGGGCTGTAGCAGGAAGAAGCCTGATACAGACCATGTCATCCCTGCTTCCCGGAGGAATTCGGGAGTATATCTGGAACCGGGTTTTCCTCTCTATGTCATCAATGATTCCATGCTAAGCTATCTGGGCTATACATACGAGGAACTGGTGGAGGTGACAGGGGAGAAGATTATCTCCATCATTGCCCCCGAGGACAGAAAACAGGTGGAACGGGAGGTCTTTCAGAGCGTAAGGGACACGGGCGAGTATGAACTGCAGTGCAGATTTATGAGAAAAGACGGATCCCTTATGTGGATTATGGAAAAGGGGCACCGGATTGTCACAGAGGACGGAAGAGAGGCCATTATAGGGATTATTCTGGATAATTCTAAAAATATGGATCTGCAGGAAAAACTGAAGCGCGAGGCAATAGAGGATCCCCTCACGGGAACGCTCAACAGAAAGGGAGCGGCAGGCTGCATCAGGCAGTCTTTTATGACAGACAAAAAGGGGACGCTTTTTCTGCTTGATATTGACAATTTCAAAAAAGTCAACGATATTTACGGGCACCAGGCAGGAGACAGAGTGCTGATGGCTCTGGCAAACATTTTAAAGGTCCACACAAGAAGACAGGATACGGTTTCACGCATGGGAGGCGATGAATTTCTGATTTATCTTTCAGGCTGTGTGGCAAAGAATGTGGTGGAGGACAGAGCCAGGAGTATTATCGAGGCATTCCGTCTGGAGGGAAAGGATTACCCTATGGCAGGAATATCCATCAGCATCGGCGTATCCATGAGGGAAAAAGAGGAGAGCTTCCAGGAGCTTTATCTGCAGGCCGATCAGGCTCTCTATGAAGCTAAAAGAACGGGAAAGGGCCAGTACAGGCTGAGAAAGAAGGAGGATTCAGAGAATGGACAGAGAGAAGCACTTTGATTTAAGATACCTGAACGTACCTCTTCCTGAGGATGTGGAAAAACTCAAATGGGGGGGAGACTATGAGCGGCTTCAAAAGGTAATCGAGAAAAAGCTGAAAAGTGAGTCGCTTCCGGAAGCGCTTAGAATCAGGCTGGAGCTTGAGCGGGAGCTGGCCGTAAGGATACCGGCTCAGTATCCTTACAGCTATGAAGATGCCCTCTTGATTTTAAGAGAGAGGATTGAGAATTTCCAGGATGAAGAGCTGGAAAGGCTGTGGGAGGAGAATACGGCTGACTGGATCTACATAAAAGGAAGCGTACATTTCCATGAACTGTTTTTTGATAATTTAATGAAGACAAGGCCGGACTATGAGGTCAGGGCGAAAGAAAAAAGCAGCGACGGAGAAAAAAATGCGGCACTGCTGAGGGAGAATATCAGAATCATGAAGGAAAAGGGGAGCAGGACGCTTCACCTCCATCTTCACACAACCCTTCGCCTGACACCTGAAGCGGAGAAAGGCTGTATGGGAAAGAAACTTGGCGTTTATCTTCCCCTTCCCGTGGAGTATGCACAGGTAAAAAATCTGAAAATCTGCGGCTTTCCCGGCAATGTGGGAGCTCCGGTCAGAATCGATGAGGGAAGTTATCCCCAGCGGACGGCTTACTTTGAGACAGTGATCAAAGGAGGGGAGCGCTGGGAGACAGAGTACGAATTTGACAATATAACCGTTTACCGGCAGCCCGATCCAGGAGAAGTTCTGCCTGTCCAGCCGGCCTTCTATACGCAGGAAGAGGCGCCTCATATCCGTTTTACGCCGTATATCAGGGAGCTGACGCGGGAGGCTGTGGGGGAGGAAAAGAATCCTCTGCTGGCAGCGGAAAAAATTTACCGCTTTATCACATCGGAGGTTCGGTATTCTTTTGTCAGAAGCTACAGTACCATCTATGACATTCCGGAGTTTACGGCAGTCAATCAGAAGGGGGACTGCGGTTTCCAGGCCCTTTTATTTATCACCATGTGCAGGGCGGCGGGAATACCTGCCAGGTGGCAGTCGGGTCTTTATGCCACGCCCCTTTCCGTCGGGTGCCATGACTGGGCTCAATATTATGTGGCGCCTTTTGGCTGGCTGAGTGCAGACTGTTCCTTCGGCGGCTCTGCATTCCGGCAGAAGGATGAGGAGCGCAGGGAATACTATGGGAAAAACCTGGATCCATACCGAATCCCCTATGCTTCTTCGTTTATGCACGGTTTTTCCGTTCCGGAAGGGGGACTCAGGGACGATCCCTATGACAACCAGTGCGGGGAAGTGTTCTGCGAGGGACAGGCCCTTCGGTGCAGAAAGGACTTTACGGTTGAGTACCGGCTGGATACAGAGGAATTATAAATATACTGTACAGGATATAAATATGTGCTATAATAGCAGAAGAGCTGTAAAAAGTCTTCAGGGCAGGGAACTTCAGGCCCAGGGGACAGGACAGCATAAGATGAGGAGGTTTATTTTATGAAGGCATACGATATGCAGGAGAAAAAAGAGGTGGAGGTTACAGGAGAGGAGCTTATGAAGCTTTTAGACTCCAACCGCCAGGTGGATTTAGTATTTTCAGAGCCAAGGACAGATGAGGACGGCTACCTGACCTGGGATCGGGAGAACTGGCTGCTGGTTAAAGAGGGAAAATATCAGAGAAATTATTTCTTAAAGGGAAAAGCCCTCTATGACTTTACCCACCACAACAAATACGATATGAAGAATTCCTTCTTCCCGGAGCAGGCAGAGAAGATAGAGATTAATTAGTCGGAAACGCAGTCAGAGACATTTAAGGAATTACCGAAAATACGCAGAAATTCAGAATAAATAAAGGCATCCCGCGCAGTGAACCTGCCAGCAGAGGGGTGCCTTTTAATATAGGAAATTCGGAAGAATTTCCATAATACAAAAAGCCCTGACTGGCAGGATGCGCACGCCGTGCAGAAGAAAAAGGCTGCCTTAGGCAGCCCCTAGGTGCTGCGCTGCGTCGGAAAGGAAAAGTCTAAAGCAGCTCCTCCCGGCTTTTTGGACGCTCCTCCAGACGGCGCAGGACATAGCGGCAGGATATGCCTGTAAAGACGGAGGCGGCTATCCAGGCGGCCGGATCGCAGAAGCAGGCCAGCGGGTAGCTCATGAGCTTCATGGCTATGGGGGCCAGAGCGCAGCGGGCGCCAAGCTCAGCCGCACCTCCCATCATGGGGAGAAAGCCGTAGCCGCAGCCCTGCATGAAATTGCGGAAGACAAAAATGTAGCTGAGAGGAATGTAAAATGCCACACAGATGTACATATAGGTCTGCGCATAGGGAAGGATCTGGGTAAGGTCGCCTGTAAAAAACAGACGAATTCCAAAAGGAAGCAGAAGAACCAAGGCGGCCGCGCTGGCGAGGGCGTACACTGTGCTGATAGCCAGAGAGGTTTTGATCCCCTGGCGGATGCGCCAAAGATCGCCCTTGCCGATATTCTGACCGGCGTACGTGGCGGCCATCTGCCCCATTGCAACCATTCCCTGGGTTACCAGGTTCTGAAGCCGGCTCACAGCGGTGAAGGCTGCCACGGCTGTGGAGCCGAAGAGATTGATGGCAGCCTGCATGACGATGGTTCCCACGGCAGTGATGGAAAACTGCAGGGCCATGGGGATTCCCATAGAGAGCTGGCAGCGCACATAGGAAGCCCTCGGAAGGAAGGAATCACGCACGGGACAGAGAGCAGGGACACGCTTCCAGATATATAAAAGGCACAGCAGTCCCGAAATCAGAGTGGCCGCGTTTGTGGCCCATGCAGCGCCCGCCACACCCATATGAAACCAGATGATAAAAACCAGATCCAGAATCACGTTGATCCCAGCTGAGAGAATCAGGAAAAACAGGGGAGCTTTGCTGTTTCCCACTGCTCTCAGGTAGGAGGAAAGAAGGTTGTAGAGGATGTTGGCGCCAAGGCCCATGCAGATGACACTGATATAGGAATAGGCGTCGTCAAAAATATCAGCCGGCGTATTCATGGCAGCTAAAAGGGGCTTCATAAACAGAAGGCCGGACACTGTCAGAAGGACGGCTGCCGCCAGGGACAAAAGAGCGCCGTTTCCCACACTGCGCCTGACTCCGTGTGTATCTCCGGCCCCGTATTTCTGGGAAGTGAGAACGGAAAAGCCGGCAGTCAGACCCTGGGCAAAGCCGGTGATCAGAAACATAATCGTTCCGGTAGACCCCACCGCCGCCAGGGCGCTGCTGCCTACATAGCGCCCTACGATGACGGTGTCAACCATGTTGTAGAGCTGCTGGAACACATTGCCTATGAATAACGGAAAAACAAATCTTAAAATAAGGGGGAGCGGTTTCCCCTCAGTCATGTCAAGTTCCATGGGAAATTCCTTTCTTAACGTTTTTTAACAAAGGAAAGTGTATACGGGGAAGGAGAGAATGTCAAATGGTTTTTGAGGCTGCCCAAGGCCTTCTGAAAATCCCAGATTGCACATACAGGTATTCCGATGATATAATAAAACTGATTTTTTTTGGAGGCGATCACCATGAACCTATCTCTTTTTCCGACACTAAAAGGATACAGGCCCTCCTGGCTTGTTAAGGACATCCAGGCAGGGCTTATTATTGCTGCCGTTTCAATCCCCATTTCTATGGGATATGCGGAGGTGGCCGGGCTTCCGTCGGTATACGGCCTCTATGGCTCGCTTCTGCCCATTCTCTGTTTTGCACTCTTTTCCACTTCGCCCCAGTTTATCCTGGGAGTGGATGCAGCCCCGGCAGCGATCGTGTGCGCTGCCCTGTCGTCTGCGGGGATAGAGGCAGGTTCCCCCGAGGCCATGGCTTTTGTGCCGTTTACTGCTCTGCTTGCAGGGCTGTGGCTTCTGCTCTTTTATTTCCTGAAGGCGGGAAAAATTGTCAACTACATTTCCACCCCCGTAATGGGCGGATTTATCACGGGAATTTCCTTCACCATTATCCTGATGCAGATTCCGAAGATTCTTGGAAGCGGTTCCGGCTCAGGGGAGCTTCTGGAGCTTCTCTTACATATCTGGGAGGCTTTTGAGCATGTGAGCATCCTGTCTGTGATGCTCGGTGCCGGCGCTCTTGTGATTCTGCGCCTGTCCCAGAGGCTGGTGCCGAAATTCCCCATGGCAGTGGCCATTATGGCGGCAGGAGTGGGCCTGGAGCTGGCATTCGGGCTGCACGGGATGGGTGTCAGGATGCTTGCGGCCGTAGAGCCGGGCTTTCCCGCTCTGTCCCTTCCTTCCGTTTCCGGCCTGGATATCGGCAGGGCGGCGGGAACCAGCCTGACAGTGGCAGTGGTGGTCATGTCAGAAACACTTTTATCGGAAAATAATTTTGCCTTTAAAAATGGATATCAGATTAAGGACAACAGGGAGATCCTGGCCTGCGCAGCCGGAAACCTGGCTGCCGCTCTGGTTGGCTGCTGCCCGGTAAACGGAAGTATTTCCAGGACCTCCATGAACGATCAGTTCGGGGGCAAAACGCAGATGACAGGGATCGTGGCAGGAGCTGCGATGGCAGTCATTCTGCTCTTTGCCACAGGCTTTATCGGCTATCTTCCTGTTCCCGTGCTGGCGGCCATCGTCATCTCCGCCCTGATGAATGTGGTAGAGCTGCATCTGGCAAAGCGGCTGTTTTCTGTGAGCCGAAACGAGTTCTGGATTTTTCTGGCAGCCTGCATGAGCGTACTCTGCCTTGGAACGATCTACGGAGTTGTCATTGGAATTGCACTGTCTTTTACAGAAATGATCTTAAAGGCTGCCAATCCGCCCAGAACGGTGCTGGGAATTATTCCGGGCAGGGAGGGATTCTTCGATCTCAGAAAAAATCCCCATGCCGTTCCCATCAGAGGAACGGTGATCTACCGATTCAGCGAGAGTCTTTTCTTTGCCAACATAAAGATATTTAAGGAGGACATCGAGTCCTTGATTGAGGATGACACAAAAACAGTGATTGTGGATGCAGGGGCAGTGACAAGCCTTGATATTACGGCCGCCGATCAGCTGGAGGCTCTGGCAGAAAGCCTGAAAAAGAGGGGAATCCGCTTTTACCTGACCGAGCATGTGGATACAGTCAATGAGGAAATGAGAAAGCTGGGAATTGGCCGCCTGATTGAGGAGGGAATGGTAAGACGCACCATCACCACTGCCTTAAAGGCAGCCGGAATGGAGGAGCCCTACCCGGTAAAGGAGAGAGAGGCAGGTCCTTCCAGGTACCAGGCTATGACAGGCCTCTCTGCGGAGGAGGAGAATTCTCTGGAGGAATTTGGCTGGGCCTTCGGAGGGGACGTGGTGAGCCAGATCGAGAGACGCGTCCACCGGATTATGGAGAGCATCCACTATATGCCGGACATTGAGGAGCTGGTGGAACGCGGTCTTCCTGAGGATAAGGACGGATGGATGAATCTGGGAGCTTTTGATGAGGACGAGATTTTAAGGAGAATCGAGCTTCACCTTGATGAGCTGCCGGAAAATCTGAGCGACAACAAAAGCATTGTCCTGAGCCTTCTCGAAAAACGAAGGCAGAGGATCAGGGAAGAGCTTGAGCAGAATCATCCGGAGCTTTTAAGCATGTTAAAGCAGCGGCGTGAGAAGCTGGAACGGCGGCTGATGAAGCAGAACCCGGAAGCTGCCATGCGGCTTCGCGAATGGGAAAAGGCTCTGAGTGAAGGCAGAGAGAAAACAGACAAAACAGGTAACATTCGGTGACAAGACGGCTTATTGATATGAAAAACTGCAGCAGGAGGGAGAGAGATGGCATTCCAGACAGGCGTAAAAGAGGACACTAAGATAAAGCTGAAAAAACCGAGCCTCTACCATGTAGTTATGCACAATGATGATTTTACCACCATGGATTTTGTGGTGGAGATTCTGATGACGATTTTCCACAAGGAACATGAGGAGGCAGTAGCCCTGATGATGCTTGTGCATAATATCCAGAGGGCGGTGGTGGGAACGTATTCCTACGATATTGCCAGGACCAAGGCAGAGGAGGCAGAGGAAAGAGCCAGGGAACAGGGATTCCCGTTCAGGCTCAGCGTAGAAGAGGCATAGGAATCCGGCAGACAGCTTCCGGGAAATTTTCTGCTGTCTGCCGGAATTTGCGTCAGAAAAAGGAGAAATTTGCAGATGATGGAAATAGATGAAGAGGTAGCCCGTGTGTTCAGTGGTGCTGTGAAGGAAGCAGGAGAGCGGGGGCTGGAGTATGTGACTCCTGAACTGTTTCTGCTAAAAATTGCAGACGAGCCTATGTTTCGGGAGGCCTTTGAGGAGTGCGGCGGCGACTGCGGGGAGCTGAAAAGCAAGCTTGAAGCGTACATCAGGGAACAGGTACCGGCTTCAGACGGAAAAAAAGAGCCTGTTCCTTCCGCCGACTTAAATGAGCTTTTATTCTATACAGAGCTTACCACCCAGAATTGCGGGAAAAGGAGCATTGACCTGAATCACCTGATCGCCGCTTATTACCACTTAGAGAACAGCTTTGCCCTCTACTATCTGATGGAGCAGGGCATTGAAAAGGCGGAGCTTCTGCTGGAGCTTATTGAGTCCGGTGAAAAATGGGAGGGGGAGTATGAGGAATACGAGGTTCATGAGGGCGGTGACAATTCGGAGGAGTGGGAGGAATACTATGCCCGGGAATATGAGCTGGAAAAGCGCAGGGAAGAGCTGATGAGAGGCGGCGGGAAAAGAACGGAAGGAAAGAATGATGACGGCGGGGAAGAGGACATCCCGTTTGGCAGTACAGAAAAGAAGAGGGAAAAATGGAGAGATTATGTGACCTGCTTAAATGACAGCCTGTCGGATGTAAGCCCCCTCATCGGCAGGGAGGACGAGCTGGAACGCACCATGCAGATTCTCTGCCGCAGGGAGAAAAACAACCCCCTTCATATCGGCGAACCCGGCGTCGGGAAAACAGCCATAGCCTACGGCCTTGCAAGGCTTCTGGAAGAAGAAAAGGTGCCGGAGGCCTTAAAAGGTGCCAGAATCTATTCTCTGGATCTGGGAGCCATGATTGCCGGAACCCAGTACAGAGGCGAGTTTGAAAAACGGTTAAAGAGTGTTCTGGCAGGCCTTGAGAGGGAAGAAAAGCCCGTTGTATACCTGGATGAGATCCACAACATTGTAGGAGCCGGGGCCGTGGGGGAGGGGAGCTTTGACGCGTCAAACCTGTTAAAACCCTACCTGGCAGCTGGAAGGATCCGTTTTATAGGGGCCACTACCCATGAGGAATATAAAAAGCACTTTGAGAAGAGCAAGAGCCTGGTGCGCCGGTTTCAGAACATTGAAATTTCCGAGCCCGGAGAGGAGGAGACAGTCAAAATTCTGGAAGGGCTCAGGAAGCACTATGAGAAATACCACGGCGTTTCCTACAAAAAGGGCGTGATGGAGTATGCGGTGCACATGAGCGCCAGGTATATCAATGAGAGATTTCTGCCGGACAAGGCCATCGATCTGATCGACGAGGCAGGCGCTTACCGGAAGCTCCATCCGCTTCCCCAGAAAAAGCAGACCGTGGGAAAGGAGGTCATTGACGAGATCCTCTCAAAGACCTGTCGGATTCCAAAGAAGGTGGTGGAGAGCGGGGAGATAAAGAAGCTCGCGGGCCTGGAGCGCAGACTGTCTGCCTGTGTGTTCGGCCAGGACGAGGCCATAAAAGAGGTGGTCAACGCCATCAAGTTCTCCAGGGCAGGGCTCTCCGAGGCGGGAAAGCCCCTGGCCAGCTTCCTGTTTGTAGGCCCCACAGGGGTGGGAAAGACGGAGATCGCCAGAAGTCTTGCGTCGGAGCTTGGGATCAGGCTGATCCGCTTCGACATGAGCGAATATGAGGAGAAGCATGCGGTGGCGAAGCTCATCGGAGCACCGGCCGGCTATGTGGGATACGAGGAGGGAGGCCTTCTGACAGAGGCGGTCAGAAAGAATCCCCATGCAGTCCTGCTTTTGGACGAGATTGAGAAGGCCCATTCCGATATTTACAATATTCTTCTCCAGGTGATGGACTATGCGACGCTTACGGACAATCAGGGAAGGAAGGCGGATTTCAGAAATATTGTCCTGATTATGACCTCCAATGCCGGGGCGAGCAGGCTTACAAAGGCAAGGCTGGGCTTCGGGGACGGCGCCGGCGCAGACGGACGGGGCAGCGTGATTATGGATGAGGTAAACCGGGTATTCCAGCCGGAGTTCAGGAACCGCCTGAGCCGGATTGTCGTATTCGGAGGGATTGACGAGAGGACGGCCAGAGAGATTGCAGGGAAAAAGCTCAGGGAGCTGGGAGTCCTTCTCTCGGAGCGGCAGGTGGAGTTTTCATTCACCAGGCAGGCGGAGGCCCTTCTGACGAAAAAGGGAGTGAGCCGGGAATATGGGGCAAGGGAGCTTACGAGGGTGATCGAGCGGGAGATCAAGCCTCTCCTGGCTGACCGGCTTTTGTTTGGAAGCCTGAAACGGGGCGGTTTCTGCCGGCTGGATGCAAAAGACGGCGCGTTTGTTCTCTCAGATGAAGCTGGCGCAAAGGAGAAAAGGGAGGAACATGCATGATACAAAAGCTCATCGTGCCGGACTACTACAGAGAGTTTCACTGTATCGGGAGCAGCTGTCCGGACACCTGCTGCGGAGGCTGGAAAATTCCCATTGACGAAAAAACCATGAAAAAATACCGTGCTCTGGGCCGGAGCGGCTTTGACTTCCATGGTGCGGTAGACAGGAGAAGGCGGCAGATTGTGATGAAGGATGGTTCCTGCCCTCTGCTGGAAAAGGGGCTCTGCAGGCTCCACAGGGATCTGGGGGAGGATTACCTGTGCCGTGCCTGCCGGCTCTATCCGCGCCACGATGAAGATTACGGCAGTGTTCACGAGCGTTCCCTCTCCCTGTCATGCCCGGAGGCGGCCAGGCTGATCTTAAAGAGAGAGGGGAGGCTTACCTTCCGGGAATATATGGGGAGGGGAGAAAAAGAGGCAGAGGATCCGGCATCCCGTCCTCTTTTTGCCCAGCTTATGAGGGCGAGAAAACAGATGCTCTCAATGTTATCCTTCCGGGAAAGGCCTCTCGCACACCGCCTGGCTATGATTCTCGCCATGTCCCACGACATGCAGCGGGGAATCAGCCAGGGCAAAGATGAATCCCTCCATATGATAATGGATCGGTACACCCTGCTGGAAACAGAGAAGGGGTACGAGTGGTTTCTCTCGAAAACGTCATCCTGCATGGGGAGACGGGAGGAGCGGTATGATCAGATGGCAGCCTGCCTGGGGCTTCTCGGGGAGCTGACTGAAATTTACCCGGGCTATGGGAGGATGGTTTCCGGCTGGATGGATGTGCTCTACCGGACGGAGGCTGGATTTGCAGATTATGACAGAGCAGTGCGGGAAAGCGAGGGAGAGCCGGAAATCGAAATCATGCTTGAAAATCTGGCCGCCTATATCCTGTGTCTGTACGTGCCCGGGGCAGTCTATGACAGGGATGTGTATACCAAGGTGAAATACTGCCTGTTTTCTGTTCTCTGTATCAGAGAGGCTCTGACTGCAGAGATGGCCCTAGGAAGGCTTAAGAAGGAAAATGCCATGGGCAGGGAGGAAGCCGAGGCCGCGCTCCTCAGACTGTCATGGAGCTATTCCAGGCAGACGGAGCATTCTGACGAAAATCTGGAGCTGATAGAGAATGCTCTGAAAAAGAGAAAACTGTTTTCCATGAAGTCCTTATTTATCAATCTGTTTGGCTGAAACCTGGTCAGCCCGTTTGCCCGGACTGTCCTCCGGGGTTAAGGAGCCCGCCGCCTGGCGGGCTCAGCCGCTAAAATACAATATCTTTCTGCAGGCTCTCTCTCCATCTCATTTTTATATCAAATTTACATCAAATCTCGTTTCTCGTATCTCATTTTCATAAGTAAAAGCGTTTTAGAAATTCTTATCTTTTTTTCTTTTCAGGAAATGGAAAAATAAAGAAAATGTAAGGAAATCGAAATTGACGAACGGTTTTTCCAGAAGTATCCTAAACATAGACTGGATCAGTTAACCGCGAACCATTCACAGGTATGAGAGGAATGGGGACGAAGAGATAGAATGGAGATTGAGATGAAAAAAGGGAGATTGAGAGCCGCGAGAGGATTTTGGCTGGCCATCTGCATCCTGGGGCTGGCAGCAATAGGGGCAGGATGGGCGGTAAAGGGCGTGTCTTATGTAATGGCTCAGAAGCTGCAGAGTTCTGACACGGCAGACGGCGGGGAGAGTGAGCCGATTGCCACTGATGACGCCGATCTGCGCTTCAGAGAGCGATTTTACGCGCTGAGTCCGGACAGTCTGGAGGTGACGGATGCCGAGACGGCAGAAAAGGCTGCGTCCGAGGAGAGAAAGGGCCTGGGGATTCTGCTGGCGGAATTCCCTCAGGACGATATTTCCGTATACGGGTATGTGGACGCAGAGAAGCCCTGGCAGGGAGTCATGATCCGGTGTGGAGACAATGTGAGCTATTTTCCGGATATTGTCTATCTGTCAGAGTCTCGGGAGATGCCGGAGATTTATGCAGACAGCAGCAACAGCCTGATTATAGCCTCCTTCCACGCCGGGGCAGGAGAGGAAAAGAAGCGGGATACCCTCTATGCCTTCTTAAAAAGCCCGGCGGGAACCATGACATGTCAGGAATTTACGGCAGAGGACTTTCTGGGGCAGATGGAAAACCGTTTTTCCCTGAGCTACCAGCCTGGGGAAAACAGCGGGAAACTGGTGGGCCAGGATGGGAGGCTGATTGGTGAGGTGGACCTGAGCTGGGCGGACGGAGCCGCCATCACAGGACTGAATGTCATCAATCGCGTCCGCTTTATTCCCGGCAGCACGGTCTGGGCAGAGGTGGAGATCGGAATCACAGCCGAAGGGCGTGCCCCCTACTATGGAGAGAACCTTGTTGTGACGGCCCCGGTAGAGTTAAACAGCCAAAGCTACGGAAACGGAACGAAAAAGGTCAGCTTTTTAATCGGTGAAGTGAGGGAAAAAGCAGGAGAAAATCAAAGCGGTGAGGGGCTGGAGGAATAGAAGGGCCAGTGTCCGAATAAACTGGACTGAGAAGCTGTGTGCAGGGGAATGCAGTGCAGGAATTTGTTTTTCAGGTGATGGATTCGTTCGGATACATAGGAATATTTGCTTTGATTTTGATAGAAAATCTGTTTCCTCCCATTCCTTCTGAGGTGATTCTTACCTTCGGCGGATTTATGACTACATATACGTCCATGACGCCTGCAGGAGTGATTGCGGCGTCTACAGCAGGTTCGGTTCTGGGGGCTGTGATTCTGTACTATGCAGGGCGTCTCATTCCGAGGGAGCATATGTCCCGCCTTCTGCACGGAAAGGTGGGACATATGCTGCATTTTCAGAAGGAGGAAGTGGGAGACGCTGTGGAGTGGTTTGAGAGACGGGGAATGGCAGCAGTGCTGATCTGCCGCTGTGTCCCGATTATCAGAAGCCTGATCTCCATTCCTGCCGGCATGGCCGGAATGAGGATGCTTCCCTTCCTCCTTCTCACAGCCGCCGGAAGCCTAGTGTGGAATACAGTCCTGGTTCTGGCAGGAGCCACAGCAGGTGCATCCTGGGAGAGGATTCTGGAGGCCATGGACGCCTACTCGAATGCGTCCGTTCTCCTGATCGGCGCTGCGGCCTTTCTGGGAAGCTGTCTCTATTTCAGAAAGAGAGAGGGGCAGGACAGGAGTGAAGAAAATGGAGGGGAGAGGTAGCTCCCCTGCCGCAGTGCGATCCTCGCGGAGCGTTTATATATCAGGGAACGAAGTTTCCTGTTATATAAAAAAATCCCCTGTCAGACTGCCTGAACCGCCTCCTGTCAAGTAGACCGGGAAAATAAATAAAACTCGCATACCGTACCCGA
>NZ_QUJI01000039.1:0-17477 GCF_003480545.1 Clostridium sp. AM29-11AC
ATCTGAAGTATCTCACAAAAGTTGGAGTTTGACTATCCGGTTGGTTATAAAGCGCTTACAGAATGAGCAAGAAACGGAAACAAGAGTGGGCGTTGTTTCTGAATGAAAGAAATCGCATTACCTACAACGAACTTTGCAGAAAGTGCAGTAATGACTGCAAGCAGAGTTTCCGCTGTATCGTAGTGCTTTGCCCGAAGTATTTATCGAAAAGGAGAACGAAGAACAATGAAGCAGACGGAAAATGAAATGAATGTAAATGTACCTCTTGAAGTTATCAAGGCAAGTGAAATCGAACCGAAAGAAGTGAAATGGCTGTGGTATCCGTATATTCCGTTCGGCAAGGTTACGCTGTTGCAGGGCGATCCGGGCGATGGAAAAAGCAAGTTAATGCTTTCCATTGCCGCCCTACTCTCTAAGGGCGAACCTCTGCCCTTTACTGAAACGGAAGAAACCGAGCCTATGACTATCATCTATCAGACAACGGAAGATGACGCAGACGATACGGTAGTACCCCGATTTAATTCAGCCGGTGGGAATGGAGAAAATCTTATCTTCATCAAGGAAGATGAAAAGTCTTTATCCTTTGGGGATAACCGTATTGCTGAAGCAATCGAAAGGTATCACGCAAAACTTTTAATTCTTGACCCGATGAGTTCCTATATCGGAGAGAACTGTTCAATGAACAATGCCAACGAAACACGAGCAGAGTTTAATCATCTGATTGCGGTTGCGAAGAATACTGGCTGTGCAATCGTGATTATCGCTCATATGAACAAGATGAGAGATACCAATCCACTTTATCGTACCAATGGTTCTATTGATATTGCGGGTGCTGCAAGAAGTATTCTTGCAATCACACGCACACCGAACAAAGAAGCACCAGCGGAAAGATATATGGTGCAAGTGAAATCCAACCTTGCCCCGACAGGCTCTGCAATTCTCTTTGAGGTTGCAGAAAAAGGAGTGGACTTTATCTCTGAAATGGAAATGACAGCAGAAGAAGCGTTCCAATCCCTTGCCCCTAAAATGGGCAGACCGAACGATAAGGAAATCAAGGCAAAAGAATTTCTTTTGGAAATGCTGAAAGACGGAGAAATGCTTTCTTCGGATTGCGAAGAAAGACTTGAAGCCGCAGGGTTCAAGAAATCAACCATCAAAAAGGCAAAGAAGAAAGCAGGAGTTATCTCCAAAAAGAAAGGCTTTCTGTGGTACTGGTCTTTGCCGATGGGCGATATACCGAGAGAATAATGCAGGCTGTCTGATGAGTGGACAGTCTGTTTTTATGATTGAGGTATCATAAGGAGGTCAAGGGGGAACTCCCTTGCCCACGACATCTTTGCAGACGAAGTCTGAAAGTGTCATAGTGGGTTACACACATTCAAAGAATGTTGTGTAATGGCTTCGCCCCTGTCTGGAAAGGAGAGTAAAATGGCAAAAACCAACAAGGCAGATATGAGTTGTGCAAGGGTAAAACAGTACACCGCTTCTGATGTGAGCAAGGCGGAAAGGCACAACGAACGCAAGAATGAAACCTATGAAAATATGAATGTAATTGTGGAACGAATACCCTTTAATGTGCATTTCAAAAAACCGACTGCCCCGACCTATATGGAACAGTTAAAGCAGATGGAAACAGACGGGCAGGTGTCGCTTCGTGGGTTAAGGAAAGACGCAACACTCTTTAATGAGATTGTGATTGATGTGAACACGATGTACTTCGAGCGTAACGGTGGTTATGAATACGCAAAGCAGTTTTATGAAGAAGCCTATCATTTCATCGAAGAAAAATTCGGTGCTGACAATGTTATATCGGCAGTAATGCACGCTGATGAAATCAATGTAGCGGCAACCGAAGAACTTGGAAAAGAGGTTTACCACTATCATCTTCACGCTATGGTTCTGCCTGTGGTGGAGAAAGAAATCTTATGGAGTAAGCGTTGCAAAGACCCCGAACTGCGAGGAACGGTCAAGGCGGTTGTTAATCAGATAAGCCATTCAAAGAAATGGAAATCGGATATTCCGCTGACCGATGAAAAAGGAAATCCATTGCTAAGAAAGAACGGGAAACCGATGTTCCGAGCTTCGTACAGCATACTGCAAGATGAGTTGTTTCACTATATGACGGAACAAGGGTTCAAAGGCTTTCAGCGTGGCGAATACGGAAGTACGGCAGAGCATTTGACTTCCCTGCAATATCAAATCAAACAGGATAAAGAGCGATTGGAGAAGTTGCAGAAGCGTATTCAAAAGGAACAGGTTAAGTATGAGCCTGCCCGTCATATTTCCAAAACCTTAAACGAGATTGACAGTATGGGGCAGAAAACAATCACAGGTAAAATGGCAATCTCCAAAGAGGATTATTCTGAGCTGACTTCCCTTGCCAAAGAGGGCATTACCAGTCGTGCGGAAATCAATAAATTGGAGCAGAGTGCAAATTATTACCGACAGAAATATTTTGACAGTGCAAATGCACTGGAAAGAATGAAAACCAAATACAACGAACTGAAAGAAAAGTGCAGACCTTTTCTTGAAGCGTTGGAGCATTTCCCCGAAGTTGCTAAACTTTTTACCGAAAAAGTGAAGCAACTTTTTTCTTTTAAGGAAGCACAGGAACGAGCCGAAAAAGAAGCAAGGGAAAAAGAAAGACAGGAGCGTATCAAGGCACGAAGAAACAAGCGTGGTATGGAAAGATAACCATTTCCATTGTACTTGCAACTTAATGACTTCTTGATATGTTCAGATGAAACAGGCTGTATTTGTGGGGTGTTCTAAACGGAATGCCCCACAGTCAATTTATGAAAAGGAGAAACGGACGATATGAAAGAAAACACTTTATCTTATACAACACGAATAGGTAAAACCACTTTTATTGTAAATGTGAAGCAATCGGAAAGTGCGAAGAAGCCTTTGAATACGGTGTTTCAAGAAATATGCAGACACGAGATGTTGGGAGATTTTTCAGCGGATAAATATTTGAATTTAGAAAACTTACAAAAATCATCTTGACAAACTCGTTCCCGAGGGAACCGGCTATCGTGCCAGAACCAGATTTGCAAAGTTCTTCAACCTTCCTGAACTGATGAATATGTTCAAGGAAGTGGCAGACATCAAGACCTCTGACCAGTTGAATCTCCCTGTTCCTGAAGCAAAGTTTGAGACTGTTGTGGTTCAGCCCTCTGAACATCAGCAGGATATGGTAGCGGAGCTTTCCGAGCGAGCAGCGGCAGTCCATGCAGGTATCGTAGACCCGTCCGAGGACAATATGCTGAAGATCACAAGCGATGGTCGAAAGCTGGGACTGGATCAGCGACTGATGAACCCGTTGCTCCCTGATGACCCGGACAGCAAATTGAATGCCTGTATGGGGAATGTTCTCCGTATCTGGCAGGACGGTCAGGCAGATAAGCTGACTCAGCTTGTGTTTTGTGACCTGTCCACTCCGAAGAATGACGGTACGTTCAATGTCTACGATGACATTAAAACGAAGCTGATCGCAAACGGAGTGCCTGCGGAGGAAGTTGCATTCATCCATGATGCGGATACCGAAGCAAAGAAAAAAGACCTCTTTGCCAAGGTTCGTACCGGTCAGGTGCGTGTACTGCTTGGCAGTACACAGAAAATGGGCGCAGGAACCAATGTCCAGGACAAACTGGTGGCAGTTCATCACTTGGATGTGGGTTGGCGTCCGTCCGATATGACCCAGAGAAACGGTCGTATCATCCGCCAGGGCAACCAGAACAAAGAAGTTCAGGTGTATCAGTATGTAACGGAGGGAACCTTCGACGCATATCTGTATCAGACCTTGGAGAACAAGCAGAAGTTCATTTCTCAGATTATGACCTCCAAATCGCCGGTTCGTTCCTGTGATGATGTGGACGAGCAGGCTCTGTCCTATGCGGAAATCAAGGCGCTGTGTGCCGGTAATCCTCTTATCAAGGAAAAAATGGACTTGGACATTGATGTGGCAAGGCTGAAGGTGCTGAAAGCTGACCACCAGAGTCAGCAGTACCGCATGGAAGATAAGCTCCTGAAATATTTCCCGGCTGAGATTGAAAAGCAGACAGGCTATATTCATGGCTTTGAAGCTGACATTAAGACCGTAGAAGCTCACCCGCAGATCTCCGAGGGGTTCTGCGGCATGGACATCCGTGGAAAGCATTATGCGGAAAAAGCAGATGCCGGTGAGTGGATTCTGGCAGCGTGTAAGGAAGTAAAAGGCTCCGATCCTGTCCCTCTGGGCAGTTATCGTGGGTTCCAGATGGAGCTTTCTTTCGACAGTTTCTGTCACGAGTACGACATCACTCTGAAAGGCTCTATGAGCCACCGTGTAGCCCTTGGCACTGATGCGAGGGGCAACATCACCCGTCTGGATAATGCCCTTGCAGGCATTACAGAAAAGCTGGAAAGAGCTAATGAACAGCTGACCAATCTCTACAATCAGCAGGAAGCGACCAAAGGTGAACTTGGAAAACCGTTCCCTCAGGAAGCAGAACTGATGGCGAAAAGTCAGCGACTGGCAGAGCTTGATGCGGCTCTGAATATGGAGGACACGGTGGAGAGCCGTGCCGAAAAGAAAAGCACAGAGCGTCCTTCTGTTCTGGCTGATCTGAAATCCAAAGCAGAGCATATCCCGCCTGCAAAACGCTCTGAAGCTCACGAGGAGGTGTTGTAATGGCAAAGCGAGACCAGGATGTTCATTTCCTTGCATCCAAAGAGGAAGTTGAGAGAATCCATCAGAAGATGGATGAACTTGGCATCCGAAGCATGGGGGCGTATCTTCGCAAGATGGCTCTGGATGGCTACTGCATCAATCTGGATTTGCAGGATGTGAAAGCTCTGGTTTCGCTCCTGCGAATCTGTTCCAACAACCTGAACCAGTACGCAAAACGAGCCAATGAGACCGGCAGCATTTATGAAGCCGACATCAACGACCTACAGGTGCGTCTGGAAGAAATCTGGACGGATATGAAAGAAGTGCTTGTCAGGTTGGCATCCATCCAGTAATCCCCGACAACTTGTCGGGAAGTCGCAGTTTTGGCTGCGGCTTTACATAGGACAATACGCTTTCATTGGTTGAATTGTTCACATTTATGAGCTACAATATTATTGAAAAGATCTGTTTAGAAACAGTTAGACAAACTTGAATTTGACGGAGAGATAGTATGGCTATTATTAAAAACGAAATACCGATTTTGGAGTTTGATACAGAGCAGACAGCAGTTCTTAATCCCACTCATGAAAATCTTGGTTTGAACTTACCCAAGAAATGTGTGTTCGCATTTCTTGGTGCTTACATAGATGAATATGCCAGTAAAAGTGATACCAAACAGGTATCCACTTTTGAGAGTGCAACGAAGCATTATCCCATTTACATCACCAAATACAAGGGTGAGGACATTGTGCTTTGTCAAGCACCCGTTGGTGCGGCAGCAGCCACACAGATACTTGATTGGCTGATTGGTTATGGTGTAAGAGAGGTAATCTCGGCAGGTAGTTGCGGTGCTCTGGAAAAGTTCCCCGAAAGTACATTCCTCGTACCAAACAAGGCTCTGCGTGATGAGGGAACATCTTATCACTATGCGCCCCCTTCTCGATTTGTGGAAATCAGCGAGAAGGCAAGAAAAGCAATTGAAGAAACCATTCTTGAGCATAGTATGAAATATCAGGAGGTTATAACCTGGTCAACGGATGGATTTTTCCGTGAAACCAAAGAAAAGGTGGCTTATCGCAAAAGTGAAGGCTGTGCAGTTGTAGAAATGGAATGTTCTGCTCTGGCGGCCTGTGCTGATTTCAGAGGGGCAACCTGGGGTATGATACTTTATACCGCAGACAGTCTTGCAGATGTTGACAAATACGACGAAAGAAACTGGGGCGGTAATGCATACGAATATGCACTTACGCTCTGCCTTGATGCGGTTATCAAATTATAAGAACAGTTAGAATCAATCTTTTTTTGTGATATAATTTTATTGAGGTGAATGAAATGAGGACTGAAAAAGAAATATACGATTTAGTTTTGAATTTTGCTTTTCAAGATGAGAGAATTAGAATTGTAACTCTTGAGGGGTCTCGCACTAATGTTAATATACCAAAAGACAATCTTCAAGATTATGATATTACTTTTTTTGTTATAGATATGGGAGAATTTTTGAAAAGCGATGACTGGCTTAGTGTTTTTGGTAACAGAATTATGATGCAAAAACCTGAAGATATGGAATTATTTCCTCCAGAAGAAAAAGGATTTTCTTATATAATGCTTTTTGATGATGGTGTAAAGATTGATTTAACTTTGTTACCTGTTTCAATGCTTGAGGAGTATCTTACTCGCGATAAACTTGTAAAAATCATGTTAGATAAAGATAATATGATTAAAACAGAAATAGTTCCCACAGATGAAGATTATTACATTAAGTGTCCAACAGAAAGAAAGTTTGATGACTGTTGTAACGAATTTTGGAATGTTGCAACATATGTATCCAAGGGCTTACTTCGTGGTGAAATACTATTTGCAATAGACCATATGAATGAAGTATTACGTCATGAGCTTCTTAGGATGATTAGTTGGTATGTCGGTACTGAAAAAGGATTTAATTTCAGTTTGGGTAAAAACTATAAATTTTTAGATAAGCATATTTCAAAAGAATTGTGGGATAACTTACTAAATACATATTCAATGAGTTCGTATGAAGAAATGTGGAAATCGTTTGATTTGTGTCTATGTTTGTTCAAAAAAATATCTAAAAAAGTGGCAGATTCACTTGGTTATAATTATCCTGATTATGATGAAAACGTTACAAAATATTTGGAAACACAAAAGAGAATTTCAAATAAATATCTTTATGGTAATAGGTATTGACAAATTCCAATTTGTCGAACTGAATATTTAAGTTTTAAGGACGCATAGGCGACAAAAAGCCTTGCGTCCTTTTCCTTTTACATAGGGGGTGACATCGTTGCGTCTTTGCAAGCCCCCTTGTACAATATAGTTAGAAGAAAGGAGTTTTGCTTATGAAAATGATGCTGAAAGTATTGGCACTTCCGGTGCTGTTCGTTGTAAAATCTATTTGTATCCTTGGAAATCTGCTCACCAACATTTCCTCTTATGTGATTGGGTTATTGCTTCTGGTCATCGCAGGCTGCGCCATCTACTGTATCGTTCAGGCAATGTGGACTTCGCTGGCCATCCTTGTCGGCATGGGATTGGCGGCGATCCTCGCAATCTTCCTGTTGGTCTGGGCTGTTGTAAAATTTGAAACTTTGGGCAACCATATCAAAGAATTTATTTGTTATTAAGATGGGAGAAACTGATGGACAGAGGATTTATGGAGCATTACTTTGAAATAGCCTATAACGATGTAACCGGGGAAATCGCCGGAGAAGATGAGCAATATGCGGAACTGCAACAAGCGGCTGATGAAGCCATACACGCCCTTGCAGACATCGTAGGCGAAGCGAATACACCCCTTTGGAAACAATGCGAACACACAATCAACAGCCTTTATGCGGTTCAGCTGCATCTGGCAAAACTGGCATATCTGCGTGGTGCAGAAGATCGGGAAAAGATGCTGAGATAGTTTTATGGAAAGTCACCTTCGGGTGGCTTTTCTTTTTGGAAAGGATGTGATGTGAATGGCAGCAACAAGATTGATTGCGCTCCATGTGAACAAAGGCAAAACAGTCGCTCAGTGTCTGGCTGACCGTACTGATTACTCTCAAAATGCTGCAAAAACTAATGACGGCGAATTTATCAGCTCCTATGAGTGTGATCCCAAGACTGCCGATGAAGAATTTCTTCTTTCCAAAAGGCAGTATCAGCACATCACCGGCAGACAGCAAAAGAATAACATCATCGCCTATCAGATACGCCAGTCCTTTAAGCCCGGAGAAGTTACGCCGGAAGAAGCAAATCAAGTAGGTTATGAAACGGCAATGCGCTGGACGAAGGGAAACCATGCGTTTATTGTTGCAACCCATATCGACAAAGCCCATATACACAATCACATCATTTATAATTCGACATCCATTGACTGCTCACGGAAGTTCAACAACTTCTTTCTTTCCGGTCTGGCGATTCAAAAGCTGAGTGATCGTGTTTGTGCGGAGCATGGACTTTCTATCATCACACCAAAACCCTACCGGGAGCGTCAGAAACGAACGGTTTTCCCGAAAAAGCGGACCCAGCGTGACGAGCTTTGCGAAGCCATTGACTTGGTACTCAAAGAGAAACCTAAGGGCTTTGAAGATTTTGTTCAGGCTCTTGCCGATATGGGATTCGAGTTTAAGGATGGGAAACAGCCTGCATTTAAGGGAAAGGAACAGAAGCGATTTATCCGCCTGCGTTCTCTGGGTGAAGGGTATAGTGAGGAAGAAATCCGTGCTGTTATTGCCGGAAAAAGTCTGCACAAGTCTAAGGACGGTTCTCGTCAGGCTCCCGAACAGAAGCAGTTCCACCTTCTTATTGATATTCAGTCTAAGATGGCGGAAGGAAAATCGGTTGGGTATGAGAAGTGGGCAAAGAAATATAACCGCAAAGAAGCTGCCAGGACAGTATGCCTTTTGAAAGAAAAAGGAGTAGATAGTTACGAGGACTTGGTTGCCCTCACGGATAAGCTGGCCTCTCGCTTCTCCGAACTTTCCGACTCTATCAAGGCGGCTGAGAAGCGGATGGTCGAGATTGGAGCATTGCAGACGCACATCAATAATTACTCCAAGACCAGAAAAACCTATGAAGCGTACCGCAAGTCCGGGTACAGCAAAAAGTTCTTTGAAGAACATCGTGACGAGCTGATGCTCCACAAGGCGGCAAAGCAAGCCTTTGACCAGCTGGAGGGGAAAAAGGTTCCTTCTCGTCAGGCTCTTCATGAGGAATTTAATCGACTCCTGGTTGAGAAGAAACAAGCCTACGCAGAGTATCGTCAGGTGAAGAAAGAGATGCAGGAATACCTGATTGCGAAGCAGACGGTTGAGACGATCCTGAATATTGACAGGAAGAAAGAACAGGAAAAAGAAGAAAAGAAGCCTCTTCGTTAATCAAAAATGCCACGGTCTATGCTCCGGTATGGAGTGTAGATCGTGGCGGCTTTTTTATTTTACAGGTTCTGCGCTTTCTGCCATTTTGATAATCTCAGAATCATCAATTTTGCTTGGAGTGTATTCCAGAACATAAGTAACTTCTGGAGAATACCTCCAGCACAGAAATGCCGTGTCGTCCTTCTTATATAGAGCTCCAGGCCAGTCCTGAATCATCATTTCCTCACAGCTGTCCATGCTATCCACCGGAAAAAGAACTTTCAGAGCTTCGGTATGTAATCCGTGGATTTCTGCTGGGTCTCCTTCGTAAAATGTGGTTTTAAGGATACGGTAGTAAATGTTGTTATCCTTGTCGTTTTGATCTCCGTAGGTAAGTGTGGCTGCGAGTTCTGTTTTGGAGACCTTCTTTACATCTTCTCCAAGAACTTCTTCTGCGCTCTTTTCAAAACGGTCAGCAAATTCATCGAAGTCCATTTCCTTTTTCTGATGTGAAGCCACCGCAATTATGATTCCAACTGCCAAAATAATAATGACGGCAAATAGAATGGCTATTCGTTTCTTTTTATTCATGTTCTTCCTTTCCGAGAAAAATAATGCGAAAGTCAACGAGGTACATCTGGCAGATTCATGATCTTTGCACCTGCCTTTTTTGCATATCGCATGGTCTGATAAGCTCCGCCAGAATCGTGTTCGACACAGAAAATAACCAAATCCGAACGGTCAACCATGGACCGATTTCTGACTTGATGGGCGGACTTGAAATGCTTTTCTGCGGATTCGAGACAGATTTCAATTTCATCATAATACTCATGAAATGACTGCTCATTGTTCCGGTATTCTGCCGTCATATATGGCAGTACAAGAACGAGAGAACTGTTGTCATCCCGGATGGTTCGCTTGCATCTGCGAACCGTTGATGAAACAAGCTGATCAAATTCTCCGTCTCGCCCTACAAGGAACTCGACGTATTCTTTGGTATGAAGCAGCTCACGGATGATTGCTTCCAACTGCTGTTCAATCACAAACGGATCATCAACTTCTCTGTGTCCAAAGAAGCTGACAGCGAATAAATTCATAAAAATCTCTCCTTTGGAGATACTTCATACTGGTATCGCCAATCAAAATCCGATATTGGTAATTATATCACCAATACAAGAAAGGATAAAGCGAAAATTCATTTTCTTGCTACCAACACTGCCTTCCAATTCATACTACAATAATTGAGGAAGGAGGGACAGAAATGGCCAACACGCAGTATGATGAATTTATTCGTATCAGGATTACTGAACTGAGAATAGCAAAGAATATTTCTGAACACAAGATGAGTTTGGATTTGGACAAGAGTGGCTCATACATTCGCGGTATAACCAGCGGAGCGGCCTTGCCGTCTCTCAGGGAACTGTTCAATATCATCTCGTATTTTGATATGACACCGGCAGAATTTTTCGCTCCACTGGACGATGCGAAAACTCCGTATCGTGAATTATGCGAGAAGCTGAGAACCATGAATGAGGAAGATCTCGAAAAGGTCAGTACCTTTATTGGCTGGATTGAGAAGAAAGAATAATCAAATGGAATTAAGATTTTAACCTGGATGCCAAATGGCAGTCCAGGTTTTTTCTTTCTCAAGAAAACGTTCAGAATGAACGAGCAGCCGGTATCGCAGATACCGTTCAAAGGGGATTGGGGACGCTTGCCCCAACGAGCAGATTTGTGAAGATTGCACCGGAGGGAAAATCGAGAAAATGAGTGAACCTGTACAGGTTTACACTGCTTGCCAATTTGTGAGACTCTAAAATACGGATATGCTCTAACGGTAGTGAAGAAAATACGATTGATGAATTTTTTAAGAGAAAACTATGCAAATCACCTATAGAATTGACACAACGATCTGAATTATCTTACTATATCAACAGCGGTATCTCTGATACAATATAAAAATTCGCTGTATTGAGTGAATAATACAAAGGAGTGATGATTTGATGGCGACATACCGTTCAGATGAATGCAGGACAAAATCGCTTGCACTATATAACAAACAGATAAAAAAATTGGATATGCCATTTTCGGATATTTATATAAATACTTAGGTCAGTTTACAAGGAACTACACGCAGACCGTGAAACGGGCTGCTGACAACAAACGGCGCTATGCTCCCGGCTGGGTGCATAGCACCTGTTTGTTGCGGGGGTTTCCAAAGGGGGCAGCGCCCCATTTGGCACACGACTTTGCGGAGCAAAGTGTAGTGTGTTATACGCTCTGTCGGCGTTGCCCTGAAAATACCGTTGCCGCCGGGGAGGGCAAGGGCATTTGACGCGGCAGGAAAGCAGGGCTTTGTTTGGGGCTGGTAAGCCGGAAACAAAGGGCTGATTTCAGCAGCAGACAGGGCGTATTATGAAAGCCCCCGTCCCTCGTCCTCCGCCCCCGGCCTATGGGACAAAAAGTCCCAAAGCTCTGGACACCGTGACCAGATGTGTGGCCACACTCCGGGAAAAGTAGTAGGACGGCAGGAAACCGTCAAGGCTGAAATGAATGGGCTGACGCCCGGCCTTGACCGTTCCCCGCCGCCCCGCTGGATGGGTGGACAAGGTGGCCAATCCCTAAAAGTGTTTGGCCGCACTCGTTCATTTTGGGGCCTTTCTTCTCCCAAAATTGAAATGGGCGGGAAAGCCCTAAAATGGCTTTCCCGCCTTGATTACCCATTAGCAAAGACGGGCGAGACTGTCAACGGCGGCGCTGAAAGCGCCGTTCATCTTGACCGTTGACTGGCTCGCCTGGCTTTGCTACTGCCCGTAAGAGATGGAAAAACAAGATGGAAAACAAGGTTAAAAATGGTTGACAAGTCTATCGGATGTGTGTTATACTGTGCGACAGTTTGAGATTGGAAGGAGGCTTACGTGTGTTAATTTGTGTACGCTAATAAGCAATAAAAAGTAGAAGTACCTTTCCACATGATGGTGGGCTTTTTTTGCGTGCGTATGCAAAGGAACACGTAGGTTTGACACGAGCAGTCTTTGAACTGTATCGTGGTGTTTTTTCGTGCTTTGTTGTTATGCAGGCGTCTGCCCTCTCTGTGGGACAACGCCTGCTTTTTATTGCAGAAACAAAGGAACAATGCAATAAAAAAGGAGGTTCGCATTATGACCCAAAACAACAATTCATGGAGAAAAACTTATTTTACACTTCTTGCCGGACAAGCAATATCCTTTATTAGCAGCGGTATTTTGGGAAACGTAAAAGAAGTTATGGAAATAAGACTTAGAAGCAAACTTAAGAGTGTGTTGATAGTGCATTATCTTAAAATTTTGTATAATAGGAATTGAAGTTAAATTAGATGCTAAAAATTTGTAATTAAGAAGGAGGGATTCGTCATGTTGGTATTCCAAATGCGTAATGTAGATAAAACATCTACTGTTTTGAAACAGACTAAAAACAGTGATTACGCAGATAAATAAATACGTTAGATTAATTCCTACCAGTGACTAATCTTATGACTTTTTAAACAGATAACTAAAATTACAAACAAATCGTTTAACTTCTGTATTTGTTTATAGATGTAATCACTTCAGGAGAGATTACATGAACAAAAATATAAAATATTCTCAAAACTTTTTAACGAGTGAAAAAGTACTCAACCAAATAATAAAACAATTGAATTTAAAAGAAACCGATACCGTTTACGAAATTGGAACAGGTAAAGGGCATTTAACGACGAAACTGGCTAAAATAAGTAAACAGGTAACGTCTATTGAATTAGACAGTCATCTATTCAACTTATCGTCAGAAAAATTAAAACTGAATACTCGTGTCACTTTAATTCACCAAGATATTCTACAGTTTCAATTCCCTAACAAACAGAGGTATAAAATTGTTGGGAATATTCCTTACCATTTAAGCACACAAATTATTAAAAAAGTGGTTTTTGAAAGCCGTGCGTCTGACATCTATCTGATTGTTGAAGAAGGATTCTACAAGCGTACCTTGGATATTCACCGAACACTAGGGTTGCTCTTGCACACTCAAGTCTCGATTCAGCAATTGCTTAAGCTGCCAGCGGAATGCTTTCATCCTAAACCAAAAGTAAACAGTGTCTTAATAAAACTTACCCGCCATACCACAGATGTTCCAGATAAATATTGGAAGCTATATACGTACTTTGTTTCAAAATGGGTCAATCGAGAATATCGTCAACTGTTTACTAAAAATCAGTTTCATCAAGCAATGAAACACGCCAAAGTAAACAATTTAAGTACCATTACTTATGAGCAAGTATTGTCTATTTTTAATAGTTATCTATTATTTAACGGGAGGAAATAATTCTATGAGTCGCTTTTTTAAATTTGGAAAGTTACACGTTACTAAAGGGAATGGAGATAAATTATTAGATATACTACTGACAGCTTCCAAGAAGCTAAAGAGGTCCCTAGCGCCTACGGGGAATTTGTATCGATAAGGGGTACAAATTCCCACTAAGCGCTCGGGACCCCTTGTAGGAAAATGTCCTAAGTGTGGCAACAATATTGTATTAAAAAAATCGTTTTATGGTTGTTCAAATTATCCTGAATGTAAGTTTACTTTAGCTGAACATTTTAGAAAGAAAAAACTAACCAAAACGAATGTAAAAGAATTACTGGAGGGAAAAGAAACCCTGGTAAAAGGAATCAAAAACGTAACCGTCAAATCTCCCGGCGCATAAAAAAGCATCTCTGGCTTAGCAACCGCAGCTGGGCCAGAGATGTTCATTCTTTTGGTATTCTGCATTCCTGGGGTGCACTGGCAGGCAAGAGTTGTTCGGCCCAAGCCTCGTCCATCTGGCTCATAGCGGGAGCATTCCGCAGAACCCAGAGCAAGTAACGGTACGGATCTAATCCGTTTTCTTTCGCTGTCTCAATCAGGCTGTAGATCACACTGCTGGACTGTGCGCCGCCCGGTGTATTGGCAAACAGCCAATTCTTGCGGCCCATAACAAAAGGCTTTATGCTGCGTTCAGCACGGTTGTTGCTCAGTTCCAGCCGCCCATCCTCCAGATAACGGATCAGGTATGGCCACTGCTCCAGCAGATAGTGCAGCGCCCTACCCAGAGCGGACTTTGGTGCCGCCTTGCCGCTGGCCGCATTTGCCCACGCCAATAGAGCGTCCAGAACCGGTTTTTCCTGTTCCAGCCGCTTAGCATGTCGTTCTTCTGGTGTCAGTTCTGCGAAAGACTTTTCCAACTGGAACAGCCTTGAGCAGTAGCACTCGCCGGCCGCTGCCAGAGAATCTTTTCGCTTTTCCTGCAGTAGCGTCTGCAGCGCCTCATCAAATTTTCGCCGCGCGTGGGCCCAGCAGCCAACCACCCGGATATTCTCCGGCAGCCTGTGGTAACCATGGTATCCATCCGCATGGAGCCAGCCGGAGAAGCCCTTTAAGAACTCCTCCGCGTGCTCTGCCTTCCGGTTCGGCTGGTATTCATACAGGACAATCGGATGCTCCGTACAGCCGCTGGTCCTGTACAGCCACATGTAGGACTTGCTGGTCGCCGCCTTCCCGGGTTCTTTCAGTACCTGCAGCGTCGTCTCATCGCCATGGAGAACTTTCTCCCTGCAGAGCTGCCGGTGCAGCACCTCGTAGATGGGCTGCAGCCAGGTATCAGAGACATTCAGCAGCCAGTTGGACATGGTCTGCCGGGAGAGCTTCAATCCCTGGCGGTGAAACTCCTGCTCCAGCCGGTACAGCGGGGAATACATCACAAACTTCTGTACCGCAATATGCGCTACCGCCTCCGCGGAAGCATAGCTGCCGGGCAGCAGCGCAGGCTCCTTCGGTGTTTTCAGGATGTTGGCCTCGCCGCTGTCCTGCTCGCACTTCCTGCAGGCGTAGGTATAGTAGACATCCTCTCGAATCCAGAACCGGGCAGGCTCCATTTGCAGGCTCCGGCGGACCTCTTTGCCGATCTCCTCCATTTTGCTGCCGCAGGCGGAGCAGATCAGCTCTTCTTCGCTCAGACGGTGCTCCACCACTTCAGTGGGTGTGCCCTCCGGAACGATCTCGGTCACGCTGCCGGACTGCTTCTTGCGCGCATGGGCTTTCACGGCAACCTGCTCCGGCGTAGCGGATTTGGTGCCATAGGCGTAGGCTTCAAGCTCATTGAAGCTTAGCGAAAGCTGATCCATCAGGCCCTCCTGCAACTTCTCGGAGGAGGAGCCGAATTGCCGCTTTTTCGCAAGACCCAACTGCTCCAGAAGCCATTGGTTCTGGAGCTTGAGTTCAGTGAGCTGAGTTTGCTGAGATTCATATTCCGCGCGTGAAATGGTCACCATTTCAGCGTTACTTGTGGCAATTCTCTTCTCGTTTTCCATGTGAAAATTATACCACAAAAAGTGTCAAAAAGCCAGTGTTTTCGATGCTTTTCGGAAATTTAATCTGCCTTATATTATGCTCAGCCCAGATACTGGGCGGTGGGCTTTTGGCTGCTCGATCTGTAAGCCTTCCATCAGCCAGCGGTACTGCTGCGGCGTTAGTGACCGTACTTCAGATTCACTTCTCGGCCACTGGTATGCACCCTGTTCCAGCCGCTTGTAGAGCAGAATAAACCCGTCCTTTTCCCAGTATAGTCCCTTGATCCGGTCTCTGCGCCGCCCACAGAACAGGAACAGCGTGTTGGTGAACGGATCCAATTCAAACTGCTGCTGCACCATCCGGGCCAAACCGTCTATGCCTTTACGCAGATCGGTATAGCCACAGGCGATATAGACCCGATCCGCTCCGGAAAAATCGTTCAGCATGGCCGCAGCGCCTCGACCAGGGCTTTCAGCAGGTCCGGACTCAGCTCTTGATAGAAGTCAATGCTGCTATTGCCGATCCGCAGCGTGGCGGAACATTCTGAAACGTTCCGATCCTGCTGTTTCGGTGCTGGTAACTCTGCAAACGCAGGTGCCCCGGGGAATTCCGGTGCCGCATCTGCGATGGACAGCACTTCCCGTTCCCAACGATAGTATGTAGATGGTGTGATTCCTCTTTGCTTGCACCACTGCCGTACCGGAAGACCGCTGCTTCTGCAATTCTGAATCGCTGCCACCCATTTCTGTTGTCGTGCCTGGTGCTTTAGCTCTGTTGATGTCATGGTGTCCTCCCTGATGTTAATAGTAGTGGAACGTCGCGAAACGTTCCACTACTATTATCCCATGGGTGTCCATCCGCCGGGAGATTTGACGGTTACGTATTTTGCAAATGGCCATTATCTTTTATTTGGTTGCGAAAACTAATTCTGCAATCATATTGACGGCGGCAACACTGATTGGATTTTTGCCGCAAGCCTGTTTAGGCCCGTTTGCAGGTGCTTTTGTTGACCGGCACAGCCGTAAAAGCGTAATGATTGGTGCGGATTTGATAATTGCCGCCGCTGGCGGTATTCTGGCGCTGGTGGCGTTTTACATGGAATTGCCCGTATGGTCTATTATGGTTGTCCTGTTAATCCGAAGTGCGGGAACTGCTTTTCATTCTCCAGCATTCAGCGCAGCAACACCTATGATTGTGCCAAAAGAGGAACTTACAAAATGCGCTGGTTACACGCAGACCATGCAAGCAGTAAGTGCGATTATCAGTCCAGCTGCCGCAGCGTTTTTATATGCTGTTTGGCCTCTTAATGCAATTATATTGTTAGATATTGTGGGTGCAATCCTTGCCTGTGTGACTGTTGCGATTTCGTCCATACCAACGCCTGAACTATGTCCAGAAACGAAAAGACAACAGTTTTTACAGGATATGAAAGAGGGGTATGTGGTATTAAAGCAAAACAGGGGCCTCTTTGCTCTGCTCTGGATTGGTGTAATTTATATGTTCTTTTATATGCCAATCAGTACGCTTTTTCCTCTCATCTGTATGTCATACTTCAAAGGAACACCGGCCCATGCCTCTGCCGCTGAAATTGCTTTTGCGGTTGGTATGCTGCTTGGCGGAGTCATTCTGAGCATTTGGGGCGGTTTTAAGAAACGGCGGTACACCATCGGTCTTTCCGTTCTCCTGATGGGCGTTAGCAATATGCTCTCCGGGCTTTTGCCGCCAGACGCATTTCTTGTCTTTGTTGTGTGCTGTACTGTTATGGGAATTTCCGCTCCATTTTACGGTGTGCAAAATGCGATTTTTCAAGAAACGGTCAAACCAGAATATCTGGGGAGAGTTTTTTCTCTACTGACAAGCGCCGCTTCCCTCGCCATGCCGTTTGGCCTTGTCATTTCCGGGCCTCTGGCGGAGCGGCTGGGAGTTGAGAAATGGTTTGTCATTTGCGGAATTGGCATTATCATCGTTGCGCTTGCCGTATTTTTACTACCCGGTTTGAGAGAGATTGACAATACGCAATAATCAACTGCACCTTTTTCTATTACTAAACAAAATGCCTGGATGGTGGTTTGAACCGCCTCCTGTCAAGTAGACCGGGAAAATAAATAAAACTCGCATACCGTACCCGA
>NZ_QUJI01000004.1:0-15575 GCF_003480545.1 Clostridium sp. AM29-11AC
CGGCGGCGGACCCCATGGACGGTTGGGCGGTGGCGGCGGACCCCATGGACGATTGGGCGGCGGCGGCGGACCCCATGGACGATTGGGCGGTGGCGGCGGACCCCATGGATGGCGTCCGCGATTCAGGTTCTCTGCCCTGACTGACTCCTCCTGTCTGCTCTCCTCCCCTCTTTCCGTCTCCATCGTGTGAAGAGGCACCTCCGAAACAGCTGTACCGGAAAAGTTGTCCTGCCCGGTTTTCTCACGGCCATATGTTCCCGGATTTCCCGTGATTACTGTCCCACTGTATGGGCTTAAGCTGGCATCAAAGGAGCTAAGCAGCGGTTTCTGTCCGGCCCCATACCTTGGAAGTTCATATGTCTCCAGCATTTCATCTCTCTGAGCCGAGGCGGCCCTGAGCCCTCTCCCTTCCCTCTTGTCGTCCTGAGTCTCCTGTTTCTCAGAGCCATAGCCCCTGTTTTCCGGAAAGGACAGAATATTTCCGTTTTTAGGCTCCTCACCTGAATCTCTGTACTCCTCTGTCACTGTGTTCTCTCCTGCTATGCTCTGCGCGATATCACGGCAGATCCGTTCTATGGCAACCCGATCCGGAAATTCATCGTAGATCAGACTGCCCTGATAATCCAGGCGGTCACAGGCCTCCCTCACTCTGGCTCTCAGCTCTCTGAGTCCTGCCGGATAAAAACCGGAAAAGTACTCATAATCTCTCAGCGTTTCCATAAGCCCATTCTCCTTTGGCTCAAAGGGTCCCGCCTGCTGCTGCCCGTCAGCCCCGCCGCCGCTCTCTTCCGAAATCGGGGCAGAGCCGGACGGACGGCTGTCAAAAAAATTCTGCATATGATACGGCTCCTCCTGTTTACATAGAGTTATATGGTATCATATGCAGAATCTCTGCTGTTTTTTCCGTTTTCTTACTGTGAAACTGTTTTCCAGGCTTTAAAACAGGTGTTCCGGATAGACACCGCTCTCGCAGAGCCTGCGGATCTCACGGCTCACAGACTCCCTGTCTTCCCTGTAGGTAACACCGAACCACCGGTCTCTCGTCTCCAGCACTCTCACCTTTGCCCTTCCTTCACGAATCATCTGGTCAATAATCGTCGGAAGCAGATACTCCGATTTCAGGTCCCCTTCCTTAAGGTCTGACAGGAACTTCGGAAAGCCCTTTTCGAGAGCTCCCATAAAGTCCGGGGTCAGCCCCCACATATTCATGGAGACGTGCTGGCTTCCTGAAACCCTGACCGGATTGCCCTCTCTGTCGGAAGCAGTGAGAATCCCGTCTCTTTTTTCTATGTTATAGGTTTCCGTCACGCTTTTTAAGATTCCGTCCTCTCCCACGCGGCAGACTCCGCGGGTAACTCCCCCGTTCTCGCTGAGCGTGTTTGAGAGAATAAAGCCTGCCATGCAGATATCGTAGACGTCCCCCCTGTCCTCCCTGGCATTCACCAGATAATCATGGATCAGGCGGAAGGCCTCTTTTCCGTAATAGTCATCTGCATTGATAACAAGAAACGGCTCCCTTACCAGCTCCTTTGCGCAAAGCACCGCCTGTCCGGTTCCCCAGGGCTTCGTCCTTCCCTCCGGAAGACGATATCCCTCCGGAAGATCAGAAAGCTCCTGAAATGCGTAGGAGACAGGCGCAATTTTCTCTATCCTGTTTCCTATAATCTCTCTGAAATCCTTCTCCAGGTCCTTCCTTATGATAAATATGATCCGGTTAAAGCCTGCCTCAAGGGCGTCGTGGATGGAATAATCCATAATAATTTCACCGCCGGGCCCCACAGGCTCCAGCTGCTTGATCCCGCCTCCGAAGCGGCTCCCAATACCCGCTGCCATAATTACCAGTGATGTTTCTCTCATAATCCCTCTCCTGTGTTCTGCTTGTTTTCTTCCTGCACGTAAGCAGCCTTATATTATGGACAGTTTAGCACATCGTTCTCTTTATTTCCACCCCTTTATCTGCATCTTTCTGCTCCCTTTTGTCCTTAGCCGTGTCTGATTATTCCCGGAAATCTTGTCCGCCGGCACCAGATGCAGAAATCTGCACGAAAAGAACGAAGCTCCTGTTTCTATTCTTAAATTTATTTTGAAAGTCAGAAAAATAATCTGCCAAAGAAAATGGAGCGTATGGTATAATAACCGCGGAGCGGTTATTATACCTGCGCCGAGCCGCTGGCGCCCGAAGGGAGCCAAAACACTATTGCGGCAAGTGCGCATCCCTCGGAGAGATACATATCCGGAGGATATGGTACAATAGCGAGGAAAGCGCATGCCATGCTTGCATGAGCATGCATTTGCCGAGCGGCCCATCGAGACGCTAGTCGAGATGGCATAATGACCGCGGAGCGGGCATTATACCTGCGCATTCCTGTTTCAGCATTTACTGCTGAGAGCCGGGCAGACGCCTGGTCAAACCGAAGAGAAGGGGGCAGACAGTATGACTACGAAATATATGCTTATACAGTTGATTGGATTTGCCGGAACTTTGCTGTTCTTTTTTTCTTACCAGTGCAAGAGCAACCGCAACCTGTTCCGTGTACAGTTCCTATCTTATTTTATTTATACAGTTCACCTGATACTTCTGGGTGCCATGACAGGAGGGGTGAGCTATATCATCAATACCTTCCGTTCTCTGTGCCTGGGAGGAAGGTGGAAGTTTGCCAAAGGCTGGGGGATGTGTATTGGAATCTGTGTCCTTCAGTTTCTAGCCCTTGTTTTTACGTGGTCGGGATGGATATCCATTTTGCCGATTGCTGCAAATATTGCGTCGACAATTGCAGGATATTCACATAATCCCCGCAAAATCAGAGTAGTGGGTATGTTTATCAACTCACCCCTCTGGATTATCTACAATTTCATGTCCGGTTCTCTGGCGGGTATCCTTGACGAGATAGTGACTGAAATTTCTCTGGTCATTTCCGTCTTTCGGTTTGGGTGGAAGTCTCTGGACCGGGTTGAGGATTAAATAAGAGCCGTCTTTCATTTCGGAGGCAGCCATCCCCAAAAGTGCCGTTTTACAGTCCGTATCAGGAGGTTGATATTGATATTATGAGTGATGCAAACATCTATCTGTCCGACGAAGAAAAGCAGGCCTTTCTGGCTTCCCTCCCCTTTTACAGCCGTCTGTCCGGCAATGAGAGGGCGCTGCTATCAGAGCGCCTCCTCCTCTCCCGCTATCCGGCCGGCAGCTCTATCTGCTCCCTGGAAGCCCAGTGCCTTGGCACTGTCTTTGTCAAAAAGGGGATCCTGCGCCTGTACCTGCTCTCCGGCGACGGGAGAGAGGCCACCATCTGCCGCCTGCGCGACGGGGAGGTATGCCTTCTGTCCGCCTCCTGCCTGATGTCTGCCGTCACTTTCGATGTACAGATCGAGGCAGAAACAGACTGCGAGCTCTATATCATCCCCTCCTCTGCTTTCGCCGTTCTGATGAACGCCAACATCTTTGTAGAAAATTTCGCCTACAAATCCATGACCGAACGGTTTTCTGACGTGGTGGCGGCCATGGAGCGGATGTTCTTCATGAGCCTCAGGCAGCGCATCGCTGCCTTCCTTTTAGACGAGGCGGCCGCCCAGAGGCAGGACTGCCTGTCCCTTACCCAGGAACAGCTGGCCAGAGCCATCGGAAGCGCCAGGGAAGCTGTCAGCCGCAATTTGAAACAGATGGGTTTCGAAGGACTGATCCAGGTGTCCAGAGGCCAGATCTGTATTCTGAATAAGCCCGCCCTCTACGCTGCCGTCCAGCAGCAGAAATAGTCTTTGCAGGCAGCCATCCGGCTGCCTTTTGTTTTACGGTTCAGCATTATGGTTTCAGCGGTCCATAGAAGTAGGAAGCTGTGGCACCTCCGTCTATGAGAAAATCGGCTCCCGTGATAAAGGCACCCCTGTCACTCATAAGAAGCTCCGCCACATTTGCCACCTCGTCTGCTGTGCCTGGTCTGCCGGCAGGGCATTTAGCAAACATATTCCTGTAAAAGTCTCCCCGGGGACCGTTCAGTTCGTCCAGGGCAAGAGGGGTGACGATAATTCCGGGAGAAATCGAGTTGATACGCGCTCCCCTCCGGCCCCATTTTACAGATTCTGCCATGACACGCTTTTCGTTGCAGCGCTTCGCAAGCTGATAGGCGTGAAGCGTATCCCTGATATACTCCGGCTGTAAAATGGCAAGCGACAGGAGTTCCTCTGCGGGAGTGCAGGCGAGCTGCTCATCCTCCTCGGGGGTAAGCTGTTTCATCCGGTGTCCGGACTGGCTTGAAATGGTTACACCCACACCTCCCGGCGCAATCACGTTTCCCACTTCTTCCAGAAGAACAGCCGTCCCATACAAGTCCACTTTCAAAATGGCCTCCACAGAGGCCTGGCTTGGAGACACACCGGCAGCGTTGACCAGCATGGTGATTTCTCCATGCTTTTGCGCCTCGGCAATCATTGACAGGACAGAGGGCCTTGACGACAGATCCATCTCCACAGGCAGAGCGTCAAAGCCCGCCCCATTCATGGTCTCTGCAGCCATCCGGGCATTTTCTGCCTTCTTATCTCCGACAATAATCTTTTTCCCGTATCCCATGCGGCGGGCAATGGCCATACCGATCTGTCCCGCGCCTGCTAAAATCATCACATCTTTTTTCATAGCTGGCTTCCTTTCTTCAAATCTGCTTTAAATCAGCTGAAAGAAACCTTCCTGCTGTGTTCCGTATCTGGTTCACGGCCGTTTCCTTCCTGGCTTCTTTTATTCTGTATCTCCATTATAAAATTGTGCAGGCGCCCAATCAATTCCAGTTATAAAGCTGTCGCATAAGTTTTTCTAATAGAACAAGGCTGCCCTCCGATTGCGAGAGCAGCCTTGTGAAAAAACGGGCTGTTATACAAATTTCTGTTTCAGAATATCGGCAAATTCCTCTATATAGTAACCGGAATTATCCTTTTTCCAGAACAGGCAGTACTTCCGGGTAATCTGCTCCTCCCCCCGATAGAGGGGAATACGGCAGACAGAAGTCCCGAAATTCACGGTCTGGCTGTTTCCCTCCACAGGCATGAAGCCTTGTCCGCTGGTGACAAGCAGGCGGGCTTCTTCCAGATTTTCCGCGTACAGGAAATCCCCCTGGATGCCAATCACCGTCTGATAGTATTCCTGTTCCGTTTGTCTCTGCTCTTTGGATGCAATCAAAATACAGGGAATGTTTTTTAATTCCTGTGTGGCGACAGCGGGAAGGGCGGCGATTGGATTTCTGGCTGCTATTTCGATATACATGCCGCTGACCGATAATACCAGATTGACATATTCATCTGAAAAAGCCCTGCGCTGGTCGTTCAGCACCAGATCCGCGCCGCCGTTTCGCAGCAGAGCAAACAATTCTTCGTGGTTTCCATACTGGATCTGCACAGAGATTCTGGGATATCTGGATGAGAAATCTTCCAGAGCCAGATGAACCTCCCTGCTGCTGCAGGTGCGCAGGTAACCGATTCTTAAAATCACCTCATCCCCGCGGGCTATCTTAGCCGCCTCACTGTAAATCTGTTCATAATCAGCCAGTAAAATCAGACTCTTTCTATAAAAATGCTCTCCCGCAGGCGTCAGAGCAAACTTCCTGTTTTTTCTCTCCAGCAAAGAAAAGCCCAATTCCGTTTCCAGCGCCTTAATTTGCTGTGAAATGGCAGACTGAGAAATATGGCACTCCTCAGCGGCCTCTGAAAAACTGTTATTGCGCACAACGGCCTGAAAATATCTGATTTGCCGCAGCAATTACAACACCTCCCGGACAGACTCATTGAATTATATTATAGCACACTCCTGCGAACCGGCGAAAGATGAGCGAAAAACTGCTCTCCGATGGAAAAAGGGAAGGGTTTACAGTGACTTCGCTGGAACTGTAAATCCTTCCCTTTTTCTCTCTCATCTCTCTTTTCTCAGGCCTTTTCCGGCCACTTCCATCCTTTCCTGTGCAGCCTTATGCATTTTTTACGGGCTGCCGCAGGTATACGATGCCCGGTCTCCTATTTCATGGCGTCCTCCAGCACCTGTTTGGACTGCACTCCCACAAAGCGCTGCTGCTCCTTTCCGTCCTTAAACACGATCAGAGTCGGAATGGACATGACGCCGAACCGGCCGGCCAGACCCATCTGCTCGTCAATGTTGACCTTGCCCACATGGTATCCTTCCTCTGCCATCTTTTCCACAATGGGAAGCTGCATCCGGCACGGAGCGCACCAGGGAGCCCAGAAGTCTACTAACATGGGGCTGCCTTCTCCTATATTTTTTAACTCCTCATCGAAATTTTTGTCTGTCAGAATTTTCTCCATCTCTCTCTTCCTTTCTGCCTGAACGCCTAGAGACGGCGCCTTCTTAAGACGCCCTTCAGCTGTGCTTTGGCGGCCGGGGCTCTGTAATTCTTTTATACAGTATGCCCTTTTTTCATATTTCTAGCAGCTGTCCTGCCTCCGCCGCTGCCTGCTGTTTCTGTCTGTTGTTTCCATCTGTTTTCATTATACGCACAAACCTGATTTCTGTCTGTGACCTGGTCACACAGATACAAACACAGCTTATCTCCAGTTCCACCTGCCGAACCGAAGCGTGGTCTTTCCAATGAGAGAAATCAGCTCCTCTGTCATCTGCTCCGGCAGAAAGCGCCATTTCCAGTTTGTCCCCACTGTGGAGGGCGTATTGATCCGGCATCGGTTGGGAAGTCCCATGTAATCCTGAAGAGGAATGATGCACATTCTGGCCTGGCTTCGCATGGCGAGGCTGATAAAGGCCAGGTGGAGTTTTTTATCCGGCGTGTAGTGATCGCACAGGTAATCTCTGGCCAGCTCCCTCTCCTCCTTCTTGATGGAGTGGAACCAGCCGGAGATGGTCTCATTGTCGTGAGTTCCCGTGTAGACCACGCAGTTTTCCGGGTAATTGTGGGGAAGGTAATCGCCGGCGCAGCCGGAATCCCTGGAATCGAAGGCAAACTCCAGCACCTTCATTCCCGGATAACCCGTCTCCTTTACCAGCCAGCGCACAGAGTCCGTCACATAGCCCAGATCCTCGGCGATAATTTCCTTTTCGCCCAGGGCCTGTCGGATTCTGTGGAAAAAGTCGATTCCCGGCCCCTTCTCCCAGTGTCCCGTGATCGCGGTGTCTGCGTCTGCCGGTATGGAAAAATACTCATCAAATCCCCGGAAATGATCGATGCGTACCACGTCGTAGAGCTGATAGCAGTGAGCCAGACGGCTGATCCACCACTGATAACCGGTATTTCTGTGGTATTCCCAGTTGTAAAGAGGGTTTCCCCACAGCTGGCCTGTGGCTGAAAATCCGTCGGGAGGGCATCCTGCCACCGCTGTGGGCCTGTTTTCGCTGTCAAGCTGGAAGAGCTGCGGATTGGCCCAGGTGTCTGCGCTGTCCATGGCAACGTAGATGGGAATGTCTCCGACAATGCGGATGCCCCTGCTGTTGGCGTAGCTTTTCAGCCTTCTCCACTGCTCCATAAACTTAAACTGCAGATACTCGTGGAACTCAATATCAAAGTAGAGCTCTCTCTGGTAGTAATCCATGGCATTGTCCCAGCGCAGGCGGATGTCCTCCACCCACTCTGTCCAGGCCTTCTGCTCAAATCTGGCCTTTACTGCCATATAGATGGCATAGTCTCTGAGCCACCACCTGTTTTCTGCCTGAAACCGGAGAAACTCTGTGTTCTCGCTGATATTGCTCCTCTCATAGGCTTTTCTGAGAAGAGGAAAACGGTGTCTGTACAGCTTCGCATAATCAATGCTGTCCTGTTTTTTTCCAAAATCTGCGCTGTCGCACTCCTCCCTGGTGAGGACTCCCTCCTCAATCAGATCCTCCAGGCTGATGAAATAGGGATTGCCTGCAAAGGTAGAAAAAGACTGGTAGGGTGAGTCCCCGTAGCTGGTAGGCCCCAGAGGCAGAATCTGCCAGTAGGACTGACCTGCCTCACTCAGATGATCTACAAACTCATAGGCTTCCTTGGAAAAGCATCCAATGCCGTACCTGGACGGCAGACTGGAAACAGGAAGCAAAATTCCGCTCTCTCGCTTCATAATCTATTATCTCCTGAACTTCTGACTTGTTTCTTTTCTTGACAGCTCTGACTCCTCTGTTGCTGTGCTCTCGTCCCAGGGTGTCCTGCACTCAGCTAAAACGCCGAAGTGATCCGATACAGCCGGACAGTCACTTCCGTTAAAGACAGTCCTCACCTCTTCAATCACGACGTCTCCTCTGCTTTTTCTGTCCCCGGAGTCATGCTTTCTTCCATACCAGATGTAATCGATCCGCATTCCGGGGACTTCCCCGTCTTCCCGCCAGCCGTCGATAGCCCCCGGGACAGTGATGCCGCCATCCCGCTTCCCGGCGGCGCGGTATGCGTCTGTCCAGCCTGAGGCGGTGATCCGATCGTAACCCTCTCCCCTCACACTGTCCTGAGTGTTGAAATCTCCCATAAGCCACACATCTGCGCGCCTGCGCAGGGAGGAGGCGAAGGCGTCCAACCGCTCCCACTGTCTGGAGAAGGGCTCCTCCTCATCCTTCCACCATCCCATGTGGGCCGTGACAAAGCTGACAGGTTCCTCCCCTTTCCCTATATTTAAAGTAATCGCCAGAGCCTTTCTGGTTTTCCAGTTATTATAATCTCTTCCGTCTGTCAGAAACAGCTGAGACACCTCTGCAATGGGTCTGCGGCTCATAAGAGCCATCCCCTCATCGTACTTTCCATATCCTACTTTGGCTGAAGTCCACGTCCAGAAAACAGGAAAGCCCGACCGGCGCAGAAGCTGAGCCGCGCGAAGTCCGTGGTTCCCCAGCCGGACAGGGACAGCACAGGAAGGAGGCTCTGACGGGCAGGGGATGAAGCCGCTTTTTTTCAGCACCTCCCCGTCAGCCTCCTCCCCGTCCAGAGGCTGATTGACTTCCTGGAGAGCGATCACGTCAGGTTTTTCCTTCAGGATTTCCTCTGTAAAAATCTTCAGCTTTTTCTCATAGTCCTTCTCTTCCAGGCTGTGTGTGTTGAGAGTTAAAAGCTTCATCCCTCTTTCTGCCTCCTTCTGTTTTTCAAAATTTTAAACGGCATACGACTCTTTGAAAGCCCCTGTCAGGGCCTGCCTTCCTGCGTTCTTTTCTGTCACAGCTTGCCGGGCGCTACAGGATATCGTTAATATCTGATTTCAGCACATCTGCCTTGGGCCCGTATACTGCCTGAATGCCTCCATCCTTCTTGATCAGCCCCATAGCTCCCTCTGCCTTCCAGGCCGGCAGGGATGCCACCTTGTCCATGTCCTTCACCGTAACCCTCAGTCTTGTCATACAGGCATCCACCAGGGAAATGTTCTCTCTGCCTCCGAGAAGCGCTATAATCCGCTCTGCCTGACTGTCTCCTCCTGCTGCCCCATTTCCTGTGAAGGCAGCTTTGGACTCTCCCTCATCCTCCCCGGCATTCTCATCCGTATAGTTTCCAAGACGGCCCGGCGTTGCAAAATGGAATTTTCCTATCATGAAGTAGGCCACTGCATAGCCGATCACAAAGAACGCCGCCACACAGATGACAAAGTTGATAATATCCCCTGTAAGCCCTGCCTGTACTGACATGGGCAGTCTTGTGAACAATTCCAGATTTCCGAAGGAATGGAGTCTCAGGTTGATGATTCCCGCCATGGCAAAGGCACATCCCTGAAGCACCGCATACACCACATACAGCGGAAGGGCGCAGAACATGAACATAAATTCAAGAGGTTCTGTAACTCCTGTCAGGAAAACGGCCAGACCGGTTGAAAAGAACATGGAGCGGTAGCTCTTTCTACGCTCCGGCTCTACTCTTCTGTACATGGCCAGGGCAATGCCCAGAATCAGTCCGGTAGCTCCTATCATCTGTCCTACCTTAAAGCGGGCAGGTGTAACCGTTGTCAGCAGTTCCTGGTAGCCGGCCATGTCACCGGCTCCCTTCAGGTTAATCAGATCTGTTACCCAGGCCAGCCAGAGCGGATCCTGTCCGAATACCTGGGAGCCTGCGTTGGCTCCTGTGAGGATCGTGTAGGTTCCTCCAAAGGAGGTGTAGTTCATCGGAATCGTCAGCATGTGGTGCAGTCCGAAGGGGATGAGCAGACGCTCCAGGGTTCCGTAGATAAACGGAGCCAGCACCGGCGAGGTGGAAGAAGAGTTGGCAATCCAGACGCCGAAAGCGTTAATTCCCGTCTGAACAACCGGCCACACAACCGCCAGCACCAGAGAGATAATCACGGACCAGGCGATTACCACCAGAGGTACGAAGCGCTTTCCGTTAAAGAAGGCCAGCGCGTCCGGAAGCTTCCTGTAATTGTAATACCGGTTGTAAATGGTTCCTCCTGCAAATCCTGCAATGATGCCCACAAACACGCCCATATTCAGGGCAGGTGCGCCCAGCACAGAGGTGAAATATCCGTCCACTGCGATCTCACGCCCGAACAGAGTGTGGGTCACAGCGCCTTCCGTTTCCAGCATCTCTGCAGTCACCCCAAAAACAGAGCCCGTAATCATGTTGATCAGAATAAAGGCAATGAGGGCAGCAAAGGCACCGCCTGCCTTCTCCTTCGCCCAGGAGCCGCCGATGGCAGCTGCAAACAGGATATGCAGATTGTTGATTACCGCCCATCCGATGTTTTCCATGGTGCTTCCGATTGTCATGACAGCTCCCATATCGCCGCCTGCCATCTGCACCAGCTTTCCAAGGCTTATCATCAGCCCTGCCGCCGGCATGACGGCAATAACCGTCATCAGCACCTTGCCCAGCTTCTGGAGGAAATCAAAGTTAATGGGGAAACGCTTTTTCTGAGCTTTTTTCGTCTCTTTCCTGCTGCCAGGCTCTGGCCTGCTCTCCGGGGCAGTCGTCTCCTCTGCCTTCGTGCTTCCTATCTCCACTGACTCTGCCCTGCCCACAGCCGGTGAATCGGTGCTGCCTGCGCCCGCTGCATCACTCTGCTCTGCGCCCTCCAGGCAGTCGTCAAAAATGGCAATCAGCTCTGTCTCTCCTGCCTTTACCGGCCCGTGGAAGATATTCATGCTGCGTCCTCCCAGCCCGCCGCAGACCAGAACAGGGGTGACTGCATTGATCTTTTTCTCCGACAGCGCCTTCAGATCGGCCTCTGCCACCAGCTCTCCTGCCTTCACCTTATCTCCCGGCTTCACGTACGCCTGGAAGCACTCGCCCTTCAGCCCCACTGTCTCCAATCCGAAGTGAACCAGCACTTCTACGCCTTCCTCTGTCCTGAAACCATAGGCGTGGAGCGTGGGCGCCACCGACACCACCTCCCCGTCTACCGGGCTCACAATCCGCCCGTCTGTAGGCTCAATGGCTGCTCCCTCCCCGATAATCTTCTGGGAAAATACCGGATCCGGGACCTGCTCGATGGGAACTGCTGTTCCGGTGACGGGAGCCTTCAGGATGATTCCCGTACATCCTCCTGCTGTCTGCTCTTTCATATATACTCTCCTCCTGTTTTTACCGGCAGGCCTGATGCAAACCGATTATTTACAGCCGCTTTTCCTTTTCGGCCTTCTCCTGTGCCTTCCTCTCAGTCTGCTCTCGCCCGCTATGTTTGCATTATTTAGTGCAATCGTTTGCATTAAATATAAATCCGCTATCATGTAAAATCAATACTTTCGTCATATTTTTTTCTCTTTCTCCTTTTTTTACAAATAACCATCTACCTTTTTGTGCAAAATGACGCATACTTTTGCAAACGATTGCGCAAAATTTGCAAAACAATTTGACATTCTCCCCCGCCACATTTAAACTAGATAAAAAAGCATCTGAGCTGTTTTCCCCCTCTTTAAACAGACGTTTGGGGAACTGCCAAAACAGCAAAACAGCGCAAAGGAGGTTTACTCATGCCAGTTACCATAAAAGACGTAGCCGCACTTGCCGGCGTATCTCCCTCCACTGTGTCCAGAACCTGCAAGGATCATCCGTCCATCAGCCGCCAGACAAAGGAAAAGGTGAGAAAGGCCATGGATATCCTGGGCTATGAGCCAAATTTTCAGGCCAGCAGTCTGGCCTCCCAGAACTCCAGAACCATCGGGATCATCCTCCCGCCGTCTGAGCGTGAGACTTATGAAAACTCGTTTTTCCTGGAGGTCATCCGGGGCATCAGCCTTTTGTGCAATCAAAAGCAGTATATCAATACTGTAATCACCGGAAAGGACGAGGAGGAGATCCTGAAAGCCGTCAAAACCATGGCGAAAAACGGCATGGCGGAGGGCTTTATTGTCCTCTACTCCAGGGAGAAGGATCCGATTATCAGCTATCTGTTCGACGAGGGGCTTCTCTATGTGCTGGTGGGAAAGGCTTTCAGAAATGCCAATCAGACTATCTATGTGGACAACGACAATGTCCTGGCCGGCAGGGAGGCCGCCCAGTACCTGATCTCTCTGGGGCACAGGCGCATCGCCTACCTGTCCGGCGATCACTCCCAGCTCTTTGTGGGCGACAGAAAGGCCGGCTGTATGCTGGCGCTGACAGAAAACGGGCTGCCAGTGCGGCAGGAATACTTTATCGAAGCCTCCATCTCCTCTGAGGCCGGGCGCTGTCAGCTTGAGGCCCTTTTAAAAAGTCCTGAGCGGCCTACCGGCATCATCGTCAGCGACGATATTCTGGCCACCTGGCTGGAACGCCTCTGCACGGATATCGGGATTCAGATCCCGGAGGAGCTTTCCGTCGTCTCCTTCAATAACTCCATCTTTGCAAAGCTGACAAGACCTCAGCTTACCTCTGTTGACGTCCACTCCCTGCAGCTGGGCACCGAAGCCGCCGCACAGATGATCAGCCACATTGAAAACCCGAACCTGCTGGCCACTAAAACCATCGTGCCCCACCACATGGCAGAGAGGGAGAGCTGCAGACCGCTCCCCTGTACAGGTGCACATGGTGATGAAACGAGTCTGCTGTAATATGCCTCCCGGTCCTTTTTTATCCGGCCGCCGGAAACCTGAAGGTTCTGACCTGCTCAAAATGATTATTCTCCACATAGCAGACGGCCTGCTCCCTGGCGGAGAAAACGAAGGAAACTCTGGTAGCCCAGGGTCCCTCCTGCCGGACGGCATGGAGGAGAGAAAATGCGTCTGATACCCCAAAGGTATTTCCGTATTGACTCAGAATCCTCCCAGCTCTTTCGTATCGGTCATCACCCGGAACCAGGAAGGGGCGGGTACTTTCCGGGGAGAGCAGGGAATAATTTGTCATGAGAGAATACCTCCCCGTATCTTCCCTGCAGCCGATTCCAGGCTCAATCACCAGCGTGCGCCCTCCTTTGTCGGACAGCACGGCCTGCATAGTCGCGTCCGGTGCATAGACAATCTTCTTTGTCCCGGCGATGGAACAGGCCTCGTCGAATGTGATCTGTGCCCGGATAAACTGCTCCGTCAGATCTGCCACTGTCACACAGCCTTCCCTGTCCTCATAGGTCCCTGCGGGATTTCCATGGACATACAGCAGTGTTCCGGCATTGCCGTTTCGGTGAACACCGTGATAGGCATGCCGCGCTCCGTCAGGGCGCAGAATTCCAATATAGAATCTGTCCTCTTCCTCCATTATCTGATAATCCCAGACAGCGGGATCTATATCAAAATTAAACCCCGTGATCACCTCATCCCCCCGATAGACAAATCTGGTACACATATCCTTCCTCCTCACTGTTTTTCTTTTTATCATACTCTGTCTGCATGCGCAGAACAAGACACGGGACTTTACAGAATGAAACTGTACCAGATCAAAAGTCCCCAAATGAGGAAGCCCGTTCTCATACCTTCCCCGCCGGCGCGGGGCTGCCGGTGCGGGGCCGCCGGAGCCGTCAAGCCCTCCTGCGGCCGGGTATGTGTGTACTCGGGGAGTGCCCTTATTTTTGAGAGGCGCCGTGTCTTTTGAAAGGGACAAAATCTTTAAATCTTTGCAACAGATCGAAAAAACAGGGGCCCGTCATCGAGGCCCCTGCCGGTTATTTCTGATAAATAATTTTTCGTATGGCATGTACAGACAGACAGTATTTTTCAGCCAGTTCCTCCGCAGAGACCCCATTTCGGTACTCCGCTGTGATACGGCTGTTTCGCTGCTGCAGTTCCTGCCGGTACCCGGATACTTCTCCCCACCGCTTTTGCTGTGTCTGATCGGTTGGAACGTAGATATATCCTCCCTGGATATATCTCTGCAGCTCCCTGACTAACGGTTCAGGCAGAAGCACTCTCGCATTGATATACTTCATGCAGGCTTCCTCCTTGAAATAATCGCCAGGAGGCAAAGCCGGCATCTCATTCTGCGACTATTATATCTCCATGCAAGCGTCGCAGCCTGCCGGCTTTGCATGGAGCCATGCCTCGTTGAGTTTCATCTCCACCCCTTCCTTCCGTCATTCACCTGTTCTGCTGTCATCCTCCGTTCTCTGCTTGGAACGCATTTAATTCCGTTTCAGGAAATTGGAGATCCGCTTGTACAGGATAAAGGTGACAAGGCCGTTGATTCCCGCCTTGATAACATTAAAGCCTATGATAAAGGCCATCAGATCCCATACCACTTCCCTGGTCACACCCATAAACAGAGGTGTGATAATCAGGTTTGCCCCTACCATGACAGCAGCCATGGCCGCTGTGCCCGCCGCCAGCCCGATCACGGCAAAGGTTTTTGTCTTTTTCCTGTGATAGATGGTTCCAGCCGCCACGACAAGTGTTCCCGTAGCGATCAGGTGCATAAGAATCCCGTAGAGTCCGCTTCCTGCGCTGACTGTGACGCCCTGGATCACCGAGGTCACAAGGGTGAGCGCAAGGCCCGCAGCCGGTCCAAAGGTAAAGGTTCCTATTAAAATCGGAATATCAGCCGGATCGTACTCCAGAAACGCAACCGCCGGAAACAGCGGAAAATGGATAAGGTACACAAGCACAATGGAAACTGCCACAAGGGAGCCCATCTTTACAAGGCGCAGAGTCTGATCCCTGCCTGTCTGAGAATAGCTGGTCATCGTTTTGTTCATCTTCAAATTCCTCCTGATAGAAAAGTATGCCTGCAGTTTCCGTTTCTGTGATTGACTCTCCGTTTTCCTCCCGGGCGTCTCCTGATACCTCATATCTGCTCTCTGCTGACACCCTGAAGCACCTTCACACAGGTTATCCTTCACAAAAACAGACCTGCCGGGCCGTCGGCCCTGAATGCTGTGAATATAGAAAAGAATCTGACAGGAAACAAAAAGGTCCTGAAAATAAATTTCAAGACCAGAAAAATACATAACCGTATTTTTGTTTCTTTCATCCGGACTGTACCGTTGGTATGGGGTTCCCACCCATTCTGCCCTCCAAAGGAAAGCTCGCGGACTCGAAGCCAAAGCTCATCACCGCCAGTGAGGAATTTCACCTCGCCCTGAAACAGATTTTTCTACTACATAGTAGCACGTATCAGAAGCCGTGTCAAATATTAATCACCATTCCCCCATCTGCCCTCCCCTTCCATTCCCTCCATCAAAGAAATTCTCGCTTACACCCTCCTCCGCCTGACACTCCCTTCCCCTCCACAAAAGCCCCCTCGCTTACACTCCCTCCCCCGCCCGACGCTTCTCCTCCCGCCCGACACTCC
>NZ_QUJI01000004.1:15603-68955 GCF_003480545.1 Clostridium sp. AM29-11AC
CCCCCCCCCCCCCGCCATAAAAGAAAAACTCAGAAACCGTTCCCTCGGTTTCTGAGTTTTTGCTTTTATGGCCTACTTTTATGGCCTACTTTTATGGCCTACTTTTATGCCCTATCTTTATAATGATGTGCCTCCTCCAGCATCATATCCTTCACCTTCATGAGCCGGATCTGGGTACTCCTCTCATTCTCATCCAGCTTCATGGTAATATATTTGATATTCCTCTGGGTTTCCGGGATGATGACATGTTCCAGGGCATTTACCCTTCGTCTGGTTTTTTCAATCTCCGCCGCCATGAGCTGGCAGGCTTTCTCGGTCTGTGCAAGTTTCAGCATCTCCGGCAGCACGTCCTGCAGAGACTTTACAGCCCCGTCCAGATCGCTGGACGTAAAGGCGAAGCCGTAGGGATAAATATCATGTTCACTGGCCGTCCTGGTCTTGTACTCAAACACGGGTATGTCCACGCTCATGATATTCTTTTTCCCGGCTTCCAGATACACCTCCTGCTTCGGCGCCATCAGAGCGGTGTTCAGGGCCTGTTCGCTCATTCCCGCCCTGGCAATGACAAAGTTTAAATTCGCGCTCCGTATTCCGTCCTCCACTTTCTGTCTGAGTGCCATATTTTCCCTGACCAAATCGAGGAACTGGCGCATCAGCTCATCTCGCTTGTCTTTTAAGAGCTTGTGGCCTCTGACAGCTGTGGTCAGCTTTTTTTTAAGCCTTGTAAGCTCCATTCTGGTGGGGTTCACCTGGGCCTGAGCCATGCTTCACACCTCCCCTATTCCTTCCCGTAGTACATATCCAGGAACTTGTCGTTGATTCTCTTCAGCTCGCTTCTCGGAAGGATGGAGAGCAGCTTCCAGCCAATCTTTAAGGTTTCCTCAATGCTCCTGTCTGTCTCATAGCCCTGGGAAACGTACTCCTTCTCAAAGGCGTCGGCAAATTTCGCGTAAATCAGATCCACGTCGGACAGGGCCGCCTCACCCAGAATAACCATCAGCTCCTTGGCCTCCTTGCCCCTTGCGTAGGCTGCAAAGAGCTGGTTCATGGTGTTGGAGTGGTCGGCTCTCGTCTTTCCCTCGCCGATTCCCTTATCCTTCAGACGGGACAGGGACGGAAGCACGTCGATAGGCGGCATAACTCCCTTTCTGTAGAGCTCACGGCTCAGGATGATCTGCCCCTCTGTGATGTAGCCCGTCAGGTCCGGGATCGGATGGGTTTTATCATCCTCGGGCATGGTAAGGATCGGGATCATGGTAATGGAGCCCGTTTTCCCGTTCTGCCGCCCTGCTCTCTCATAGATGGAGGCCAGATCCGTATACATGTATCCCGGATAGCCGCGGCGGCCCGGAACCTCCTTCCTGGCCGCGGAGATCTCTCTCAAGGCATCGGCATAGTTTGTAATATCCGTCAGAATAACCAGCACGTGCATATTTTTTTCAAAGGCCAGGTACTCCGCCGCCGTCAGCGCCATCTTCGGGGTGGCGATTCGCTCTACGGCCGGATCGTTTGCCAGATTGATAAAGAGCACGGTCCGGTCGATGGCTCCCGTCTCCTTAAAGCTCTCCGTAAAGAAGTGGGACTCCTCGAAGGTAATTCCCATGGCCGCAAAGACAACGGCAAACTGCTCGTCTGTCCCCCGCACCTTGGCCTGTCTTGCAATCTGGGCAGCCAGGTTTGCGTGGGGAAGGCCGGAAGCCGAGAAGATGGGCAGCTTCTGTCCTCTTACCAGAGTGTTCAGTCCGTCGATGGCAGAAACTCCTGTCTGGATAAACTCCTGGGGGTAGCTTCTGGCAGCCGGGTTCATGGGAAGTCCGTTAATATCCCTTCTCTCGTCCGGAAGGATCTCAGGCCCTCCGTCGATAGGGCGTCCCAGTCCGTCAAAGACGCGCCCCAGCATGTCCTCAGACACCCCAAGCTCCATGGTCCTTCCCAGGAAGCGCACCTTGCTGTTGGAAAGGTTAATTCCTGTGGAGTTCTCAAACAGCTGTACCAGGGCATTGCCCCCGTCGATCTCAAGGACCTTGCAGCGCCTTGTCTCTCCGTTTGCCAGCTCAATCTCTCCCAGCTCGTCGTAGGTCACATTCTCAACGCCCCGCACCAGCATCAGAGGACCTGCAACCTCCTGTATGGTTCTGTATTCCTTTGGCATTAGAAGTCCTCCCTTCTGAGCACGTCGTCAATTTCCTTCCCAAGCTCCTCTTTAACTGCCTCGTATTCCCTCTCAATCTCATCGTCCGTCACGTATTTGAAACGGCCGATCTTCTCCCGCACAGCCATCTTGATTAACCCCTGCACGTTTGCCCCGTTTTCCAGGGCCTTCCTTGACTCATCGTAGAAGGCGAGCACCAGCTTCATCATGAGGAACTGCTTTCTCAGGGACGTATAGGTGTCAATCTCGTGGAAGGAGTTCTGGTGCAGAAAGTCCTCGCGGATGGAGCGGGCCGCTTCCATCTTAAGGCGGTCAGAAGGCGACAGCGCATCCATGCCGACCATCTTTACAATCTCCTCCAGCTCTGCCTCCTCCTGCAGAAGGCTCATCATGCCCTGACGGCAGGTCATCCATTCCGATGAAACGTGCTCGTTGAACCACTTGCCCATGTTGTCCACATAGAGCGAATAGCTGGTCAGCCAGTTGATAGCCGGGAAATGCCTCTTGTAGGCCAGGGACGAATCGAGCCCCCAGAATACCTTCACGATTCGCAGCGTCGCCTGGGAAACAGGCTCGGAAATGTCGCCTCCCGGAGGGGAAACGGCTCCGATGGCGGACAGAGCTCCCTCTCTGCCGTCCTTTCCTTTGCAGATCACATGGCCTGCCCTCTCGTAGAACTGAGCCAGACGGCTTCCCAGGTAAGCCGGGTAGCCCTCCTCGCCTGGCATCTCCTCCAGACGGCCTGACATCTCTCTGAGAGCCTCGGCCCAGCGGGAGGTGGAATCGGCCATCAGGGCCACCGAGTAGCCCATGTCCCTGAAATACTCCGCAATGGTAATTCCCGTGTAAATGGAAGCCTCCCTGGCAGCCACAGGCATATCCGAGGTATTGGCAATTAACACCGTCCTCTGCATCAGCGAGTGGCCTGTCTTCGGATCCTTCAACTCCGGAAACTCGTTTAATACATCTGTCATCTCATTTCCGCGCTCGCCGCAGCCGATATAGACCACGATATCGGCCTCCGCCCATTTGGCCAGCTGATGCTGGATCACGGTCTTGCCGCTTCCAAACGGCCCCGGCACTGCGGCCACGCCGCCCTTGGCGATGGGAAAGAAGGCGTCGATGACCCTCTGGCCTGTCACAAGAGGCATCTCGGGCGGCAGCTTTTTCTGGTAGGGCCGCCCCTGTCTGACGGGCCATCTCTGCATCAGGGTCAGCTCCCTGTCTCCGCTTTCCGTGGATATGACAGCCACTGTCTCCTCCACTGTAAACTCTCCTGACCGGATCTCCTTTACGGTGCCCTTTACGCCGTTTGGAACCATGATCCTGTGTACGACCACAATGGTCTCCTGCACGGTTCCGATAATATCTCCGGCCTCTACCTCATCGCCGGCCTTCACTGTGGGAACGAAATTCCATTTCAGGTCACGCTTTAAGGAGGGAACCTCCACGCCTCTCTTCAGGTTATTGCTCCCTGTTATCTTCATAATATCGTCCAGAGGACGCTGGATTCCGTCGTAAATACTCGTGATGAGACCCGGTCCCAGCTCAGCGGACAGCGGCATATCCATGGACTCCACCGGCTCCCCCGGCCCCAGTCCCGAGGTCTCCTCGTAAACCTGGATATACGCCTGATCCCCGTGTATCTCAATGATCTCTCCAATCAGCCGCTGGCTGCTGACCCGGACTACGTCGTACATATTTGCATCCCGCATCCCCTCTGCAATGACCAGCGGGCCTGCTACCTTTTTAATCACACCTTTGCTCATTGGAAGGCTTCACCCACCTTTCTTCTAATCTTTTCCCTGTCAGACCGGCTAAACTGTGCCGAACAATATATCCGAACCCACTGCCTGCTCCACGGAGCTCTTGACTCCCTCGATCCCCTTGCCCGTATTCCCGGAAACACCGGGAATCAGGATGACGGACGGGAGCAGACTCTCCTTAAACTTTTCGATCGCATGGCCGATACCGGCGGCTGCCGCCTCCGTAATATAGATGACGGCGTAATCCCCGGAGGCCAGGCGGTAAAACAGCTCTTCCGCTTCCTCTGCTTCCTTTACGGGAAATGTGTCAAGCCCCAGGGCAGCAAAGCCGTAAATGCTGTCGTAATCTCCGATGACCGCTATCTTATACATACATTTCCCTGATCCTTTCCCTGATTCTCTCATCCGGCAGACCGTTCAGCTTTCCTGTCAGGATGATCCGCACAGTTTTAATCTCATTTTCCCTGGCAAGCAGGTAGGCCACCAGAGGGCCCGCTGAAAACGGATTGTATTTCTGCGGCTTGATAGACTCTATCAGCTGATTGTCGCACCACCGCTCAAAGGCCGAGGCCGACTCCTTTAACGCCTCTGCCCCGTCTCTGTAGGACGTTTCCCCCAGGTATTCACAGATAGCAGGAACGCCGGACAGGGCCGCCATGGCCAGCTTCTCCACGTCCAGGCTGTCGCAGGGAGCCATAGCCCGGCGCATAAATTCCAGCTCCTTCCCCGTTTTCTGGGAGCGGACGGCAATCTTGATGTCGGCTACCGCTGTCACCGATTCGGCGTAGGCCATAATCACCGGCTCTTTGCTTTTTTTCCCTTCGCTGTAAATGGCCTCCAGAGCCGCCCGATCCACGATCACGTCGCAGGCCTGCCCGTCTCCTGTATGAAGAAAGGTTTCGCAGGCCTCCCTGGCCGCCTTCCTCATATGTTCCGGGAGAGCGTCAAAGTCCTTTTCCGCCACGATCCGCTCCATTTCCTTTCCGTCTACTGCACAGTCATCATAGTAGACAGAACCGTGAAAACCGGAGTTCACAGCCCCCTTGATGGCGGCCTTCAGATTATGGTAGAGGTTCTGGTAGGTCAGAACCGAAAGAATCTGATCCTCCCCTCTCAGAAGCTCCTTTACCGTTTTCTGGGCCTTTTCCCGCTCAGCTTCCAGAATCTCCTCCGCCGTCTGGGAGGGATTTCCGTTCCCCCATCCCTTCTCAGCCAGGAAGGCCAGGCAGCCCTCATAGGTTTTCACAGCCATCAGCTGTTCTATGACAGAGGCGGAAAAGAGCGTCATTTCCATGGCGCGGATGCGCGCAACTGCATATGTGTAATTTTTGTCAGACATTCGCTGTCCTCCTTCAATGCCCTTTCAATGCTCTCACGCCCCGGCTTTCCCTCGCAGCGTCAGCCGGGACTGTCATGTTCTGTCATGTTCAGAGTTCTGCCTGTCACCGACTCTCTTTCTGCGCCTTTCCAAACAGCAATCCGGAAACCTGGTCAGAAAGCTCATCCCTCCTGGCTGCAAACAGTGCCTCAAAGGAGCAGTTCTCCTCCACCCCTCCGTAGACCAGCACAAAGCCGCCGCTGATGGAAACCGGGTGTTGGGAAAGTTTTATAGTTCCGCCCTTTTTCCCTGCTGCCTTTTGAAGCGTGTCCTCAAAGTCCTTTGGCAGACGCCCTAAATCCTTTTCGGAAAAGCAGATCTCCCCTTCTCCTGAAAGCAGAAAGCACTCCGCCATTTTTTCTATCAGTGCAAAATATTCTCTGTCCTCCATATTCAGAAGAGTTTCACGGGCCTTTTCGATAAGGCCGCTTATCATCTCCTGTTTCGCAGCGAGAAGCATCTGGCGTTTTTTCAGTGCGGCCGAGGACTCTGCCCTGGCTCGTCTGTTCTTCTGTTCAAGCTGCAAACTCTCGTCCGCCTCTTCTCTCATTTTTTCAAGGCTGTCCCTCGTCTCCCGAAGGATTTCCTCTGCCTCAGCCTCTGCTGCGGCCCGGATTTCCCCGGCCTGCCGCCCGGCATCCTCAAGGATCCGGTTCGTTATTTTTTCCAGTCCCGTCATACTGCCTCTCCCTCCATGTCCGGCCAAACTGCGTGTTTTTGTTTACCCTATTACATTACAGCGCGCTGACTGCCAGAATGGATACGAGGAGTGCCAGGATGGCGTAGGTCTCAACCATGGCCGGAAACAGCATGGCCTTTCCAAACTGCTCCGGTTTCTTTGCGACAATGCCGATGGAGGCCACAGCTGTCTTGCCCTGGTGAATGGCAGAGATCAGTCCCACAATGCCGATTGGAAGGCAGGCCAGGAAGTAGAGGAGTCCCTGAGCCAGAGACATATCCATGTCCGCTCCGCCGCCTAACAGTCCGATGCCGGAGAGCACCAGGAAGCCCACCAGAAGTCCATAGATACCCTGCGTTCCAGGAAGAAGCTGTAAGATAAGTACCTTGGCAAACTTGGACGGGTCCTCCGTCACAACGCCTGCAGCAGCCTGTCCTGCCATGCCTACGCCGATGGCGGAGCCGATGCCCGCAAGTCCTACCGCTACCGCTGCGCCCAACAATGCAAATACAATACCCATACTGCTCATAATTAATCCTCCTTAATATCTACATATTTCGTAGTTCTGCGAAACGGCTCGAACATGCGGCCTCCGCCCTCATAAAATTTTCCGAAAAATTCCACATACTGCAGACGGCAGGTGTGTACATAGGCTCCCAGAAGGTTGATCGCCAGATTGAACACATGCCCTACCAGGAACACCAGGATAAACACCACTGCCCCCAGGATTCCGTCTCCCGCCATGCTCCCCATCTGGTTGATAACCGAGGCGATAACTCCTGTTGCAAGTCCCAGTGCCAGAAGTCTTGAGTAGGACAGCACGTCTGACAGCCATCCTGTAATGTTGTAGAGATCGTAGGCACCCAGTGCAAGTCTGAGAGCCGGATTCCTGCTGCTTCGCCCCGACATGAGAAGGATTCCCAAGGCTCCGAAAGCGGCAAGCACCTTTGCCAGCATATTCACAGGCTCCGGGAACACGATGTTCATCTGCGCCATGGATGCGAACAGTTCAGATGGAATCAGAATCAGGATCAGCCCGATTAACAGGCAGTACCACAGCACCACATCGCAGAAAAAGTCGAGAACCTTTTTATCGCGAAGGAGCATATACCCCTTGATTCCAAGTCCCAGGAACAGATGAAGCACGCCGAACAGCATGGACATCACCAGCATTTTCATGGGATCGTTTAAAGGCACGAACCAGACTGCCGGAATCGTTATCTCGCGCCCAAAAAAGGTTCTGGATACCACGTCTACTGCATCTCCGAAATAGCCTCCGAACATGACGCCCCAGAACAGGGTGGAAATTCCGCAGTACATAAAGAGCCGGACAGATTTTCTCAGCCCGCTGTCCATCCGCGGAAATTTCTTTAATGCTGCAAAGCAGGCGATAAATACGATCAGCCCATAGGCTGCATCTGAAAGCATCAGTCCGAAAAAGAAAATATAGCAGAGGGACATCACCGATGTGGGATCGATCTCCCCCTTAGCAGGAAGCCCGAAGGAGGCAGTCACTCCCTCTGCCGACTCTGCCAGCGTACCGTTTTTTAAGAGAACCGGGGCCTCCTCGTCCTCGGGGATCTCCTGTGTCTGTACAAAAATCTCAAAGCGGCTGTTCAGCCTGTCTGCCAGCCTTTCTGCCTCCCTCTCCGGCACATAGCCCGTAATCAGGATCGTCTGTTTCGACTGAAGCATCTCCCCCAGTGCCCTGTATTTTTCTGCGCGCAGTCTGTAAAAATCCGAGAGCATCTTTAAATTATCTCTGCTTGTGCTGTAGGCTTTTAGCTTTCCTGCCGTGGCCCTGATGTTCTCGTCCAGCTTTTTAATCTCATCTTCCAGCTCCTCCCTGTACACAGCGGGAATCTCATCCACTGCCTGGGCCGGCCGGGCGAAACCTATGGCCCGAAGGGCCTCCTCCACCTGAGCGGCCTCTTCCTTCAGACACAGAACTGCTATGCAGGTCTGATCTCTGTCTCTTCCTACGATTTCCACATGGACATCTGTCTCGGGAGCTCTCTGCGCCAGCTTCTCACAGAGCAGGTCCAGAGTCAGCTCTCCTCCCACCGCGCCTATAAACAGGGCTGTCCGCTCTGTGCCGGCTGCTTTCATGGAAACGTCTAGGCCCAGCCAAGGGACGAGGGTTTCCTTCTGTGCCTGCAGCTTGGCGATAGAGGCCTTGTCCTCAGCAATCTGACGGCTGTAGTCCAGAATCTGCTTCGCATCCCCAAGCACCTTGTCATGGCTCTCACTGAGCGTCTGGAAGGCCTCTCCCGACGCCTGCTTCTTTCCCTCGAGAGCTGAAAAGATCGAGGTCTGCTCCGGGACATACTGTCCCAGCGCTTCCAGAGCCTGTTCCGCAGTGAGCGCATTTCTCTCGCATGACTGACGCTCTGAAATCGTGTCAGGCCGCTTAAAAACACTGTCCTCCTCTGTTTCTGTCCTCAACAGCTCCACCACTCCGGCTCCCTGCAGGAGCTCTAAAACGGGTTTCCGATCTTTTAAAAGTGCGCAGATGGTTATTTTCCTCATCTGCAGAACTGCCATGTAAACATCCCTCCTGTCTTTACAAGACCATCCTTCTGCTTGAACTGTCTCTCACTCTCCAGGCCCCAGACCTGTGTCTGACTTTCAAATGAAGCATGGGTTAAACGGTGTCTGTCTGTTCCTGACCAGCAGCTCTTATACCAGCCTTTCTATGATAAGTTTCACTGCCTCAGGGGTTTTCTCTGCCGCCTTATCCTTCATGGCAGCCGCCTCTTCTCCGGCCTCCCTTTCGGCTTCCCTCATCAGCTCCTCAGCCTCCCTGGCGTAATCCAGTTCTGACCTGGAATTCCTTGCAGAAACCTCCTGCTTGAATTTCTCTCTTTCAGCCTCCGCCTCGCTTCTCGCATTGCTTACAAGCTGCCGCCCCTCCTCAGAAGCCCTTCTGATCATTTCCTCCGCCTCGGCCTCTGCTTTTTTTACAGCTTCTATTGTCTCCTGCACCATCTAATCACCACCTGTTCTCCTGCAAAGCACGGCTTCTGCCTGACCCTGGCGCCTCCGGCGCCGTTTTAATAGCTCCGTCTTCATGCAAAATGCCTCTCACAGCCAAAAGAAAGCTTCCCTTCCCGCTCTCTAGCCGTTCTCACTTTAGTATAATGCGGCCTCCTTCTCTTCATTCATAAAATACAGATTCATAAAATACAGATTCTTTAAATAAAATCAACCATTAGCATTTCGCACATTTGAATCAATTATACAACAATTTGTTTTGTTTGTCTATTATCAGGTAATACTTCTTTTCATTTCTATTTTATTGTACAAAAATATTTTTCTTGGAATAATATATTAAAAACAGACAGGATTATACCATTTCCGCACAGGAGTCTCTCAGGTTTTCCGGGCTCTGCCATGAAAGGCGCAGAAAATTATATGCCTGAGGGACAGCTAATAATAGAGAAATCTGGTGATATAACAGATGAAACTAAGAAACCAAAAGAGGAGAGCGCACCTTCTCAGCATTCTCTCCTCTTTTTCACGAATCTATATTTTCTTTCTGTCCCTCTGGAGCTGGAGGCCATTCATAAACTGAAGCTCATGGGCCTCCCTCCCTGTCCTCTTAGCTTCCCGCTTCTCTGCCCCCTACAGCTTATTCCCATTCCTCCCAAACTTTCTTTTTCTGAACGGGAAAAACGGAAGCTTCGTAGCAGCAGCCTCCAGGCGGCTCTGGTTGTCCCTCTGGTAGATGCGGATAATCTCATCGAGCCGTTTAAACCGTTCCTCCTCCTTCTCATCAGCCACCCGCATCAGGTAGTCCATCTCCTTTAAGAGCTTCTCATGGACCATATAGGCGATGTCTTGGCTCAGTTTTTCGCAGTTTTCCTCCACCGCGCGGCCGATGATGTGGTTCATGAGCCGCTGGAACTGCTCCATCTTTCCATTTTCCAGAATCTCCTCAAGTCCTGCCTGGGGCTCCTGCCGGTTTATGTCGGTTTCTGCTGCCAGCGTCACCTCGCCCTCGCCGTCTTTCTGAAGAGCCTGTCCATCCTGTCCGCCTGCAGCCGGAATCTCCTGCCCCTGTTTCCTGTACTCAGCCTGCCCGTCCATTGCAGCCAGTCCCCCTTCTTCCTGAATTTCTCCGCCCTGTGAAGCCCCCGCTTCCCTGAGCGCCGCCAGCACATCCTCCTCCAGCACTTCATTTGGAATGATCACCTTGCCGTCCGACTCCAGAGACTTGGCGAGAGCCGTCTTAATCGCCTTGAGCTGATACCCCTTATCCTTGAGCATTTTCACCTGCTTAAACAGACGGATATGAAACTCTGTATAAAAACGATGTCCCATCTCATTTCTGGGAATCTTAAGCTCCAGCTCATCCTCCCAGTATCTCAGCACATGCGCTTCCACATCCACCTTTCTGGAAGCGTCTGATATCAGATAATGTACCTCAGCCATGATTCAATCCTCTCCTTTGGTTCACAATATTTCGTAGCTTACTTATACTATATGCAAACCAAATTCCAATTATGTCAAAATAACCCTCGGAAATAACAGAATCTCCCTCGAAAAGCCTTATCCACAGTTCAGAAAAAATCTCACCCCTCCATCCACATCCCGCCTCCCCTTATCCCCCTCCTTTCCCCTGTAATTTCCTTCCTCCAGCAAAAAAACCAGTTTATTCGTAAACTTCGCTCCAGCAAAAAAGCCAGTTCTTTCGTAACTTCACTCCAGCAAAAAAGCTAGTTCTTTCATAACTTCACTCCAGCAAAAAAGCCAGTTTTTTCATTAACTTCACTCCAGCAAAAAAGCCAGTTTTTTCGTGACTTCGCTGGAACGAAAAAACTGGCTTTTTTGCCACCCCACCCCCTCTACCTCTCCTTCGCCAGATTCTCAAATTTCGTGAGCTCCGGTCTCCAGAGAAGATTCACGGTTCCGATGGGACCGTTTCTCTGCTTGGCAATGATTACCTCTGCAATATTCGGATTTTCTGTATCTTTGTGGTAATAGTCGTCCCTGTAGAGGAACATAACCATGTCCGCGTCCTGCTCAATGGCTCCCGACTCTCGAAGGTCAGACAGCATAGGCCTGTGATCCGGCCTCGTCTCGCAAGCGCGGGAGAGCTGGGACAGAGCGATGACCGGCGCATTCAGCTCCCTGGCAAGAGCCTTCAGGGAACGGGAAATCTCCGAGATCTCCTGCTGCCTGTTTTCCCTTCCCTTCCCGCTTCCGCTCATAAGCTGAAGGTAGTCGATAATCACGATGGAGAGGCCGTGCTCCAGCTTCATTTTCCGGCACTTGGAGCGCAGCTCCATAATGGAAATGCCCGGCGTGTCATCTATGATCAGCTTGGAGTTTCCGATCACGCCGATTCCCTCCACAACGGCATCCCAGTCTGAGTCGGACAGGGTTCCCGTCCTCAGCTTCTGGGAATCCACCCTGGACTCCATGGAGAGCATTCGGTTCACCAGCTGCTCCTTGGACATCTCCAGACTGAACACCATGCAGGGGAGGTTTTTTCTCACTGCAATGTGATCCACCACATTCAGCACAAAGGCTGTCTTTCCCATGGACGGCCTGGCGGCGATCAGGATAAAATCGGAGGGCTGAAAGCCCGAGGTCCTGTAGTCCAGATCATGAAACCCGCTGGGAATCCCCGTGACCGAGCCCTGGTTTTTCGAGGCTGCCTCAATCTTTTCCAGCACGTTTAAGGCCACCTGGCGGATAGGCACGAAATCCCCGCTTCCCTTGCTCTGAAGCAGATCGAATACCGCCTTCTCCGTGTGAGCCAGAATATCATCCAGCTTGTCCTTCCCCGCATAGCAGGTATTGGCAATCTCCTCGTTTATTTTGATCAGTCTTCTCAGCACTGCCTTCTCACGCACAATATTGGCGTAGGACTTCACATTGACCGAGGTGGGGACTGTCGTCATAATATCTCTGACAAAATCCAGGCTGCTGATCTCCGGGGGAACATCCTTCTCCTTCAGGCGGTCCTGGAGCGTCACCAGATCCACCGGCTTTCCCTCGTTAAACAGCTCCACCATGGCCTCAAACATCACGCCATACTGATGCTGGTAAAAATCGGCGCCTGTGACAATCTCAGACGCCGAAATAATCGCTTCGCGGTCCATCAGCATGGAGCCGATGACGGACTGCTCCGCCTCTGTACTGTGAGGAAGCACGCGCTTAATCAGCGCTTCATCCATCTGTTAAGCCTCCGTCACCTTTACGCGCAGCGTGCCTGTTACCTCCTTGTGGAGCTTAACAGGAACCTCATGAGTTCCAAAGGTTTTCAGCGGTTCAGGAAGCACCAGCTTTTTCTTATCGATCTCTACCTTCAGCTGCTCGGAAACGGCCTTTGCAATTTCCTTTCCCGACACAGAGCCGAAGGCTCTTCCTCCCTCGCCGGCGCGGATCGATAAGGTTACAGACTTATCCTCCAGGAATTTGGCCATCTCCTTTGCGGCGGCAAGCTGCTCGGCGGCAATCTTAGCCTCGTTGGCCTTCTGCAGCTTCAGATCGTTTAAGTTTTTGGCCGTAGCCTCCACACCCAGGTTTTTCTTTAAGATAAAGTTTCTCGCATAGCCGTCATTTACCTTTACTACCTGTCCCTTCTTTCCCAGGGACTTCACATCCTCTAATAATACTACTTCCATTTTAAATTTCTCCTTTCTCTTTCATCTGCAGGAGCATCTCTTTCAGCCTCTCTCTGGCCTGCTCAAGTGTGGTATCCTTCAGCTGAGCACCGGCGATGGTCCTGTGTCCTCCGCCGCCCAGCTTCTCCATCATCACCTGCACATTGACCTCATCGATGGAACGGGCACTGAAAAAGATCGTATCTTTCACCTGCGTCATCACAAAGGACGCCTTAATTCCAATAATGTTTAAGAGCTCATTGGCCGCCTGGGCGCCGATCACAGTCGGGCTCTCAAGCCCCTCGGACGGGCACTCGGAGATGGCAAACTCTTTCTCAAAGATCTCAGCTCTCCTCACAGCCTCAGCCCTTGCGCGGTAATCCTCCACCCGGTCTCGGAACAGTTTTCTGACTCTCACCACATCCGCTCCGTTTCGCCTCAGGAAGGCCGCCGCCTCAAAGGTTCTGACTCCCGCCTGGTTCATAAAGTTGTTTGTATCAATGACGATACCCGCATACATGGCATCCGCCTCCACGGATTTCATCTTGATTCCGTCACCCACATACTGAAGAATCTCAGCCACCATCTCGCAGGCCGATGACGCATAGGGCTCCACGTAGGAGAGCACGGCATTTTCAATAATCTCGCTGCTCTGCCTGTGGTGATCAAGCACCATGATCGTCTTGACCAGCTTTAACAGCTCAGGCGCCTCGGTGATGCTGGGCCGGTTTACATCCACCACCACAAGCATGGTGTTGGCATCTGCCCGCTGGGCGGCCTCCTCGCCGGTCAGGAACAAATCCTCCGGGTAGTCAGGATTGTCCTTAAACCGGTCCATCATGGGCCGCACAGAGGAATTGACGCTGTTAATGACAATATGAGCCTTCTTGTTAAAGGCAGCTGCAATTCTGTAGATACCGATAGTCGCTCCGAAGGAATCCGGATCCCCGATCCGGTGGCCCATGATTAAGAGCTTATCCTTGGTCTCCATCAGCTCTCTCATGGCGTGGGCCTTGACTCTGGCCTTCACACGGGTGGTCTTCTCCAGCTGCTGGGACTTGCCGCCGTAGTAGGTGATCTTCTCTCCATCCTTCACCACAGCCTGATCGCCGCCCCGTCCCAGGGCCATGTCGATGGCTGTCCTGGCATACTCATAATTTCTTATATAGGACTCCCCGTTCATTCCCATACCGATGCTCAGGGTGACAGCCATCTCATTTCCTATGTTGACCGTCTTGACCTCCTCGAGAAGGGAAAACCGCTCCTCCTCGATCTCCTTCGTATACTTCTGTTTAATGACAAAGAAGTATTTGTCCTTCTCCATCTTTTTCACGATACCGTTCAGATTGGAGATATACTTGTTGATCTTTCTGTCAATGAGGGCCACCAGAAGGGAGCGGCGCACCTCCTCCACACTCTCCAGGGCCTCATCGTAGTTGTCCAGATAGATGAGTCCTGCCACCAGGTTCTGATCGGTGATGGCCTTCTTCAGAGTCAGGATCTCCGTTTCGTCAAACAGGTAAACAGCCCAGAGCACCTCCTCCTCGCCGTTGGACGGTGTATCCAGCTTAATGCCGTCTCTTTCATCCACACAGATATGGCGGATCTCCATGCGGTAAAAGCTGTCTCCATAGGTCACATGGATCGTGTCCTCCTTGTCAATCCCGTCCAGAGTCTCCCTTGTCAGCTCTGGGAACAGGCCGAAAAGAGTCCTGTTCTTTCTGTCGTCCCTGACAATATCGGAAAATCCCTCATTCATCCACAGCAGCAGGCCGTTCTCATCAGCCACCGCATAGGGAAATTCCATGTCAGCCAGCATGTTTTGCTGAAGTCTGGCATATTCGGCAGAAAAGTCCAGAAGCCCGCCGAGCAGCCGCTTTCTCTTATACAGATACAGCCAGGCGCAGAACACTGCATAGACGAGGGTAAAGCCCGTCATGACAATGCCGGCCTTTAAATCCACAAGGCCTATCACCACATTCGCCGCCATCAGAATCACCGCCATAAAAAGCGGCCACTGCAGATAGACCCGAAGCTGTCCCTGTATTCTGATATCCTCTTTCATTTCTCTCTCCTGTTTCATATCGAACATCTCCCCCCTGAAGGGACAGCCGCCAAAATCCCCGGCGGCTGCCGTCTGTTCGTCCCTTTCGCGCACCTGCCGTATGTACCGGACGGTGCAGAATTGATAAATATAATTCGCCTATCGTATCAGATTATAGCATAAAGGGGGGCGTTCGTCTAGGCGGTACTCAGTGGGAATCAGCAGGCAAAAGCATAGACACCCGCCGCCCCTAAGCATGGAAGCTCTGCGCCTGACTGCAAAGAAAATATTTGACACCCCCGCCTCCGGGTGCTATACTTTCGCTGAAAAGAGGGAGCTCGTAGGCGGGCTGAGAGGAAGTAACCGAACTTCGACCTTTATAACCTGATTTGGGTAATGCCAACGTAGGGATCATAGATGTGACATTTGTTTTTACAGGGTTTTATTTTGATTCTTCTGTCATTCTCAGATCTGTACCTTTGGGTTCAGATCTTTTTCTTTTCAGAAGCTGTCTTATGCCGGCTTCCCTGACAGTATTTCCCCGTATCAGTTCAGCAGCCTCTTGTTCCCTCCCAGGAAAGGAGTTTTATCATGGAAAAAACACAGGTGCAATCAGGGATCACACCATCCTCGCGGCCCTATACCACCCAGATGGACGCCGCCAGAAAGGGAATTGTCACGAAAGAGATGAGGTGTGTGGCAGAAAAGGAACAGTTTGAACCGGAGGCTCTCAGAAAGCTGGTGGCAGAGGGAAAGGCTGTCATTCCGGCCAACCGTCTTCACACCTGCCTTAAACCAAACGGAATCGGCTCCATGCTACGCACCAAAATCAATGTAAACCTGGGAACGTCCAGGGACTGCATGGATCTGGACATGGAGCTTTCAAAGGTAAACGACGCAGTGGCCCTGGGGGCAGAATCCATTATGGATCTGAGCTCCTTCGGCGACACCCGGAAATTCCGCAGAAAGCTCACAGCGGAATGTCCCGCCATCATCGGGACGGTCCCCATCTATGACGCGGTAGTCTATTACCACAAGCCCTTAAAGGAGATCACCACTGAGGAATGGCTGGACATTGTCCGGATGCATGCCCGCGACGGCGTGGATTTCCTGACAATCCATGTGGGAATCAACAAAAATACCGCAGGGCGCTTTAAAGACGCAAAGCGTCTGACCAACATCGTCTCCAGAGGAGGGTCCATTATCTTTGCCTGGATGGAGATGACCGGGCTTGAAAATCCATTCTATGAGCATTTTGATGAAATCCTCGACATCTGCCGGGAATACGATGTCACCTTAAGTCTCGGCGATGCCTGCCGGCCCGGCTGCCTTGCCGATGCCTCCGACATTTCTCAGATAGAGGAGCTTGTCACTCTGGGAGAGCTGACCAGACGCGCCTGGGAGAAAGATGTCCAGGTCATGATCGAGGGCCCCGGCCACATGCCCCTGGGTCAGATTGCAGCCAACATGAAAATTCAGCAGACCCTCTGCAAGGGTGCTCCCTTCTACGTTCTGGGGCCTCTTGTCACAGACATAGCTCCCGGCTACGACCACATTACGGCAGCTATCGGCGGCGCCATAGCAGCGGCAGCCGGCGCTTCCTTCCTCTGCTATGTGACCCCTGCAGAGCATCTTCGCCTTCCTGACAGGGACGACGTAAAAGAGGGCATCATCGCCTCGCGCATTGCAGCCCATGCAGCCGACATCGCAAAGGGCATACCCGGTGCCGAGGACTGGGACAGAAAAATGAGCACCGCCAGAAAGCAGCTGGACTGGGAAGAAATGTTTCGCCTCTCCATTGATCCCGAGAAGGCCAGACGCTACCGTGCAGCCGCCAGGCCGGAAAAGGAGGATACCTGCTCCATGTGCGGAAATTTCTGCGCCGTCAAAAACATGAACCGGATTCTCGACGGGGAGATTGTCTCCATCTTTGATGAATAAAAAAGCGCCCTGAGTGTGAAAGGCTGCCGCCCAAACCAGGCGCAGCCTTTTCTCAGGACGCATTTTATTTTTCAAAAACAGGCAGGGCTCCCTGCAGAGCCCTGCCTGTCTTTACGTTTCACTATTTCGCATTCTGCGGCGGAATTCAGCTTCCGGCTTTCAGCAGCACAGTCTGAAACCGGTATGCACAGGGATAATGGCCCTTTTACAGCCGTTATCCCCGCTTTGTAGCGTCGCAGATCAGCTGTACGCAGGAATCAATTCCCAGCGCGCCGCTGTTCAGCATCAGATCGTAATTTTCTCTGCGTCCCCACTTCTGGTTTGTAAAGGTTTCGTAGTGGATCCGCCTCTTCTTGTCCGTCTGATGCATGAATTCGTCGATGTACTCCTCAATCTCGCCGTACTCAGCCAGTGCCCTCTGGCGTCTGATCTCCCTGTCGCAGTAGATAAAGACCTTCAGCACATCGTCCCGATCCTTCAAAATGTAGTCTGCACAGCGCCCTACAAACACACAGGGGCTTCTCCTGGCCGCATCCTCAATGATTTTTTTCTGGGCAATAAAAATCTGCTCCGTCAGCGGAAGCTCTTCAGGCTTGGGTGTTCTCGGATAGGCAATCCCGTATAAACTTCCCATGGCAAAGTTATAGAGCAGGCTGTTTGTCACCCTCTGCTCCTTGTCAGCAATCAGTTCCGGCGAAAATCCAATTTCCTTGGCGGCCAGATCAATCAGTTTCTTGTCATAGAACTCCATTCCCAGATTTTTGGCCACCATCTGCCCAACCTGGCGTCCTCCGCTTCCATATTCACGGCTGATCGTAACAATCCTTTTACTCATAATACAGGCCTCCTCTCACGGCTGAAAGCTGAGCTGCTCATTTATCTGACAGCTCCGCGTGAATACCACGATTTATTTCTACCCGTATTTTATCATACACGCGAAAAATTATCAATTTATTCGTCTTATTTTTCAAAAATTTTCTGTACTTTTTATCTGTAAGAAGGATTACCGCTATACAATCCCATCCTTTTTAGGCATCTTCCTCTTAATGAGGAAGTAGCAGAGCATATGTACGTTCGCTGTGATAACCCAGCTCACCGGATAGGAGATGTAGAGGGAAGTCAGCGTTTTCTGCTGTGCAAAGATTGTGAAGATCCAGAGAATTCTGAGACCGCACGCTCCCGTCAGAGACACGATCATCGGAAGCACCGAATAGCCTATGCCTCTCAGACTTCCCACAAGCGTATCCATCCACCCGCAGGTAAAGTATGTAGTCGCAATAATGCTCATACGCAGCATTCCATAGCGGATCACCTCAGGATCCGTTGAGTAAATGCGTAAAAGCTCCTCTCCTATCGCATAGGCTCCAAAGCCGAGAATCATTCCCACTGCCGTCACGGTTCCGAGGCAGGTAAAGAGGATTTTGTTCACTCTCGTGTACTTTTTTCCGCCGATGTTCTGGCTGGTAAAACTGAGATTTGTCTGGTAGACAGCGTTCATCGCATTGTAGACAAAGCCCTCTATATTGGCTGAGGCCGCGTTTCCTGCCATGGCAATCGATCCGAAGGAGTTGACAGAAGACTGGATCAGAACGTTGGAAACTGAGAAAATCGCTCCCTGCATTCCGGCCGGAAGGCCGATTTTGAAAATCTGAAACATTTTTTTCCTATGAATCTTAATCTTGGAGAGCTCCAGCTTCAGCCCGCCCTCACTCTTTGCCAGACAGCGCAGTACAAGTCCGGCTGAAATACACTGGGAGAGCACGGTCGCCAGGGCCACTCCTGCCACATCCAGGTTCATCACAATAACGAAGAAGAGATTCAGCACAATGTTCACCACTCCTGCAATTGTCAGAAAGTAGAGAGGCCTCCTCGTATCTCCCACTGCCCTTAAAATCGCGCTTCCGAAGTTATACAGCATGACAACAGGCATTCCCGCGAAATAAATCCGCATATAGAGGACTGCCTTGTCGATTACATCATCCGGTGTCCCCATCAGTTCCAGCATGAGCTTGGAAAAAACAAAGCCCATTACAATCAGTATCACGCCGCTGACAATACTGACAGCGATTGCCGTGTGTACTGCCTCACTCACATCCTTGTCGCGCCGGCCTCCGTAGGCCCTGGCGACTACCACGTTGGCTCCCACTGAGAGACCGATAAAAATATTGATCAGAAGATTGATTAATGCCGTCGTGGAGCCCACCGCCGCCAGCGACTGGCTTCCGGCAAACCTTCCCACCACAATAATGTCCGCTGCGTTGAACAGAAGCTGCAGAACGCCGGAAAGCATCAGCGGAATTGAGAAAATCAAAATTTTTTTCAGGACAGGGCCATTGCACATGTCCATCTCATAGGTCTTATTCATCTTCCCTGTTTTCCTTTCCTTTTTGTTTTTAATCTCTACATAGGGATATTATAAGCAAAAGGGATCCGGGGTTCAATGGGTTTAGGAAAGAAATGTAAAAAATGTAAAGCCAGTATGCCGTCATACGACAAAAAGCCCGGAAACCTTTCGGTTTCCGGGCCTGACTTCTCCTGATTAGTCGCAGGTATACGGCATAAGAGCGATGTGACGTGCTCTCTTGATAGCTACTGTTAAAGCTCTCTGATGCTTTGCACAGTTTCCTGTGATTCTTCTCGGAAGGATTTTTCCTCTCTCAGATACGTATCTCTTTAACTTGTTTGTATCCTTGTAGTCGATTGTTCCGTTCTTCTCTCCACAGAAAACGCAAACTTTTTTTCTTCTGCGCATGCCGCCTCTTCTTACTTTGGAAGCGTCTGCCTTATCACCTTTATTGAATGCCATTGGTGCTACCTCCTTATTCAATCCACATTTTGAGTTTCCTGATACTCAAAACAACACAGCAGCTTTGCTGCCTTTCATCCGACTGCCGGACTGTCTGAACTCTTCGTTCACTCTCCGCTCTCTATCGCTTTTCCCGTCCTTAGTTGAACGGAAGTCCTTCGTCTTCTACTCCGTCGGGGATATTCATAAAGCCGTCGCCGATTGCGCTTGCAGGAGCCGGACGCTGTGCGGCCTGGTAGCCGCCGTCGTGGCCTGCGGAAGCGTTCTTGCTCTCAGCAAACTCCTGATCCTCAACGATTACATCTGTTGTATAAACCTTCTGACCGTCTCTGTTTGTGTAGCTTCCTGTCTGGATTCTTCCTGTCACAAGAACCTTCGTTCCCTGATGGAAATACTTCTCGGCGAACTCGCCGGCTCTGTCAAATGCAACACACTGGATGAAGTCTGCTGTCTGTGCTCCGTCATCCTGGCTTCTGCGGCCTCTTCTGTCAACTGCCAGCGTATATCTGGCGATTGCCATAGCGCGCTCTCCCTGAGAATATCTAACCTCCGGATCTCTGGTAAGTCTACCCATCAGAATTACTTTATTCATACGATCACACTTTCTTTATTTATGCATCCTGCCTTACGCATAAGTATCTGATTACCGGCTCCATGATGCGAACGTGTGCCTCAACCTCGTTCGGGCATACGGAATCAGACTCAAACTGGATGAAGTAGTAGAAGCCCTCTTTCATCTTCTGAATCTCGTAAGCTAATCTCTTCTTACCCCATTCATCAACGTTTGTAACAGTACCGCCGAAACGTGTAATGTAACCTTTTACTTTCTCGATGGCTGCTGCTCTCTCTTCGTCTTCCAGCTTCATGCTAAGAACAACTGCTAACTCATACTTGTTCATGCTGCTTAAACCTCCTTGTGGTCTCTGACTCCCTGACTTTTAACAGAGAGTAAGGAATTTCTATAATATATCACGAATAATTATCTTACCAGAGAACCCTGATAAAATCAAGCTCTTTTTCAAGTTTTTTCTCGCCTTTTTCTGCGGCTTATGCTTTCTTTTCCCCGTCTTTGTTTTTGAGCCCTCTCGTGTTTTTCTGAACAAGGGGTCTGGCCATCATGACCTGGTGGCCGCAGCCCATGCACCTGAGTCTGAAATCAGCTCCCACTCTGAGAATCTCCCACTCCTGGCTTCCGCAGGGATGGGGCTTTTTCAGCTTTACAATATCTCCAACCTCGTATACCATATTTCTCTCCATAAATCCATATTTTCCTGATCCGGCTCTCCCGCCGCTGCCCTCCTCTGCTGTCCTATGCCCGCCTTGCCTCCTGCCTCAGCAGGATGCCAGAATCCTGTCAATTTCTTCCTGTTCACCGCTATCCAGAGGTTTCTGGAAAAGGATTTTTACATTCTCCGCAATCTGCTCCGGGCGGCTTGCCCCGATGAGGACAGAGGTAACTTCCCTTCTCCTGAGCACCCACATAAGGGCAAGCTGGGCCAGAGACTGCCCTCTCTCCCCGGCGAACCGCTGAAGCCTTTGTATCTTTTCCCGGTTTTCTTCCTTAATATATCTCTCTGCAACCGTTGTGCCCTTTTTAGCCGCCCGGGAATCCTCCGGGATTTTGGTCAGGTATTTTCCGGTCAGCGCTCCCTGGGCCAGAGGGCTGAAACAGATGCAGCCGGCCCCATTCTCCTCCAAGGCTTCCAGCAGGCCGTCCTCCGGCCACCGTTCCAGCAGATTGTAACGGATCTGGTCCACCAGACACGGCGTGTGAAGCTCCCGGAGAATGGCCGCCGCCTTCCTGGCCTCCTCCTCCCTGTAATTGGAAATTCCCACATAGAGGGCCTTGCCCTGGCGGACGATATCGCTCAGGGCCTCCATGGTCTCCTCCAGGGGCGTTTCCGGGTCCGGCCTGTGGTGATAAAAAATATCCACATACTCAAGCCCCATGCGGCAAAGGCTCTGATCAATGCTGGCCATCAGATATTTTCTGGATCCCCAGTTGCCGTAGGGCCCCGGCCACATCTCATATCCTGCCTTTGTAGAAATAATCAGCTCATCCCTGAATCCCTTCAAATCCTCCCTCAGAATCTCTCCAAAGTTCTCCTCAGCAGCCCCCGCAGCGGGAAAACCGTAATTATTAGCCAGATCAAAGTGTGTGATTCCCAGATCAAAGGCTGTAAGAATCAGCTCTCTTCTCTCCTCCTTTGTCTTTTCCGTACCGAAGTTCTGCCACAGACCGAAGGATAATTCCGGAAGCAGCAGCCCGCTCCTCCCGCATCTTCTGTATTTCATTCTGCCATATCTGCCGCCGTCAGGCTTATAACTGTGTTCCATTGTCCGCCAAGCCTCCGCTCCCCTGATTTATTGTCTTTATTGTCTTTCTCCGCACCGTCTGCCCGGCCTGTTTCTTCACACTCTCTTTATCTCAGGAATCCCTGCAGCCTCTCCAAGCACCTCCCCGATGCTGCCGCAGATCACCAGATCTGCCTGGCTGTCGCGGGCGGTAGCGGACTTATTGATAAGCACCAGTCTGTTCCCCCGGTAATAGTCAATGAGCCCAGCTGCCGGATAGACCACCAGGGAGGTTCCCCCGACAATCAGCATATCTGCATTTCTGATATGCTGGATGGAGCGGGAGAGCACCTGGCTGTCCAGCCCCTCCTCGTAGAGCACTACATCAGGCTTTATGGTTCCGCCGCAGCTGCATCTCGGCACTCCCTCCATGGCCATCACCTGCTCCATGGAATAGAACGTTTTGCAGCGCTCACAGTAATTGCGGTGGACAGAGCCGTGAAGCTCCAGCACTTCCCTGCTTCCCGCCGCCTGGTGAAGCCCGTCAATATTCTGGGTAATGACGGCTTTTACCTTGCCCTCCCGCTCCAGCTTTGCCAGGGCCAGGTGCGCCCGGTTGGGCTTTGCATCGGGAAACAGCATCTTATTTCTGTAAAAACGGAAAAATTCCTCCGGCTTTCTTATGTAAAAGCTGTGGCTTAGAATCGTTTCCGGCGGATACGCGTACTCCTGGCTGTAGAGTCCGTCCACACTCCTGAAATCGGGGATCCCGCTCTCCGTGGACACACCTGCCCCTCCAAAAAACACCACATTTTCACTTTCCTGAATCCACCGCTTAAACTGCTCTCTTTTCTCTCTTTCTTCCATTTTCAAATACCTCCTGCCTAAAAATCAGAGCCTTTCCCAGTCCCCGGCCAGAAGTCTAAACGACCTCGTCAATCAGGACGCCGTCAATGGGGCGGATTCTTCCTGCCCACTCCGGCGTCTGGCCTCCTCTACCCTCTGATTCCAGAATTTCGTCAAGGCCTCTGTACCCGAACAGCCACTGAGCCAGACTGTCAATGGAGAGATTCAGAATTTCCTCCTCCCTCTCGGAACCTTTCCCGCTGGCCCTCTTCTCTGCTCTGGCACGTCCCTCTTCAATAAAGATGTTGTAATACCCGTCGCAGGCGGCAAGGAAGGGATCCCTCACGCCCAGTACGCCGTCCGGCTGTCTCGGCTCTGTCCTTGAATCGGCCTCTCTCTGCCTGTCCGACCGCTCCCTTCTGTACTCTGCCTCATCCTTTCCTGAGAGCATCTGGAAAAAAGCTTCCACATTGGTAATCCGTGCCATGATGGCAGGCTTTTCCCCGGCCCTGTCCTCCCCGGCAAAGGAAGCCTCCGTATAGAGCAGGCGCTGTTCTCTCTCCCCCAGACCCCATTCTGAAAAAAGTCCGCAGAGTCTTTCCCCATCGTACATAAGCTCCAGGGTGCCGTCCTCGCTGGCAAGCTCTTTTACAAGACGCTTCACATAGGCCTCATCCCGGGAACAGTAGGCCTCATATCGGGCGCCCAGCCATTCTTCCATATAGGAGGCTGCCAGCTTTGTCTCCCCGCTCTCACCGTCTGCAGCCAGGGGGCTGAAGAAAAGGCGCTCCTTTGCCTCCCTGGTCAGTCTGAATTTGGGCTGGCGGTAGATGAAGGCAAACTGGAAAGGACGATAGATCGCTTCGGATGCCGGCATCAGGAAGGTAAAGGGAACTCCCTCCTGATTCATATCCTCCATCATCCGGCGAAGCAGAGAAGCCATATGGCCTCTGTGTCTTCTGTCCTTTGCCGTCGCCACGCCGACAATATAGTCAATTCTCCACCTGCCCTCTCTGCACACAAAGGTATAGGGATTCAGATGGAGCATAGAGGCCAGCTTTCCCTCCTCCCTCTTTATGAGGATTCTGTTGTCTCTCACCTTCTCCTTAAAATAGTAGTCGGCAAATGGAACGGAATCATCCGGGAAAGCCTCATGCCAGAGACCGCGGCACTCCTGTTTCTCTGTCTCATCTGCATAGCAAATCTCCTCCGTATGGGAATTCTGCGGCTGCTCTGTTTTCTCCCCTGTCTTCCGTCGCTTCTCCTCCATTTTTCCGTCTGTCAGGGTGTTTTCCCCCAGTCCGGCTGCCTGCAGGCGTTCCTCCTCGTCCCCTGCCAGAGCTCCAATATGCTCTGCCCAGCCAAAGCCCTCTCCTTTTTCTGAGGACTCTCCGAAGGATACCTGCTCCACCAGGTATTTTCTCGCAAAATCAATCGGGCAGTATGACATCTTCGCCCTGCGCAGCCCCTCAATGCCCAGATCGTCCTCCCGGTTTACAATCTCAGCCTCCGGAAACTCCCGAATCAGAAACTGCTGGTTAATCAGCTGATACAGCCCTCTCATGTCGGAGTTTGCCTTTTCGATATGGATCACCGCCATCCGTTCCGTGGGATTGTAGCTTCCAATGGAGAAGGCCTCCAGCTCACCGTCTACATAGATTCCGCCCATCCTGATATTCAGAGAACAGCAGTTGCGGAGAATTTCGTGGATTCCCCTCACCTCAAAGTCCAGGTGCTCCTCCACATCCTCCCCCTTTCCCTCTCTCCATCTGTCCAGAAATTTCCACACATCCTGAATTTCCTCACAGGTAAGAGTTCTGTATTCATAGCGTCCCTCATACTTCTTTATAAAACTGTTCAGGTGGTTTTTTTTCTTGTGGAGCTTTTTGCCTGCAAGGGTCTTTAGAGATTCGGCAGAATACAGATAATCATAGGCCCCCTCCTCTTCCTTTACCAGATACCGCTCCGGCGGCAGGTTCAGGCACCTGACAGCCTCCTCGTCAGCCAGGTTAATGACTAAAGGATAGTGAAGCTCCTCATTGAAATATCTCTCCAGCTCACCGAAGGCCTCTTCCAGATCCTCCTCCCTGCAGAGGGGCATGGCAGAAAATACACGGCCCTTGTATTCCATCAGCCATAAAAGAGCCCTCTCCTCCCAGATTGCATATCTTACATTGTAATACTCCCTCCAGAGAAAGCTCTCCAGAAATACGCTGTCACATGTTCTGTTGCGCCGCATCATGTAGAACGGCGTCAGTCTGTCAATATCCTTTGCAGTAATCGGTTTAAATTCCAAGCTCATGTATGGTTTCCCTTCCTGATTCAGTTGTTTTTTTGTTATATCCTGTGTTCCTTTAATACTGTATCTGTATTTGCGGCACCTGCCTTCACAGTCCCCGCCTGAATGCAGTCATATCCGTTCTGAACTTCTGCTTCTGCGGTCTCCGCCCGGATGCCTACACTTTTTCCGGTTTTCTTTTTACTTTCTCCGGCTCCGCCTGTTTTCATTCACTGAAAGATTTTAAATGCAGAAGCCGCTGGCGGTTCGGCGCAGGTATAATGACCGCTCTGCGGTCATTATACCATATCCTTCGGATACGGCAGCCTCCGGCGGAATTTAGCGCCCGGATTTCAGCAGTACATGCTGAAACCGGTATGCGCAGGTATAATAACCGCTCCGCGGTTATTATACCATCTCGACTAACGTCTCGATGGGCTGCTCGTCAAATGCATGCTCATGCAAGCATGGCATGCGTTTTCCTCGCTATTATACCATATCCTTCCTTATTTATGAAGAAAAAAGGCCGGGCAGCCTGTTGAAATGCTGCCCGGCCTTTTGAATATTTAGCCCTCAATGGCAATGTATCTGTTTTCTTCCATCTTTTTCTGATCCTGCTTTGGGAAGGCAATCTTTAAAATGCCGTCCTCGAATTTTGCCTTGATATCCTCCTGTCTTACCTGTTCTCCGATGTAAAAGCTCCTTGTGCAGTTTCCTGTATAGCGCTCTCTTCGGATGTATCTTCCCTCTTTATCCTTCTCATCCTTGTCAAGCCCTTTGGCCGCGCTGATGGTCAGGTATCCGTTTTTCAGCTCTGCACTGACGTCGTCCTTTTTGAAGCCCGGAAGATCGATGTCCAGCTCAAAGCCGTTATCTGTTTCACGGATATCGGTCTTCATGATGTTCTTTGCATTCTTTCCATACAGAGGATCCCGTCCGTTAAAGAAATTTTTGTCAAATGGGAAATCCATCCAGTCGTCAAATAAGTTCTCTCCAAAAATACTGGGCATTAACATAAAACATTCCTCCTGTCTCTTCAGATGTCGCAGTCAGTCTATAGCCAGACTGTAATATCGTAATCTTCTTTTATTATCTGTCTTCTGTTTCAGAACTCCGGAGAATGTTCATCCGTTTCTCTGGGACTTGCTCCTCCTTTGTTCTAGCTGTAATATAACACTTATTGTTAGCACTGTCAAGAGGTGAGTGCTAATTCTTTTGTGAAAAATCTGTGAACTCTTAATTGAAAAAGTTATTGCAGGTTTTGGACAGCATAAATACCTCCCATCCCATTTGCCCCTGCAGTAAGTCCTGCATAACAGGGGCGGCATTTACTCCTGCCATGCAGCCCCACCTTTGTCTCTTATCATATTTTGGATGAAAGCCTAAATATCATATTCATCCACCGGAAACCCTTTCTCCCGTTTATATCTTCCGTATACCACAGCTGTTCCAGCTTCATTCGGTCATTGACTGTCAATATCTTTTCCGCCAGCTGTTCAGTAAATTCAAAAAAATAACGTCCATCCGCCGCTTCTCCTGCAGAAATTCCATTCTTCCCGGAAAGATATATAATCCCACTGTCATTTAAATATAAATCAATCTTTTCAAAAAAGCTGAAAACTTCCTTTTCCTGCAGGTGAAGGAATGACGCACAGGCCCAGATTCCATCAAACCGTTGATTCGGCTGATAGCTCTGAATATCAGAACACACGATTTTTCCTGAGAACACTTTTCGGATTTCTCTGCAAAGATTTTTTGAGGGTTCCAGTGCAGTTACCTGATATCCCTTCTTTTGAAAATAACACGCATCACGCCCGCTGCCGCTTCCCACATCAAGAATCCTTGCCCGCTCTCTCAGCAGAGGAAGAAATCTCCTGTACTGTTCCGACATATCAGCAGAAAATGTTTCTTCTGCGTATAGTTTTGCATGGAGCTCATAATACTCACACATCATCTCACCCCTTCAGGCTCCAATTAGGAAATCCCATACTTTTTGCCGACTGATAGACAGGAAGAATAACCTCCTCCAGGCGCCCTGAGAACTCCCTTTCCGACAGACCTTGCTGATAAAGCTTATGTCTGATCTCCTGATTATTCAGATGCTCCCTGGCACATTTTCAAACGCTTCATGTATTTTGGGATATTTCCACATCATTTCATAGGATAAATATTCGCTTTTCCACAGCTCATCGTGGGCCACATATGACCAGGGCACAAAATGATCAATCGATATATTTTTTTCATTCAGAGGTTTTTCTCCATAGATTTCGCAAATCGGTTTTATGGCTACAATCATCTTCCAATACTTTTTTACCTTTTCCAGCTTCCGCTCTCTCGGCGGAAACAGCTTGTCCACAACTCCCGGGACACTGGGATTTCTTCTCTGAAGGTATTGAATCAGGTTTAATTCAATCCACCCCTGTATGATTTCGTAATTCTGTTCGATATAATCCGCCCACTCTTTCTGGATTTGAATTTGGGTGTCCAGACCGAGAAATTGTAGAAAATAATATATCAGCCTTTGTTCCTGATTGATTCTTGCTGCAAGATTTTTCCCGGATCTGTTCCACTCTTTTCCCTTCATGGACTCCATAAAAGGCGCCTGCAATCGCTTCCTTTTTCTCACTGGATTTCATATGACTGATCTCGCTCAGGCGGTGAACCACTCGTTCCAGGGTATCGTTGGGTCCCAGATTTAAGTGATACTCCGAAACCATATACCATGCATCTGCAATCATTTCATCAATCAGTGCTTCGAAGGTGATTACGCTGCGCCCCTCTTTTATTTTCCGCGCAATGGCCTGAAACCAGAATAACTTATAGGACTCACTTTTATTGTCAAACAATCTGGAAAAATGGGCTATATCCAGAACATCAGAATATGGCAGCTGCATATTATTCTCCCAGCTCCGTATACTTTTCTTTATGTCCGTAGGCTTTTTCTACCGGATACTTCTCTGCGTTCTTCCTGACTTTTTCCTGAATTATTTCATCCATATCCAGCCCGCAAGTATCTGCCATTAAAATACAGTAGCTCAGTACATCCGCAAGTTCTTCCCTGATTTTTTCTTTTTTATCCTCACACCATACATCTTCTGCACTCCACTGAACCGCTTCCAGTTCCTTTTGCCGTTTCAGCTCACTCAAAACGACATTGACCTCTTTTTACCCTAACCGGATATTCAAAAATCAGCGCGCTTCGATGTCTGAGGTATGTTGTATTCGGCAGCACTGTACTGAGATCCATTAGATTTATTATATATTCTATCATAATTTTAACTGCAGAAAACCATCGATTCCTCTGTTATTGTAAACAGGGAACGGAATTTACCTCTGCAGCAATGAATTTTTTTCATTCCCTGCATAATTTTCCCTGTCCTGCACAGCATATCTGCTGTATCCCTTATCGCTCTTATTCTTCCTCTGCCTCCAAATTAGAATTATTCCTGAAATTAATGGAAACTTCCCTTTCTTTTCCTGTTTTTTCATGTTATAATAATATCAGTAATTATTTTTATTTTTATTCATATTATTACTACAGTTACATTTTTTATAATTTTCACAACCTTTGATTTTTCAATGATAAAGGAGGAACCCTATGCACATGGTAAAACTGAGAGAAGGCTTCTACTGGACGGGCGTGATTGATGAAAACCTTCGGGTGTTTGACATCATCATGTACACAGAATTCGGCACCACCTACAATTCCTACGTCTTAAAGGCCGGAGACAAGACTATTCTGTTTGAGACTGCCAAGGCAAAGTTTTTTGACGAGTACCTGGAAAAGCTGAAGGAAATCATTGATGTGGGAAACATTGACTATCTGGTTGTCAGCCACACAGAGCCGGATCACGCGGGAAGCGTGGAAAAGCTCCTGGATTTAAGCCCCAAGATGAAAATTCTGGCTACAGGCTGCGCCATCGGTTTCCTGAAGGAGATTGTAAACCGCGACTTTGTAAGCATCCCTGTGAAAGATCACCAGAGAATGGGAATCGGGAATAAAACGCTTCAGTTCCTCATTGTTCCCAACCTCCACTGGCCGGATACCATGTACACCTTTATCGAGGAGGAACAGATCCTGGTAACCTGCGATTCCTTCGGCTCCCACTATGCCCACAGCGGCGTCCTGGCAAGCACTGTTCCAAATCATGAGGATTATATGAAGGCAGCCAGGTATTACTACGACTGTATTATCGGGCCGTTTAAGCCTTTCATGCTGAAGGCTTTAAACCGGATAAAAAATATGGATATTTCCATGATCTGTACCGGTCACGGTCCTGTGCTCGACACAAAGGAATCCATCAAAAATATTATGGCCAAATATGAGGAGTGGTCCACAGTGACCAACCCCAACACGAAAAAAACCGTCATCATCCCCTATGTGAGCGCCTACGGCTACACCAAGGAACTGGCTGAAAAGATCGCCGAGGGCATTAAAGACAGCGGCGACATTGAGGTGCGCTCCTACGATATGGTGGAAGCGGACAAGGCTGCCGTGGAGGCGGAGCTTCTGTTTGCAGACGGAATCCTCCTGGGTACGCCTACTATTGTGGGTGAGGCACTGGCCCCCATCTGGGAGCTGACTCTCTCCATGTTTGCAGGAACCCACGGCGGCAAGTATGCCGGAGCCTTCGGCAGCTATGGCTGGAGCGGCGAGGGAGTGCCTCACATTCTGGAAAGACTCAGACAGCTTCGCATGAAGGTGGACGAGGGCTACCGTGTGCGCTTTAAGCCAAGCCATGCCGATCTGGTGGGGGCCTACGAGTACGGCTATCAGTTTGGCTGCCGCGTGCTCAACATCGAGGCTGTCAAGCCGAAAAAGACCGGTGCCAGAAGCCTTGTAAAATGCCTTGTCTGCGGAGAGATTTTCGACTCTTCCCTGGAGATCTGCCCGGTCTGCGGTGTAGGAAAAGAAAACTTCGTGCCTGTTGAAGCGGAGGAAAATTCCTTTTCCAATAATACAAAGGAATACTATGTCATCCTCGGAAACGGCACCGCCGGCTTCAATGCGGCAAAGGCCATCAGGGAGAGGGATAAGACGGGAACGGTCATCCTGATCTCTGAAGAGCCGTACCGCACCTACAACCGGCCGATGCTGACGAAGACCATGCTGGCCGATCTGAGCGCGGATCAGATTGCCGTGGAGCCGGAAAGCTGGTACGAGGAGAACCAGGTTTATCAGATGCTCGGAAAACGCGTCGTATCCGTCGATATGGAAAATTCCCAGGTAACACTGGATGACGGCAGCAATATTCATTTTACCCGCCTGATCTACGCCCTGGGCAGCGAATGCTTCATCCCGCCGATCAAGGGCAGCGACAGGGAACAGGTAGTCGCTATCCGGCGCATGGCTGATGTGGAAAAGCTGTCCGGTCTCCTTGGACACACCAGGAATGCAGTTGTCATCGGAGGCGGTGTTCTGGGCCTGGAGGCTGCCTGGGAGCTGAAAAAGGCAGGCCTCAGGGTGACAGTTCTGGAGGCTGCCCCCATGCTCATGGGACGCCAGCTGGATGCCACCGCAGGAACGATTCTGAAGGAAATCGTGGAGAAAAACGGCATCTCCATCCACACCGGAGTCACTATCGAGAGCATTGACGCAGACGAAAGCGGCGCCGTATCCGGCGTTACTCTCCAGTCCGGCGAATCCTTCCCGGCACAGCTGGTTATCATTTCTGCCGGAGTCCGGGCAAACACGGCGCTGGCAAAGGAGATGGGACTTCAGGTGGAGAGAGCCGTTGTGGTAAACAGCCATATGGAGACAGGCCTCAAAAATATCTACGCCTGCGGCGACTGTGCGCAGTACAAGGGGGCAAACTTTGCCATCTGGCCGGAGGCCTCAGAACAGGGCCGTATCGCCGGAGCCAATGCGGCAGGCGACAATCTGGAATACCGCGAGGTTTCCTCTGCTCTGACCTTCAACGGTATGAATACCTCCCTCTATGCGGCAGGCGACAACGGCAAGAACCCGAACCTGCTCTACAAGACGGTGGAATTCAAGGATATGGGCAAGGAACAGTACAGAAAATACTATTTCCTGAACAACCGCCTGTGCGGCATCATTCTCATCGGGGATCTCTCCCGCATGGCGAGAATGGCAGAAGAGCTGGAAAGGCATGCCTCATTTGAGGAAGTGATGAAATAAGAGTGAAATCAAAAGCAGAGAGCCAGCGCCAGAGCGCGCCGGTTCTCTGCTTTTTCAGTCTTTTCCGTATAATTCCCTGTCTGCCGCTACACTTCCAGCGAATCCCGGTAGGTCTTTGTAGATTTTATTTCCCCTGTCTTCCACTGGAACTTGCCCAGGAAACCGAAGGTGATCGACACAATCGGAACGACCCAGTTAAATACAGCAAACGGAAGGAAGGAGAGAACCGGTACGCCCAGGGAAGCCATCATGGCCACATGCATCTTCTGATCAAAGAAGAAAATAGATACCGCCATGAATATAATCAGTGAAAGGACGCAGATAATCGCTGCGCCAAAGGACGGTCTGAACTCTGCATCGGATTCATTGATATTGCTGCTGTTTCCATTGGGCTCAGGGTTTTTCTTACTCATAAACATCCTCCTTAAAATATGCTTACTTTTTCCGGTAGACTGTACGTCCTCCCAGAACCGTTTCCTCTACAGCAATGTCACGAAGCTTCATGGGATCGCACCTGGTGGGATCCTGGGAGAGAATGACGAAATCTGCCAGCTTTCCTTCTTCCAGCGAGCCCTTCAGATTCTCCTCAAAAGAAGCGTAAGCTCCGTTTATGGTGAAGCCGCGGAGCATCTGCTCCACTGTGAGCTTCTGCTCCGGCATCCATCCTCCTTCTGGATAGCCGCTGTAATCACATCGGTTGACTCCTACAAATAAGCTGTCAAATGGATTTAAGGAATCTACCGGACAGTCAGAGCTCATGGTATACATCACATTCATATCGCACAGAGTTCTGTAATTATACGTAGACGGAAGACGTTCTGCTCCCACACGGCTTTCCGCAATGTGAAGATCACTGTTTAAGCACACCGGTTCCATATATGCAATCACATTCTGTTCTTTAAACCGCTTCAAAATATCCGGCTGGGTGATCTGCAGGTGGATAATTCCGAATCTGGCATCGGGATCCGGCCTTTTTTCCTGGGCTTTCAGAAAGGCATCCATGCACATCTCCATGGCGCCGTCGCCAATGGCATGGCATACTACTCCCATTTTTGCCTCATGGGCCGTTGTCACCAGCTCGTTCAGCTCATCTTTCGTAAATACGGCAATTCCGCAGGTGTCCGGGGCATCCGAGTACGGTGCCCGCAGAAATGCGCTTCGCCCGCCCAGAGAACCATCTGTCAGAAGCTTCAGTGGGCCTGCCTGTACCATGGAAGTGTCATGGCGCTCCAGAATCTCCTCTTTAATAAATTCTTTCAGCCGGTCTATCTGGGGAAGGAGACACTGCTCTCTGATTCTCATGTTCAGCCTGTCCTCCTGCTCCAGCTCCCGATATGCCCTCATAACCTTTCTCCAGTCTTTATCTGAGAATGTCTCAAAGTCATCGGTATGCATGGTGGTAAGCCCCAGGGAGGAAGCGATGGAAATGGCATTTACCAGCATTTCCTTGATTTCCTCTACCGATTTGTCGGGAATCATCCGGTAAATCAGGTAACGGGCAGTCTCCTTCAAAAGTCCTGTCAGATTTCCATTTTCATCATGCTCAATTTCTCCGCCCTCTGGATTCTCTGTTTCTTTTGTGATTCCTGCCATGGAAAGAGCCATGGAGTTGGCCACTACCATGTGCTCGCAGACCCTGGTGAATACAATCGGATGCTCCGTACTGATCGCATCCAGATCAGCAGTAGTTGGATTTCGCTTTTCAGCAAAAAAGATCTGGTTCCAGCCCCGTCCCTGAACCCATTTTCCGGCAGGAACCTGGCGCTCCCTTATGTATTTCCTTCCCGCCTCAATCATTTCTTCGATGGATTTCAGAGGGGCACAGTCAATTTTTGTAAGACTGTAGGCATAGTTAAGCAGGTGGACATGGCCTTCGATAAAGCCCGGCATAACTGTTCTTCCCCTTAGATCCACCTTCTTCGCGTGAGGAAATTCCTTCGCCAGTTCCTCCTCATCTCCCACACGGACAATGCGTTCCCCCTCCACCGCCATTGAGCCTGCCCGCTCCCCGGCAGCATTCATCGTGAGAATAACGCCGTTTTGATAAAGTTTCATTTCGTATCCCCCTTTTGATATTATAGGATATTGCGTTTTATGCATATTATTTAAGCAACTCCCATGCCATGCGCAAAAGAGCCGTTTTTTTACAGAAATAGCCATAAAATTCAAAATATTTAACCGTTTTTAAGAAAAAATGGTTTGAAATACAGAAAATTTACGCCAATATTTTTGCACACCTCTGTAAAAAAGCAAAAATATTTGCGACATTATTTTTTTTATGCTACACTAAAGCAAAATATACGGAAAATGAGAAAGGAGAAACTCACATGATTACAAATGCTCTGGTTCAGGCCAGACAGCTGTATGAGGATACGGATGGCGTGCTCGTCTGTGACAAATATGGATATGTGGAATTTATGAAATGGTTTCACGACGGAATCCTCTCGGATGAGGTCATCGGCATGCATGTGACGGATGTGTATCCGGAGCTGGATAACCAGACCAGCTCCATTATGCGTGTAATCGAAAGCGGAAAGCCCCGGTTTGACGAGCGGCAGGTCATACACACATGCCGCGGGGAGCTGTTGGACATTGTCTCATCCACAGTTCCTCTGTTAGCCGGAAATGAAGTGATCGGGGCCATGACTTCCACTATTTTCTATGAAAAATACCGGGCGGGAAAAGGGCTTCCCAGACGGCAGCAGGGAGATCTGTATACTCTGGATGACATCATCTCGCAGGATCCCATTATGATTGCCCTGAAAGAACGGTGCGCTCTCATTGCGAACAATGATTCTCCTGTACTGCTCTACGGAGAGACGGGAACTGGAAAAGAGCTGTTTGCGCAGTCCCTGCACACCTGCTCCCACAGGGCAAAAAAGCCCTTTATTTCACAAAACTGTGCCGCTATCCCCGAATCGCTCCTGGAAGCTATCTTTTTTGGCGTGGAAAAAGGCAGCTTTACAGGAGCCGAAAACAGAAAAGGGCTTTTCGAACTGGCCGACGGCGGTACTTTATTTCTGGACGAGATCAACTCTATGGATATTTCCATGCAGGCCAAGCTGCTGAAGGCCATCGAAGAGCAGCAGGTGAGGAGAATCGGAAGCGCTAAAAGCACCAGCTTTAATGCCAGGATCATCTGTGCCATGAATAAACATCCGGCTGAAGTGCTCCGTTCCGGCCTCATGAGAACAGATCTCTTCTACCGGATCTGTGTCGTCCGGATCGATATTCCCCCTTTAAGAGACCGTAAACCAGACGTCATGATACTGACTGATTATTTTATCAATCACTTTAACAGAAAAATGGACAAATCCATCCGCGGAGTGAGCGCTCTGGTAAAAATGACATTTCAGAATTATGACTGGAAGGGGAATGTGCGGGAACTGAAAAATACACTTGAATATGCTTTCAATCTCTGTCAGAGCTCCATGATTAATATGAGTGATCTGCCCGATATTCTCCAGGAGGATTCCGTATATCAGGGCTGCTCTCAGGAAAATGAAAACGACCTTGCCGTAAACCAGGAGAGGGCAGAGGCAGATGAGAAGAGAAGGGACAGATTCCCCTACGATAAATCTCTGTCTCTGACAGAAAATACGGCCTGCTATGAGAGAGAGGCCATCAACCGCATTCTTGCAAAAACGAACAATATTACAGAGGCAGCCAGAGTGCTCCGTATATCCCGCCAGACCTTGTCCTACAAAATTGAAAAATACGGTCTCAATTAAAGCGCAAATATTTTTTTCAGGCATTGTCTTGTGAAGAAAATTTTTCTTTTAATGCAAAAAATTTTGCGCCATATATCCTGCTTTCGCAGAAAGAGGGGTGTTTCTCCCTGAAATAAGCCTGGTTCTCATGGCATAAAATGTGCTGATTTAAAAAAGCATCTATTTTATTTCACTAAATTATTTCAGGAGGAAACCATATGCCGCAGACAACAATGATTCTAAAAAATGCCCGAATCTATACCATGGACGGCCGCATCGCAGAAGCTGCAGCCATCACAGGAGACAGGATCGCAAAAGTAGGCTCCAACCAGGAAATAAAAAGCTGGGAAGGAAAGCTTACCCAGGTCATCGATCTGGGCGGGCGCACTGTCGTTCCAGGCTTCAACGACTCTCATACTCACCTGGTGGGCTACGGCAATTCTCTGCGATATGCAAATCTGGAAAACTGCCTTTCCTGTGAAGAAATGTGCGGGCGAATCAGACATTTTATCAGAGACAGGAAGATTCCGGAGGGAGAGTGGGTATTCGGCCGCGGCTGGAATCAGAACCTCTTTCCGGGAGGCATCTTTCCGACAAAAGAGGATCTGGACAGAGTTTCTGACAAACATCCGATTCTGATTATCCGTACCTGCGGACACGTGGGAATTGCCAATACCATGGCTTTGAGGGATGGAAATGTCACAAGGGAAACGTATATTCCGGGAGGGCAGTTTGACAAAGGGGCGGACGGAGAACCAAACGGCGTGATCCGGGAGGCAGCTCTGGAATGGTTTAAGAAACAAAGAGACCCGGAATCGGCCAGGAGGGAATTAAAACAGGCGATTATCCGCGGCGGAGAGGAGATGCTGCGCTATGGCATAACTACCGTACATACAGAGGACACCTACGATCTGGGATATCCCGGCGACTTTATGGATATCTACCATGCCTATCAGGAGCTGGCCTCAGAAAAAAAGCTTCCTCTGCGCATTTATCAGAAAATCTCTCTTCCCACCGGAAAGGATATCGATGAATTTCTGAATCACTGTTCCCTCCGCACCGGAATGGGTCATGATTTTTACCGTATCGGCCCCGTGAAGCAGTGGGCAGACGGAACGATGGGAGCCCGCACAGCCGGTATGAAGGAACCCTATTCTGACGCCCCGGGAGAAACAGGAATCTATTATTATACAGATCAGGAGCTGTATGACAATATCAGAAAAGCCCACTGCGCAGGCATGCAGGTCTGCATCCATACTATCGGCGACGGAGCCCTGGAACAGGTGTTAAATGCCTACGAGCGGGTGCTGAGGGACTTCCCCCGCAAAAACCATCGCCACCGCCTTGTTCACGGACAGGTGGGCAATCTGGAGCTTTATAAAAAAATTGCGAAGCTGGGCCTTAACATCAATATTCAGCCTGCATCCACCTCCACGGATATCCCCATTATGGAGTCCCGCCTGGGCAGCCGGGCTAAATACTGCCACGCATGGCGTACCCTGACGGATCTGGGAGTGAACTTAAACGCCAGCTCTGATGTTCCCGTGGAAACGCCCAATGTATTCTGCGGAATTTACGCCATCGTCACGAGAAAATCTCTGGAACACCCTGAGCTGGCCCCCTGGAATCCCCATGAAAAAGTAACGGTCATGGAAGCCCTCCGGTTCTACACGATCAATAGCGCATATGCTGCCTTTGAGGAGCATATCAAAGGCTCTGTGACGGAAGGCAAGCTGGCAGATCTTGTTATTTTAGACCGCGATCCCTGCGCCGTCGATCCGGAGGAGCTTCCTGAGGTACAGGTAGATGCCACCATCCTGGGGGGAAAGATTGTATACCTCAGAAACGAGAAAACACTGCCGTCTCCAGTTTAAGCTTCTGTGAAACAAGAAAAAGCCGCGAAGGTTAAGAACACCGCCCTTTCCCCCCGTCGCCAGAAAGCGTGAGACAGCGCGGAAATTCCTGATTCGCGCAATATGAGGCACTTCCGAAAGGCGCACACGCAAATGGCCTGAAAGGTACTTTCTGTTCCTCTCAGGCCATTTGCGATGGTTTTTTCTACCGCCTCTTTTTACTGCTTTTTTTCCTATTTCCTATTCGTTCTTTGCGCCGTCCATGCCGGGCCTTTGCATTACCGTTTCGTCCTTCCCTCACCTTTTCTTTAATTCAGGGAAACTCCTTTCTTCTTCTCAATCGCCCTCTCAATGGCCTTCTCAATTTCCATAATCGGTATTACCATCACAGAAATAAGAAGTGCAGCGCCGTACTCGGCCAGGGAGATATGCTCGAACTCAAACGCATCCCTCAGAGCCGGAATATAGATTACGGCTGTGGTACAGATCAGGGAGGCGATAAACGACCAAACCAGATATTTATTCTGCCTTGGCAGTGTGAAAATAGAATGCCTTCTGGATCTCATGTTGAAGGAGTGGAAAATCTCCACCATGGAAAGCGTTAAAAACGCCATGGTCATTCCGTCCGGCGAATCGGTGATCTCCCACACTCCAGCCTCCATATAGTGGCCGATAAAGTAGGCTGCCATGGTCAGCACTGTGATCATGATTCCCTGGAACACGATGTCAAAGCCCATGCCGTTTGCAAAAATTCCGTCCTTGGAATCCCTCGGAGGTCTCTGCATCGTATCTTTCTCAGCTTCCTCCATTCCCAGAGAAATCGCAGGGAAGCAGTCTGTAATCAGGTTAATCCAGAGCAGGTGAACCGGCTTTAAAATGGTAAAGCCCATAAGCGTCGCTGCGAACACGGAGATAACCTCTGCCAGGTTTGCGGAGAGCAGAAACTGGATGGCCTTCCTGATATTGTCATAGATTCTTCGGCCCTCAGCCACTGCAGAGACGATCGTGGCAAAGTTGTCATCCGTCAGGACCATATCGGCCACGTTCTTGGTAACATCCGTTCCCGTGATTCCCATGCCCACTCCAATATCGGCTGACTTGATAGACGGGGCGTCGTTGACTCCGTCGCCTGTCATGGCTGTAATCTTTCCGAGCTTCTTCCACGCCGTCACAATGCGCACTTTGTGTTCCGGCTGAACGCGGGCATATACAGAGTAATTCTGAATGGTTTTCGCAAGCTCTTCATCGGAGATAGCGTTTAATTCCGCTCCGGTGATCGCCTGCTGCCCCTCTTCCAGTATTCCAAGCTGCTTTGCAATGGCCACAGCCGTATCCTTGTGGTCGCCTGTAATCATAACCGGGCGGATTCCAGCGCTCCTGCATTCCACAATAGCCGCCTTCACCTCCGGGCGGATCGGATCGATCATACCGGAAAGTCCCAGATAAATCAGATTATTCTCAATGGCCGCAGGGCTCGTATCCTCCGGCACGCTGTCATACTCCTTGTAGGCAGCGCAGAGCACACGCAGGGCCTGATCAGCCATTTTCTTATTCTCGGCGAGAATATGGTTCTTTACTTCCTCTGTCATCGGGACAACAGCCCCGTTTATATATGCCCTTGAACAGAGCTTTAACACCTCGTCAGGCGCTCCCTTTGTAAACTGGATGAAGCCTCCCTCCGGATTTCTGTGAATGGTAGACATCATCTTCCTCATGGAATCAAAGGGGGCCTCGCCCACGCGCTCATACGTTTTCTTAAGCTCTCCCTTTGGCATTCCTGCTTTCAGAGCATCATTGACAAGGGCACACTCGGTGGGTTCTCCCACCGCCTCATTCTCCTCCAGCTCCGCATCGCAGCAGAGGGCCATTCCTTTGATCAGAAAGGTCTCATCGGCGGAGGAATGCTCCACAACCGTCATTTTGTTCTGTGTCAGCGTACCTGTCTTGTCAGAGCAGATAATCTGTGTACAGCCGAGTGTTTCCACAGCTGTCAGCTTTCTGATAATGGCATGATTCTTTGACATCTTGGTCACGCCGATGGAGAGAAGAATCGTGACAACAGCTGCCAGTCCTTCCGGGATCGCCGCAACAGCCAGTGATACGGCAACCATAAATGTGTCAATCACAAGTTCCCCGTTTACTCCGGCTCCAGCCATCATGTTCCTTGCAATGTTGACACCGAACACCAGCACACAGATTCCGATGACCATAAAGGTCAGGATTTTGGAAAGCTGGTTTAACTTAATCTGAAGCGGAGTTTCCTCCTCCTTCGCGTTTGCGATGGCATCAGCGATCTTGCCCATCTCAGTATTCATACCCGTGGCACAGACAACTGCCCTGCCGCGCCCGTAAACTACAACAGAGCCCATGTACACCATATTTTTTCTGTCGCCAAGGGGCACATCGCCGTCTCCGGAAGCCTCCACCGTGTGCTCTGTCTTCTCAACAGCCACAGACTCTCCTGTGAGAGCCGCCTCCTCCACCTTCATGGAAGCACACTCGATGATTCTGGCATCCGCAGGCACAGAGTCTCCCGCCTCCAGGATGATCACATCGCCGGGAACCAGCTCCTCCGACTTTACCGTAAGCTGGTGGCCTCCTCTGATCACCTTCGACGTGGCTGCAGCAATCTGCTGCAGCGCCTCAATGGCCGCCTCGGCCTTGGACTCCTGATAAACACCCAGCACTGCATTGATCACCACAACAAACATGATGATAATCGTATCTGCAAATCCCTCGCCCTCTCTGACAGCGAGAATTCCTGATATAACCGCCGCCGCGATCAGTACAAGAATCATCGGATCCGTCAGCTCAGAGAAAAATTTGTGCAGAAGGCTCTCCTTTTTTCCCTCGGCCAGCTTGTTGGGTCCGTACTCCGACAGCCTTCCTGCCGCCTCTTCCTTCGTCAATCCATCCTCTGTCACAGAAAGTCCCTTCATGACCTCCTCGTGTGACAGAAGATATTCCTTTCTGTTTTCCTTCATGTCTGTCATTCCTCTCTTTCCTGGTCCACTGCCCTTTGGCAATGGCAATTTTCCGGATGTTTCACCGCTTCCGCCTGAAAAGTCCCCGCAGATTCTGCCGGTCTTTTAAAACGGGCCGTCATGTTCTGTGCGCCTCTCTCCTTCCTTTTTTGATGCAAACCTCTCCCCAGCGTTTTCCTGAAAAGGCTCCTGCAGCTCTCATTCCCCAATGAGCGGTCTGCCTTTTTCGGCCGTCTCTGCCTGCTTTATTCCGCACTCTCTGTTATTATCTGCCTTTATTGCAAATAAAAAACAAGACATTCCGCATATCCAAAATATGCTAAAAGTCTTGTTTTCCTGCAGCTTGTATTGATAAACAGAAATCATGCAACCACCGGCTTTCCCGCCGGGTACTGTTGATCGCATGAAGGCAACTACTCCCTTTTAACGCTGTATTGAGATTTCAATTTTTCTGTGGATTATTCTATACCATAACAAGAGAGTTGTCAATATAAGTTAAAAAACATCTTTAATCTTTGCAACTTTTTCTGTATTTTTATATTTTATTCTGCTTCCGGCTTTTATTGGATGAAGGCTCAGAGCTTCTTCGCTGACAGAACAGGACATTAAAGCATTCTCCGTATGAAAATTCATCTGATGAGTACCTGGAAATTCTTTTCCCCGTCTCAAAAGACAGTGGCATCCCTTTGATTTTTCCTGTATGATAGAAGGAAGAAACGGGCAGGACACTTTTGTTTTTTCCGTCGTCCTTCCCTTACTAAGGAGAATACGTCTATGAAAATATTAAGCATCACCGCCCAGAAGCCCCACAGCACGGGCAGCGGTGTATATCTGACTGAGCTTGTAAACGCCTTTGACCGACTGGGCCACAGCCAGGCAGTGATCGCCGGAATCTGTAAAGAGGACACTGTCCACTTTCCGGACAGGGTATCATTCTTCCCGGTTTATTATCAGAGCGCCTCTCTCCCCTTCCCTGTCGCCGGGATGTCTGATGAGATGCCTTATGAGAGCACCCGCTACCGGGATATGACGCCGGAGATGACCGGGCAGTTCTGCCGCTCCTTTTCCGCTTCCATAATAGATTCTGTGAGGTCCTTCCAGCCTGATCTGATCATCTGCCATCATCTGTATCTGCTGACGGCGCTGGTGCGGGAGCTTCTGCCCTCCCAAAAAACCGCGGCCTGCAGCTCATATGCAGAGCCTGGACGGCTGTGTCAGACCTTTTCCGGAAACGCTGCCCCTGTACGGCCTTTCAGGGGAGTCATTGCCGGAATCTGCCACGGCTCTGACCTGCGCCAGATAAAGAAAAATCCGCTTCTGCGCCAAGAGATCATAGAGCAGATCAGAAACCTTGATGTCATCTTCTGTCTTCACCGGGAGCAGGGAGCGGAGATAATCCGCACCTTTTCCTGCAGTCCCCGCCTGGTAAAGGTCCTGGGAACCGGCTTCAACAGCCAGATCTTTCACAGGCTCCCCGATGTGTCCAGGGCAGCGCCTGCGGTATGCGGAGATTCTTCCCGTCCTGTGCGCCTTTTATTTGCCGGAAAGATTTCTGAAAAAAAAGGTGTGATGAGCCTTCTTCGCGCGCTCCGGCTGCTGCCTTCCTCTCTTTCTGAAAGGCTCTCCCTCACTCTGGCCGGAGGCCATGGAAACGAGGAGGAATACAAAGAAATCCTGGACCTGGCATTCCCAGAGCTTGGATGCCCCTGTCCTGTCCGGTTTGCCGGAAGGCTGTCCCAGACGGAGCTTGCGCAGCTGATGAACGGCTCCGATATTTTCGTGCTCCCCTCCTTCTACGAGGGCCTTCCTCTGGTTCTGGCGGAATCCCTTGCCTGCGGTATGAAAACGGTGTGCACTGATCTGCCCGGGATCCGGCCATGGATGGATGAAAACCTTCCCGGACACGGGACCTCCTTTGTGGCCCCTCCGCCCATGGAGAATGAGGACGAGCCTGTAAAGGCGGCGCTTCCCGCCTTTGAATCGGCCCTGGCCAGAGCTATTGAGAAGGCTTCCGCCCTCTCCTGCCCGCCTCTGGCCGCGTCACACGAGCTTAGGGAAAGTCTCGCCCGCCTCTCCTGGGACGGTGCAGCCGAACGGCTTCTGCAGGCTGTTCCTGTGTAAACAGATGGGAAGGAAGACATATAAAACTCTGTATAAATGAAAGAAGGATCGAATATATGAAACCATTGAAAATAAAAAATCTGATTCTTGGAGAGGGGATCCCAAAAATCTGTGTCCCTATTGTCGGGACAAGCCCGGAGGAAATTGAAGCCGCAGCCCTGGCACTTTCTGACGTCCCCGCAGATGTGGTGGAGTGGAGGGCAGACTGGCTGAAGGGTATTCTGGACTCTGAAGGTAAACCGGATATTAAAAAAGCCGCAGAGATTCTCAGAAATCTCCGCAGCATCCTGGGTGAGACCGTCCTTCTTTTCACCTTCCGCACCTTTCCAGAAGGAGGCAATCTCTCCATCAGTCCTGACGCCTACGAGGCGCTGAACCTGGCCGTTGCGGCCTCAGGGCTTGCTGATCTCATCGATGTGGAGCTGTTCACCGGACACGGCATGGCAGAGGCCCTTGTAAAAAAAATCCAGGGTCACGGCATAAAAACCATTGTGTCCAGCCACGATTTTGAGAAAACGCCGGATCTGGATACCCTGGTAAGCCGACTGGGAAGGATGCGTGAGATCGGCGCAGATATTGTCAAAATCGCCGTCATGCCCCAGAGCAGGGCCGATGTCCTCACCCTCCTTGCAGCTACTGAGCAGTTTTCCCGAACCTCTGACTGCCCCGCTGTCACCATGTCCATGGGAGGTCTGGGCGCAGTCAGCCGGATTTGCGGAGAGACCTTCGGCTCTGCCCTGACTTTCGGCTCTGCCGGAACGGCCTCTGCGCCGGGGCAGATAGAGGTCAGCGAGCTGCACCGGTGTCTTTTGCTCCTGCACAAAAACGCCTGAGCGTTTTTGTGCAGGAGGCCGAAGCGGCCGTTTTTTACAGAGGGATACCTCCATCAGTAAGCCCTGGTCATGCCTCCGTCTAACAGAATTGTCTGTCCGGAAATATAGCTGTTGGCCTCGGAGCAGAGGAACGCAGCCAGCCGTCCATACTCATCTGTATTTCCGTAGCGTCCCAGCGGGAAGGCTTCCAGATCACGTTTCTCATATTCTCCCACTGTAATTCCAGCCTTCTTTGCCCGCATGGCATTCAGACTGGCAATACGAGCCGTTCCAATACGGCCAGGCCCAATCACATTGATCAGAATCTGATCTCTTCCCAGCTCAGAGGCAAGAGTCTTACTCATTCCAACCACTCCCATCCGCATTGTATTGGACAGGATCAGGTTGTCGAGACAGTCTTTCACAGAGGAAGAGGTGGAATTCACAATCCGTCCTCCTCCCAGGCGGCGCATGGACGGCAGGCAGGCGCGAATCGTGCGCACATAAGACAGAAGGCAGAGCTGAAATGCCCCTTCCCAGTCCTCGTCCTTAAAGGAATCAAATGGCCCCGGCTTGGGTCCAGGGCACATATTAACCAGCGCCCAGATATCTCCCAGCGTTTCCACGGTGTGATCCACCAGCTTCTGAATGTCCTCTGCAGAATTCACATCGCAGAGAAACGCCTCCGGACGGTTTCCTGTTTCCCTCTCAATCTCATCCTGAGCGGCAGACAGCTGATCCTGAAACGCCTCTGAGGTGCTGATCATGACCTTCGCTCCCTCTCTGGCCATTTCCATGGCAATTCCCTTTCCCAGCCCTGCGGCGGAAGCCATACATAAAACTACCTTATTCTTTAATCCCATATCCATTTTTCAATCCTCCTGTTCTGAAACTATTTTTCTTACCAGAATCATCTTTCTGTTCTGCTCTTCTTTCCTCGCTCTGTGATTTTACCGCTTCTCCGGATGCAGCTTTAAATCCACCACAGGATTTACAAGTGGTTTCATTTCAAAGCCGTCTGGTCCGAAAATCCGGCATTCTGCCGTGTCACCATCCTGAATCTGGAAGGCCCTCGGCGTTCCTGTGGAAAGCACGTCGCCGGCAAGCCATCCCTGAATGCTGCTGTGCAGGGAAACAAGGCGGGCCGGTCGGTGAGTCATATTGCTGACCGTATTTTTTGCATACAGTTCTCCGTTGTGAACACTCTGAACCTCCAGCTTCAGAACATCAGGCACCTCATCCGGGGTAACCAGCTCAGGCCCGAAGGAGAAAAAGGTCGGAAAATTTTTAACAATCGTAAGATAGCGCGGGTTTCCCTGCACATAGTCATTTCCCTTGAGGATCGACTCCTCGGTCATGTCGAGAACAGTTGTGTATCCCACAATCGCCTGCTCCCAGTTCTCCTCTGCCACATCGCGGCAGTCCCATCCCATTATAATGCCGAGCTCGGCCTCCGCCGTGGTTTTCTGCGCCTCCCTGAGGGCCGGAAGCTTTATCTCATCTCCCGGCCCAATCAGCGTGTCAGCCTGCTTAAAGAAGCTGCCCGGAAATCCCGTGGGTGCCGCTGAGCCGATATCCCCTGCATGCTCCGTATAATTGAGCCCGATTCCAAAGATTCTTCTCGGATTGCGGTAAAGAGGTGCATAAACTGCCTTCTCTTTTGGAATCATCCCCCGCATCTTTTCGAGCTCCTCTTTTCCTCCCTCATTATACCAGGCAGTCATGCCGGGAATCTGGCCCGCACAGATCAGCTCATACATCTCTTCCTTCCAGGCAGTCCCTTTCGCTGCATTTACTGCAGAGATCGGGACAATTCCTTCTGCTGTAACAATACCTGCTTTTTCTCCTCCATTTATTTTAACTGTAGCAAGACGCATATAATTTCCTCCTTTTATTCCCTGTCTTCCGTACTCAGATTTCTGATTATCTCCTTGTACCTCAGCCTGTTCTATGCTTCTCCCTCCTGGAGCTTTTTCACAGCCTCTGCGATTCTGAGACAGCCCTCCCTCACTGCATCCATACTGGCGGCAAAAGAAAGTCTTAAATATCCCTCTCCGCCAGGGCCGAACACATCACCCGGAACCAGGGCAACCTTTGCCTCATTCAAAAGGTATTCTGCCATCCATGCACTGGAATGTCCCAGCGCCTTTATGTTAATAAAGATATAGAAGGCTCCCTTTGGCGTCAGACAGCTCAGACCCGGAATAGAATTGATAGCCTTCACTGCACAGTTGCGGCGCTCCTCATATTCCCGGACCATATTCTCAACCTCATCTGTCTCCTCCCTGAAGGCTGCTATGGCCGCCTTCTGCACAAAGGACGGCGCACAGGTCGTATTGTGCTGATGAATTTTATTGAGAACTGCAATGTACTCCTTAGGGGCTGCTACGTAACCGATTCTCCACCCCGTCATGGAGTATGCCTTGGAAAATCCGTTCATCGTGAAGGTGCGCTCCTTCATCCCAGGCAGAGAGACAATGCTTATATGCTTCTCCCCGTCATAGATCAGTCTCTCGTAGATCTCGTCGGCAATCACCAGAAGATCTTTTTCCACTGCAAGCTCTGCAAGTCCCTCCAGTGTCTTTCTGTTTAAAACTCCTCCTGTAGGATTATTCGGTGTCACAATCACAAGAGCCTTTGTCTTTTTTGTCACCTTGCTGCGAAGCTCATCCAGGTCGATCTGATAATTATGTTCCTCCGTCAGAGAATATGTAACGGGAACCGCCCCCAGAAGCTTCGGTACATTCAGATAATTCATCCACACCGGGTCGGGAACCAGAATCTCATCGCCTTCATTTAAGATTGAGCAGAGTGTGTCGAAGACCGCCTCCGACAATCCCACTGTAACCAGGATTTCATCCGCGCAGTAATTTACATTGTTCTCCTTCACCAGTTTTTCAGCGATAGCCCGGCGAAGCTCCATCGTTCCAAAATTGGATGTATAAAATACATCGCCGTCCTCCAGAGCCTCTATACACGCCCTTTTGATATATTCCGGCGTATCAAAGTCAGGACGTCCCAACTCAAAGTGAAGCACCCTCTCTCCGTTGCGTTCCATGGCCAGGGCCTTTTCATTTACCTTCCTGATCCCAGATGGAACCAGCTTATCCATTCTCTCTGCTGTCCTCAGTTCCATATTTGTTCCTCCTTTTATCCCGCACCGTTTTCTTCGGCCCGATCTGGTTCTCCCGTTTGGGAGCTGATTGATTCTGTTCTCTGCCTGCAGCCGTTTTGCCGGTTGACAGTACTACATGTATCCGATATGATGATACTGTTTCATTCTTCCGCTCCTTTCTGTCTGAACCATCTGTGTTTTTCTTGTCCTTATTGTATAAAGAGGAGGCGGAAAAGTAAAATACGTAAAACTTAAACGGTTTATCTCTGATTTGTTATAGACATGCATATGGCTGCAGACAGCCGTCTGCAAGGAGGATTTGATATGCTTGATTATAAGGAATACATCTGTGCCATCAGCGAGGAAAAGAGCTTTTCCAGGGCAGCTCAGAAGCTCTATGTATCTCAGCCATGGCTCAGCTCAGTAGTAAAAAAGGTAGAGCAGGAGATAAAAATACCTCTTTTTGACCGCAGCACTACCCCCATCTCCCTGACGCCGGCAGGGGAATACTATGTGGAACAGGCCAGAAAAGTGATGGCCATCGAGGATGAAATGCGCCGCCATTTCCAGGAGCTGAGCATGAAGACGGACGAGGGATTAAATATCGGAAGCTCCATGTTCTTCTGCACCTATGTCCTGCCAAATCTTCTGCAGGAATTTCGTGCCATGAATCCGCAGATTACCCTGACCTTCACGGAGGGGGACAGCCAGACACTGCTTGGAAAGCTGCTGGAGCAAAAGATTGATTTTATTCTGGAAGCAGAGGCACTGAAAGGCCCAAAGATTCAGTCAACAGCCTGGGCTGTGGAGGAGATCGTGCTGGCTGTTCCCTCCGCCTTTCCCATCAACCGGGAGCTTCAGGATTACTGCTACAGCTTCAACGAATTTCAAAACAGGAAATCGCAGGCAATTGAGAAGCCCCCGGTTCCCCTCAGCGCTTTCAGGGAACAGCCCTTTCTGCTGCTTTCCCAGGGAAATGATCTCTATCAGAGAAGTATTGAACTGTGCCGTCGTGCAGGCTTTGCGCCAAAGGTTTCCATGTACCTGACACAGATGATGTCGGTCTACTACTTAATCTGCGAAGGACAGGGCGTCTCTTTTCTTCGCTCAGCCATCTGCGAATACGCGCCGCCGGCTGAGGGAGTCGTATTCTATCAGCTGGACGATCCGGCTGCTGTGCGCAATATCTATCTTTCTCAGCGCAGGCAGGAGCCAGACGTGAGACAGCAAAAACTGCTGGATTACCTCTGGAGCCGGAGCCTTCTTCAAAGGTAGAAAAGCCTGATAAGTAAAAAAACTGCTGCAGAAAGAATTGAAATACAAAATGTAAGGCAGATTTCCTTTACTCCGTCCCAGTATTTTGCATGACAATCCTCTTGCAGCAGTCCTTTTCCCTGTCCGTTCTCCAGGGCGGATGCGTCTCTTCTGCAGCCTCAGCCTGACAATTTCCCGCACCTTTCAGCCGGATTCTTTTTCACCTGCTCCTGCCAGACGGAGTCGTATATCTCCCCGTTTTTTCAGCCAGCTCTCCCTCCTGAAATTTTCTAGCGGAGGTTACTCCAGGATTTTTCCATCCATGGAAATCGTCACAACCCGAAATGGCACAGCTTTCCCACTTTTTTTTAATGCCTGGGCTGCCGCCCTTTCTATTCCTCCGCAGCACGGAACCTCCATCCTTACCACAGTCAGGCTGCTGATACGGTTCTGTGAAAGGACCGCACTCAGCTTTTCTGTGTAGTCGCAGGCATCCAGCTTGGGACAGCCGATCAGCGTTACCTTGTCCTTCATAAACTGTTGGTGAAAATTTCCATAGGCGTATGCCGTGCAGTCCGCAGCAATGAGAAGATCCGCACTCTCAAAATATGGCGCATTCACAGGAGCCAGCTTAATCTGTACCGGCCACTGCCGAAGCCAAGAAGAGTTCCCTCCCGCCTCCGGCCGTATATCATCTTCCTTTATCTTCTCTCCTGCCTGTTTTCTTCTTCTGTTTTCCTCCACAGCCTCCTCGTCGTAGGCCGCTGCCTCCCTCTCGGTAAAGGTGATCGCCCCGGTCGGGCACGCCGGCAGACAGTCTCCCAGTCCGTCGCAGTAATCATCCCTCAGAAGTCTGGCCTTTCCGTCTATCATTCCAATAGCTCCCTCATGACAGGCTCTGGCGCACAGTCCGCAGCCGTTGCATTTCTCCTCGTCAATACTTATAATTCTACGAATCATCGTTTCCTTCTTCCTCCTGCTTCCATTGATGCTGCAAGCTGATTATATCCTATCAGGTGAACTTTGTATGTTGGAATTACAACGCAGAACTCTTTTTTATCTCATAAAAAGGAGGTTCTGCTCCCAGCTGTCCTTGCGGAAAGATTAGAGTCGGTTTTTATCCCCCCACTCACACATTCCGTCCAGAATCGGTATCAGTGACCTCCCTCTTTCTGTCAGGCTGTACTCCACTTTCGGGGGAATTTGAGGGTATTCCTCCCGGTGGACGAGCTGATCTCTTTCCAGTTCTTTCAGAGTGGCACTGAGTGTCTTATAGGAAATTCCTCCGATATATTTTTTGATCTCATTGAAACGTACCACCCCAAACTCCATAAGCGTATAGAGAATCGTCATCTTATATTTTCCGTTAATCAGTGACAGAGTATAGCTGAACCCCGTGGTACTGAGGCATTCATCTGCAATGCACCTTTCTCTCATTTTACACTCTCCTTCAGGTAAGTATATAAATTTGCTGTAAGTATCTCACTTAAATGTGCGTACTTGTTTTTTATCTCATTCTCGTTATGATTATAATATCAGGAACAGGTAAAGTCAATTTTACAGACACAGAAGGAGCGATGATTATGACAAAGAACTTTCATGCAAAACCCTATTTATTTCCTATGCCAACCTATATGATCGGCACTTACAATGAAGATGATACGGTCGATGTGATGATGATGGCCTGGGGCGGCATCTGCGCAGAAGATATGGTTGCACTGAATCTGGAAGCCGAGCACAAAACTGTCGCCAATATTGAATCAAGGAAAGCGTTTACTCTGGCTGTGCCGGGAACCGATACGCTCAGAGAGTCTGATTTTTTGGGAATCGCCACAGCCAACAAGATGGCCGACAAATTCGAGCGCAGCGGGCTTCATGCGGTCAGAAGCGAGAGAGTGGATGCGCCGGTCATTACCGAATACCCCATCACACTGGAATGCCAGGTCATTGAAATGCAGTCCCAGCCATACGGCCTGCGGGTTCTCGGAAAAATCGTCAATGTAATTGCAGATGAGAAAGTATTGGACGAGGCTGGAAACATAGACGCCAGCAAAATTCACGCTTTCGCCTTTGATCAGATGCAGAACGGCTATTACGCGATCGGCGAAAAGGTGGGCCAGGCATGGCACAGCGGTGCAGATTTAATGAAAAAATAAACCATCATCACAAGCGAGGTGTCAGGATGAGTAAAAATATTGTCATTTTAAACGGAAGTCCGAGAAGGAACGGAAACACATCTGCCCTTGTCAGGGCATTTACTGAAGGTGCAGAAAGCGCAGGACATGCGGTGACAGAATTTTTTCTGGACAGCATGGAGATCCACGGGTGCAAAGGGTGTTTTGGAGGACACAGCAGCCGGGAATGTCCCTGTGTCCAGGCAGACGACATGAACCGAATCTATCCTGCTGTAAAAAACTGTGATGTGATCGTTTTGGCCACACCCCTCTATTATTGGAATATGAGCGGCCAGCTCAGAACAGCTGTTGACCGCCTGTTTGCCCTGGAAGAGGGAGACGGAAACCTGCTGCGCGGCCATGACAGGGCCTGCGCACTGCTGATGGCCGCGGAAGGACATGATTTTGAGGACGTTCTGTCCTACTTCGATCACCTGATGAAGCTTCTGCGCTGGACTAATCTCGGTCATGTACTGGCAGGCGGCAATGGAGATGCGGGCGATATTATCGGAAAACCGGAAATCCAGAAGGCCTGGGAGCTTGGAAAATCGATTCCGGAATAAAAACATGGCGCAGGTCTTTGGCCATGGAAAAAGTGACCTGTTCAGGCAGAACGTTGTTTTGACAGAGCCGACAGCATGCGGATAACACTGCAGCTGCCGGCTTTTTCTTTCCTTTTCAGCTGCAGGATTTATCAGAACATTTCCCCTTCAGACAGAGCCACCATCTTTATGCTTTCACAAAGCAAGTTCTTCCCTATAGAACAAAATTTTTCCTGCACAACAAAAAAGGAACCATCTTCCGATGATTCCTCAGAGAGGCGACAACCAGATTTGAACTGGTGATCAGGGTGTTGCAGACCCACGCCTTACCACTTGGCTATGTCGCCATAATGACCCCAACGAGATTCGAACTCGTGTTACCGCCGTGAAAGGGCGATGTCTTAACCGCTTGACCATGGGGCCTTACTTTAAAGCTCCACAGTTTAACTGCTTCGCTCTGCTATCTTACCATAAATTCGAGCAATTGTCAATTAAGTTCTATGTTGAGGTGTTTAAAAAACTCCCCCTGTTGGACTCGAACCAACGACACTGCGGTTAACAGCCGCATGCTCTACCGACTGAGCTAAGGAGGATTACTTCCCCCGGATTCTTTCTCTCCGGTATCTGGGGTATTCATACATACCCTCAAAACCACACATTGAACTTCCGCTCTTCCTTCTTCCTACCTTTCCATCCTTCCTACCCAACCTCTTGGTTAAGCCCTCGACCGATTAGTAACAGTCAGCTCCATGCATTACTGCACTTCCACCTCTGCCCTATCTACCTCGTCGTCTTCAAGGGGTCTTACTACTTGCGTATGGGATATCTCATCTTGAGGGGGGCTTCACGCTTAGATGCCTTCAGCGTTTATCCCGTCCCGACTTGGCTACTCTGCCATAGACTTGATAGTCTAACAGATACACCAGAGGTCAGTCCATCCCGGTCCTCTCGTACTAAGGACAGCTCCTCTCAAATATCCTACGCCCGCGCCGGATAGGGACCGAACTGTCTCACGACGTTCTGAACCCAGCTCGCGTACCGCTTTAATGGGCGAACAGCCCAACCCTTGGGACCTACTTCAGCCCCAGGATGCGATGAGCCGACATCGAGGTGCCAAACCACTCCGTCGATGTGAACTCTTGGGAGTGATAAGCCTGTTATCCCCAGGGTAGCTTTTATCCGTTGAGCGATGGCAATCCCACTTTCATACCACCGGATCACTAAGTCCTACTTTCGTACCTGCTCGACCCGTCGGTCTCGCAGTCAAGCTCCCTTCTGCCTTTGCACTCTTTGAATGGTTTCCGACCATTCTGAGGGAACCTTTGAGCGCCTCCGATACCCTTTCGGAGGCGACCGCCCCAGTCAAACTCCCCACCTGACATTGTCCCACTGCCGGGTCACGGCAGCTGGTTAGAAACCCAGTACCACAAGGGTGGTATCCCAACAGCGACTCCGACGAAACTGGCGTCCCGTCTTCTTCGTCTCCCACCTATCCTGTACATGCAGTACCGAATCCCAGTATCAAGCTAGAGTAAAGCTCCATGGGGTCTTTCCGTCCTGGCGCAGGTAACCAGCATCTTCACTGGTATTTCAATTTCACCGGGTGCATTGTCGAGACAGCGCTCAAATCATTACGCCTTTCGTGCGGGTCGGAACTTACCCGACAAGGAATTTCGCTACCTTAGGACCGTTATAGTTACGGCCGCCGTTTACTGGGGCTTAGATTCAAAGCTTCGGTTTCCCTAACCTCTCCTCGTAACCTTCCAGCACCGGGCAGGCGTCAGCCCATATACCTCACCTTACGGTTTTGCATAGACCTGTGTTTTTGCTAAACAGTTGCTTGAGCCTATTCTCTGCGGCCACCTTTCGATGGCACCCTTTCTCCCGAAGTTACAGGGTCATTTTGCCGAGTTCCTTAACAATGCTTCTCCCGCCGGCCTTAGGATTCTCTCCTCATCCACCTGTGTCGGTTTACGGTACGGGCACATATCACACAATAGCGGCTTTTCTCGACAGCCCCTACGGAAACTTCCCTACTTCTGTTCGGTACGCGTCACAGTCTCCTGTTGCCAGGCGGATTTGCCAGCCTGACCAGTCCTCTGCTTGCCCCGGTCTTTTCATTCCCGGGTTTTCCTTCGGTTCTGTGTCCCCACAGTTCTGATGATATGTGGTACAGGAATTTCAACCTGTTGTCCATCGACTACGTCTTTCGACCTCGCCTTAGGCCCCGACTTACCCAGAGCAGATCAGCTTTACTCTGGAAACCTTAGATATTCGGCCTGGAGGATTCCCACCTCCATCTCGCTACTCATTCCGGCATTCTCTCTTCTATACAGTCCACAGCTCCTTATCGGTACTGCTTCCTCCCGTATAGAATGCTCCTCTACCAATCCCTTAGGATTCCTAAGCTTCGGTGTTGTGTTTCAGCCCCGGACATTTTCGGCGCAGGACCTCTCGACTAGTGAGCTATTACGCACTCTTTGAATGTGTGGCTGCTTCTAAGCCAACATCCTAGTTGTCTTCGAAATCCCACATCCTTTTCCACTTAACACACACTTTGGGACCTTAGCTGTAGGTCTGGGCTCTTTCCCTTTTGACTACCCAACTTATCTCGTGCAGTCTGACTCCCGTACATCATTTATGCGGCATTCGGAGTTTGATATTCTTCGGTAGACTTTGACGCCCCCTAGGAAATTCAGTGCTCTACCTCCGCTAAACTAATACGAGGCTAGCCCTAAAGCTATTTCGAGGAGAACCAGCTATCTCCGGGTTCGATTGGAATTTCTCCCCTATCCACACCTCATCGCCACCCTTTTCAACGGATGTGCGTTCGGTCCTCCATTCCCTTTTACGGGAACTTCAACCTGGACATGGATAGGTCACCCGGTTTCGGGTCTGCACATGCTGACTTGACGCCCTGTTAAGACTCGCCTTCGCTTCGGCTCCGTACCTTTAGTACTTAACCTTGCCAGCATCCGCAACTCGCCGGACCGTTCTACAAAAAGTACGCGGTTGCACCTTAACGTGCTTCCACAGCTTGTAAACACAGGGTTTCAGGTTCTCTTTCACTCCCCTCCCGGGGTTCTTTTCACCTTTCCTTCACAGTACTATGCGCTATCGGTCACTAAGGAGTATTTAGCCTTGGAGGGTGGTCCCTCCGACTTCCCACAAGGTTCCACGTGTCTCGTGGTATTCTGGATCCTGCCGCTGCCTATTGCTTTCATGTACGGGGCTTTCACCCTCTCTGGCCGGTCTTTCCAGGACCGTTCCATTAACAAATCGGCTCACTTGTGCAGTCCGTAACCCCAGCATGCACGCACGCTGGTTTGGGCTCTTCCCATTTCGCTCGCCGCTACTTTGGGAATCGATGTTTCTTTCTTTTCCTCCGCCTACTTAGATGTTTCAGTTCAGCGGGTTCCCTTCCATACGTTATGGATTGGCGTATGGATGACTGGAGTTCTTCCAGCCGGGTTTCCCCATTCAGAGATCTCCGGATCAATGGATATTTGCTCCTCCCCGAAGCTTTTCGCAGCTTATCACGTCTTTCATCGGCTCTTAGTGCCAAGGCATCCACCCTGCGCTCTTATTAGCTTAACCAGTTGACTTCCTCCGCGGGTACGGATTCCATCGAAGGTGCATAGCGTTGCACCCCTGGTTGGTTTTGTGTTTACATCTTGCTTTGCTTGATGTTTCTTGGTTTCGCATCTTTCGATGCGCCTCGGATGTCTTTGATATTTCTTTAAAAGAATTTATCACAGATTTTCAATATGCGGTTTTCAAGGTACGTATGCAAAATCGAATGTTGGAACCTGTGTGGAAAGCTTGCTTTCCTAAGCAGGTTTCAAT
>NZ_QUJI01000004.1:69069-69400 GCF_003480545.1 Clostridium sp. AM29-11AC
TTATAGCGTGCCTGCACGCGACCGAAAGGACAACGTCCTTGAGGTGCATACGTTAGCACTCGACTGATATTTATCAGTCATTAGCAAACTCGATAAGCTCGAATCCACTAATCACTGGTAAAAACCAGTTATATGGAACAGCACTGCCCTGCTGAATCAGGTTAACACATCCTTCTCACCTTCCGGCATCACAGGCTTCGTTATCAGCTCCGCCCATTCAGATATGTCCGTTCTATATAAAACACTCTCGTGAGTGGTTTCTTTTTATAGGGATCCGGCAGCCACCTGCTTTTCCATGCCGTCTCCAGCATAGTATCATCGGCCGCTTGAG
>NZ_QUJI01000004.1:71478-230094 GCF_003480545.1 Clostridium sp. AM29-11AC
CCAGCGTTCATCCTGAGCCAGGATCAAACTCTCATGTTATAGTCTTTGACTTAACGAGGTTGTTCCGAGTTTAGTCGAAACATACAGCTTTTTACTTAGCGATGTTTCCCACGAGCTTAGTCAAAAGCCGTTTCCTCTGTTTGAACCAGGTTCGAAACTTAGCTTGGCTAATTTTTAAACCGTTTTACTGTTCTTTAGGTTTTGTTCTGAATGTTCTCTCGAACCTCAAGGCTTAACCAAAAGCCTGTTGTTCTTAGAATTTTCAGGGTTTTACATACTGTTCAGTTTTCAAGGTTCGTTGTTGTTTGTTCTCAACAGCAACTCGTTTATCTTATCACAACTTGTTGTGTTTGTCAACAACTTTTTTTATTTTCTTTTTGGAAGCTTTCCGAAACCCTTTCAGATTTCCCTTAAACTTCCGTGCCGCTCTCAGCGACGCGTTATATCTTATCACAACTTCGCATCCGTGTCAAGCACTTTTTTGAAGTTTTTTAAGATTTGTTTTTCATCTGCCGCTTCGAGGATATCCCCTCAGAAGTTCTCTGTTTTTCAGGGCAGATGACTCTGCGTATGTCTTACGCTGGACTAAACTATACCACCGCAGGCAGAACTTGTCAAGGAAATTTGTATCATTTTTTTAAACAATTTTTGAGTTTTCTTTCCAACTACCATATATGCCCATTTTTTTGCTCTGCTTCTACATCTTGTGGTCCTGGAAAATAATTGAATTTAAAGGCTTTTCAGAATAATTGTATTAATTGAATATAAAATATATATTGTTTATTTAATTTTCTTTAGCCCTGTTCTGTACTTTAGCTGCCCTCCCTTCTCCATCAGGCATTGGAACCCTCCGATTCCATACAGCTATTATTCTCCTGCTCTTTTCCTTTTATTCACAGATTTTCCTTTTTAATTTGACTGTATCTGTCACCAGGATATGGTGCCTGCCAAAACTGCACGGCCTTGTACCGTCATGAAAAAGCTGCCTGCCTTGCAAGAACTTGGTTCCACGCAAAGCAGGCAGCTTTCTTCATTGCAACTTTTTTCATTACAGCTTTCTTCATCACAGTTTTTTTGCTTTCTGTGACAGCCTGTCACTTCCCCTGCCGCCTTAAAAGATTCCGGCGATCAGCGACATGACGAATTTGGCCAGCAGGTTATTGTCATACAGAAATGACAGCCAGGAGCTGGACTCTATCATCCGGTTCAGATTCATTCCCCACTCTGTCGTGGAAAAGGCGGTAATCAGCAGAAACGCAAGCCACAGGAAGATCAGTCCCTCCGCGCCGCCCAAAGCGGCGCCGGCCAGTTTGTTGACCCCCGACAGTATGGGCAGCCGGGCCACGATATCCAGACATTTCGCAATGATTTCCAGTGCGCCGAAAATGACAATGAACAGCAGAATATAGACGGCCAGATTCATGATCTGGCTGACCAGGTATCCTGTTACATATCTGGAAAAGGTGTCTACTCCCATCAGGCTGTAAACCTCATGATTGTTGTTTTCCAAAAGCTCTGCCTTAAACAGCCCAGGCAGCTCCAGCTCCTCGATTTTCTGTCTTTGGGCCGCCGGAGTGTCTGCATCAGCGCTCTCGTCCATGCCAATCGCCTGGCGCACCGCCTCCTCTACAGTCTGGTAAACCTCTGTGTTATTCCTGAGATAGGAGGTCACCTGGGGCACAGCCATATTGACAGCCACCAGCGTCACCACCAGGGCGACAGCAGAGACTGCCATCCGTATAAATCCTCTGTAATGTCCTATTAAAACCATGGCAGCAAGATAGACAGCTGCTGCAATCGATAACCAATTCTGCATATTTAAACTTCCTTTCAAGGGAAGGAACAGGCCTTATTTCCTTCCTTACAGCACCAGCCTTTCTATAATTTCCGCCACCCCATCTGCATCGTTAGACGGCGCAATATATGATGCACATTCTTTTGCCAGAGGGCTTCCGTTCTCCATGGCCACACCGACCCCGGCCAGCTCCATCATACTTCTGTCATTTTCCCCGTCACCGAAAGCCATCGTCTGGCTTACCGGAATTTTAAGCCGATCGGCGAGAAGGCGAATGGCGTCCCCCTTTGTGGCCCCCTCCCCGTTAATCTCCAGATTGTTGGGCATAGACGAGGTCACAACGAGCCCCTCTATTTCGGCCAGCTCCCGGCGAACCCTCTGCTTCGTCTCCCTGTCACATCCCTTAAAGTAAATATTCATTTTATCGAGAAGAGGCTGCTTTTTTGCCAGGTAGTCCTTTAACGACGGCAGAGGATCTCTCGTCTCCCGGATCAGCCTGCAGATTTCCGGCCGGATCTCATAGTACTCCAGGGTGTCAAGAAACCGCCGGTCCGCCTTTCCTCGCCCCTCTATATAACAGTCGTACATAAGAGTAAAGTCCTCGATCCGGTCAATCACCTGCATTGCCTTCTCCCAGAAGAGTCCCCTCCGTTCCAGGATCTCTCCCGTCTCTGCATCCTGGATACACGCGCCGTTTGTCAGAATCGTATATTTTATCCCATCGAGCATACGGACAGGCTTCGGGATTCCCTCGAACGTACGCCCTGTGCACGGCACGATATATATTCCCCTCCGGATGCACTCCTCCAGCGCCCTCTTATTGCGCTCTGAAAGCCTCTTATCGGAGGTCAGAAGTGTTCCGTCCAGGTCAAGGGCAATCAGTCTGATGTTCATAGCTGTCCTCCATTTTTCTTCACAAAAGAGTTTCCTTATCAAATAAATGCCCCTCCCGGGCCGTACAGGCCGCAGATGGGGCATCTTCTGTATTCGATTCCTATTGTCCTTCTGTATCAGTCGAAGAAATGCTTCTCCTTTAAAATCAGAAGTCCGTCCTTGTCATATTTAGATGAGAAGAATCCTCCGAAGGAAGGCTTCTCTGCGCGGTCTGCAGCTTCCTCAATCAGATCTTCTGCGGTTTCTCTGGTCAGAGGAATACCATCCTCCTCCATCATCTCCGCCCGCTCATACAGGGCCAGCATACTTTTTCCTGAGATGCTGCAGTCAATTTCAGATGCATATTTGCAGGCATACTGGGCAAATTCCTCCACATCCATCTGGCGGTCATCGCCCTCTTCCCCGTAGTCATCCTCATGTCCGTCCTTATCCCATTCATCCTCATAAGGCTCCTGATAGCCGTCCTCTTCATCCTCGTCCCGGTAATCGTCCTCATAATCAGAGCCAGGCCTTTCATCTGTATGGTAGCCCTCGCCGGGATAGTATCCATCTCCGTTCTGATAGCCGTCATCGTCTCTGCGGTCTTCAGCCATGTCATACTCTTCTTCCCTGTAACCGCTTTCTTCTGTATAGTCTTCCTGTCGGAAGCCGTCATTAGAGCGGCTATACTCTCTGTCTGCCTCTCCGGATGTGCCTGCGGCCTGCTCCATTCTGGCAGTTTCAGCGGCATATTCTGCCAGGCGCTGTCTTTCGAGCTCAGCATCAATCTCCGCCTGGCGGCGTTCCTCCTCGCGCTGGCGCTCCTCTTCCCTGCGCTTTAATTCCTCCTGCTCTGCTCTCTTTCTGGCGGCCTCCGCTTCGTATTCCTCTCTCCTGCGCTCTTCTTCTGCCTGAGCTTCGGCAATCCGCCTTCTCTCCTGCTCTGCCTCATACTCTGCCTGACGGCGGGCAGCCTCTGCCGATGCAGCGGCCTGTCTTCTCTTTTCTTCCTGCTCCTCCTGATCCTCTGCTCTCTCAGAAGCGCGGCATCCGATATACTGGAATTTATCTGCCAGCTCCGGGTTTCCATTGTGCAGGCGCTCCATCCTGAGCGGCGTGTCAATCAGAACTACAATCATGCCGCTCTTGTCAGCCTCCATCAGCTCGCTGAGATCCCTGATGGAGAATTCATCCAGATCTGCGGCGTGCTCCACGATCAGATCCTTGCCCACCAGCCTGTCTGCCACCGAGAAAATCCCTCTTTTGTTCAGATTCTGGGCGCTGATTTTTGCAACCGGATTTTTTGTGCCCAGTTCTCTGTGAATTTTCTTTAAAGAATCAAGGGCCAGTGCCAGACCGCTCTGAGGATCATCCGCCTCAATCATCAGATGATTGCTCTCACTCTCCTCAGGCTCTAAATCCCAGTCCTCGATAATCGTCTCCTCTTCCTCCTCGTAGGCTCTGGCAATCTGTTCCATCTGCTTCTCCCTGGCTGCTGCACTCTCTGCCTGGTACGCATCAGTATCTTTCTGGGGCGCTGCGCTCTGCCCCTGAAGCTGGTCTCCTGCCCAGGCAGCTGCTCCTCCCTGGCCGGCTCTGAAGCCTTCCTGACGGCCTGTTTCCTCTTTGTCAGCACGGGCTGCCGCCTTATCCGCCTGAATTGTTCTTACAGCTCTGATCCCGGCTGTTGTTCCAGTCTCAGCCTGTGCTTCCCTGTCAGGGTCTCCGCCGCCCTGCTCCTGCATATCTGACGGCTGCCGGTTCATTCTTCTGATATCTCCCAGGACTCTCGTTTCTCCCACAGAATCTTCCTCATCCCGATACTCCTCCTTCGGGATCTTGGAGATCTCATTGGCCAGATCCTGCTCTGCCTGCGCCTCGTGAAGCTCTGCAGAGTCCAGACGGCGTCCGCCTCGTCTTCCGTGAGTCTGCTCCGCCTCGTCTTCCTCGGGCTCAAAATCCTGATCCAGATCGTCATCTCTGTCTATGCGGCGCCCTGAGCTGTACTCTTCCTCCACAGCCCTGAGCTTTTCCTCATACTTCTCACGGTTTTCCACCAGATCCATCTGGTACTTGGTCAGAGGCGCATACTTCTTTTTTAATTCCATGGCCTTGTCCACATATTTTCCCAGTCCGAAGAGAAGCATAATCTTGTCGCAGATACGAACGCAGTCCTCCTCGCGGCCGGCCTGCTGGTAAAGCTCTGCCAGCTTGTAAAGCCACTTCTCGTCTAACTCCTCCTGGCAGTAGCGCTCCAGCGACACAATCAGCTGATCCAGCGGCGCCTTCTTCGCCTCCAGAATCAGGTACCGCAGCAGATTCTGCCTCGGATCATCCCCGCACAGCTCGCAGAACTCTCTGTAGTACGCCTCGGCCTCAGGCACATTTCCCTCCCTGAGCGCAAGATCCGTCAGCTTAAACAGAAGTCCTCTTCCGCTTGGAGCCCGCTCAAAGGCAAGAAGCAGAATATCCTTGGCCTCCTGATACTCCTCATTTCTCTCATATACCTGTGAGATCGACGCCAGAAGACTGGTGCTGCGCACACGCCTCCAGTCAATTCCGTCGGCAATCTTCATCGCTGTCTCATAATCCCCTTTGTTTACCAGCTTTTTAATCTGTTCAACCTTTATGTTAAACTCGTACTTATCCATTTCTTTCGCATCTCCTAACGCCTGACAGGCAGGCTTTCCTACTTACAGCTCAGTTCTGCCTTCCAGCGCCCTGAGCAGAGTCACCTCGTCGATATACTCCAGATCGCCGCCTACGGGAACACCGCTGGCAATCCTAGTCACCTTGATCCCCGTAGGCTTTATCAGCTTGCTGATATACATGGCAGTCGTCTCTCCCTCAAGGCTTGAGTTGGTGGCAATGATTACCTCCCTCACCTCTTCCTTCTGCAGCCTGGTCATCAGCTCCTTCAGCTTAATATCGCCGGGTCCGATTCCCAGCATCGGAGATATAGCGCCGTGCAGAACGTGGTAAACTCCCTCATACTTTCCGGTCTTCTCATATGCGGCCAAATCCCTCGTATTCTCCACTACCATGATGATGCCGTGATCGCGCCTTGCGCTCTCGCAGATGGGACAAAGCTCCTTGTCTGTCAAAGTGAAGCACTCCCGGCAGTAACGGACATTTTTCTTGGCATCCGTGATAGCCGATGAAAGGCGTTCAACCTGCTCAGCCGGCATGTTTATGATGTGAAAGGCCAGGCGCTGAGCTGATTTGCTTCCGATTCCGGGCAGCTTTGACAGCTCCTCAATCAATTTTGTTATCTGACTGCTGTAGTAATCCATCTTAGAACGGGAAGCCTCCGCCGAGACCGCCTCCCAGGCCGCCAAGACCTCCTGTCAGCTTAGCCATAGCCTGAGAGCTGGCATCCTCCATCTGGCGGAATGCCTCATTCGTAGCAGCCACGATGAGATCCTCAAGCATCTCGATATCGTCCGGATCCACAACCTCCGGAGAGAGCTTCACAGAGAGCACTTCCTTTTTCCCGGAAACTGTAACCGTAACGGCTCCGCCCCCCGCAGACGCTGTGTACTCCTTCTCCTCCAGCTCCTTGGTTGTCTCCTCCATCTGGCGCTGCATCCTCTGCGCCTGCTTCATCAAATTTGTCATATTTCCGGGCATTCCTCCCGGGAAACCGCCACGCTTTGCCATGGTGTTTTTCCTCCTGATTTTTAATTTCTGTCTTTTATATTTTGTCTGTTTTATTTTATCTTCAGCATTTTGTTCAGCACTTTGCAGATTCAAAATGCTTTTCTCCCGTCTCTTCGTCAGCCTCTCTAAGGCTCCACCTCCACCTCGCAGTGGATTACAGCCAGATCCTCCTCGCTGACATAGGCTGTATTGACAGGGACCGACGTTTCCCTGAGATGAGCCTTAAACTCAATGCTCTTCTGATAGTTCTGCTCCACCAGAGTGCGAAGCTCAGCCAGAACATTCTCCCTGTTCACGATGGTATAGTAATTCACATCCGTGAATTCGAGGGAAAGGCAGCCTTCGCCGGACGGTCTTGGCACAGCCTCCTGAAGGGCCAGACGCACCGATCCCCCCATCTGCCTGGCTATTTTCCCAAGCTCCTTCTTTATCATCATCAGATCTTCATACTGGGCCTTGGGGAGAATCACCGTCTCAGCAGGCGGGCTGTCTGCTCCTGCTTTGCCGGATCCTGTACCGGCTCCGTCCCTGTCTGTGCCGGGGGCGCCTCCAAAGCCGGCTCCCATGGCGCCGTTCATCCTGTCTGCTGCACCAGCCTGACCGGCAGCTGCCAGAGCCGCCAGCTCCTGGGGAGACGGTATCTCCTTTATTCTGTTTTCCAGCTCTGCAATTCGCTGGAGCAAAGAGTCAAAATTCTGCTCCATGGAAGGCCTGGTCAGCTTAATAAAGGCAATCTCGAGAAGCACCCGTTTCTGGCTCGCATACCGCATCTGCCCTGAAAGCTCTGAAAAAATCCTGATATAGCGCATCAGCGTATCTGCGTCTGCCAGGGCTGCCTCCTCCTTCAAAAGGCGGATATTTTCCGCGGACATATCCAGCATATTCTCCGCATCGTCTGCCGACTGCACAATCAGAAGATTCCGCAGATACCAGACAAAGTCGTTTACAAACTGGGAAAGCTCTCTCCCCTGGATGATAATCTCCTCTATTCTGCAGATACAGTCCCTGGTTCGCCCCTCCACGGCGGCCCGGAACAGCTCTGAAAACACGCTGTTGTCCACAGCGCCCAAAACCTCCAGAACATTGTCATAGGTCAGGGTCTCCCCGAAATGAAAGGCCGCGCACTGGTCAAGAAGGCTAAGGGCGTCTCTCATGGAGCCGTCTGCCGCCTTCGCCACATACCGAAGGGCCCGTTCCTCCACTCCGATATGCTCTGCCTCTGTCAGTTCCCGGAGCCTGTCGGCAATCGTATCCAGAGAAATGCGCTTAAAGTCATATCTCTGGCACCTGGACAGGATCGTGATGGGAATTTTGTGCACCTCCGTGGTGGCAAGAATGAAAATCACATAGGACGGCGGCTCCTCCAGTGTCTTTAACAGAGCATTAAAGGCTCCTATGGACAGCATGTGCACCTCGTCGATGATATACACCCTGTATGTCCCCTCTGTGGGGGGATACTGTACCTGCTCCCGGATTTCGCGGATATTTTCCACGCCATTGTTGGACGCGGCGTCTATCTCCACCACATTTAAGGAGGAGCCCTCCATAATATGGCGGCAGGTCTCGCACTCGTTGCACGGGCTGCCGTCCACCGGATGTTCACAGTTCACCGCTCTGGCAAATATCTTCGCAATACTCGTCTTGCCCGTTCCCCTTGTGCCGCAGAACAGGTAGGCGTGGCCGATGCGGCCTGATGTTATCTGGTTTTTCAGTGTCTTTACAATGGGATCCTGACCCTTTACATCCTCGAAGGATACAGGACGCCATTTTCGGTAAAGGGCTGTATAGGACATGGCCTTTCAACTCCTCACTTTTTCATGGATCTATTTATCGCCGAAGCTGATTCCCACCGCCTTCGCCTCCCGGATCATGTCGCAGGACGGATCGACAGTTTTCAACTTTCCTGCAGCTTCAGACAGCGGAACTTTGACGATTCCGTTGTTCTTTACCGCTACCATGTAGCCGTATTCTCCCTTCTCTATCAGCTGTGCGGCGGATGCGCCCAGGCGGGTGGACAGCACGCGGTCATAAGGACAGGGCTCGCCGCCTCTCTGCATATGCCCCGGAACCGTGACGCGCACCTCCTGGCCTGTCTTTTCTGTGATCTTTGCTCCCAGCTCATAGGCGACAGAGGGGTATACCGGTCCCGTCTTTCTCTTCTCTTTCAGCTCTTTCTTTGTGAGGGCCGCGTCTTCCTTTGAGATGGCGCCCTCGGCAACTGCCAGAATAGTGAAATTCTTGCCGGCCTTCGTCCTCTTCTTAATGGCATCCACCACTACATCCAAATCATACGGGATTTCAGGGATCAGGATAATGTCGGCTCCTCCGGCGATTCCCGCGTGGAGCGTCAGCCATCCGACCTTGTGGCCCATTACCTCTACGATAAAGACCCGCCCGTGGGATGCTGCAGTTGTATGAATGCAGTCAATAGCGTTTGTGGCTACATTGACTGCGCTCTGAAATCCGAAGGTCATGTCCGTTCCCCAGAGATCGTTGTCAATGGTTTTTGGAAGGTGGATGACGTTCAATCCTTCCTCCCTCAGCAGGTTTGCAGTCTTCTGGCTTCCGTTTCCTCCGAGCACCACAAGACATTCCAGCTTCAGTTTATAATAGGTGTGTTTCATGGAGGCCACTTTGTCAAGACCATTCTCATCCGGTGTTCTCATGAGCTTAAACGGCTGCCTGGAGGTTCCGAGTATGGTTCCCCCCTGTGTCAGAATTCCTGAAAAATCGGAAGGCTTCATAATCCGATAATCCGCATACATCAGTCCTTTATATCCGTCTTCAAATCCGATGATTTCTACCTCGTCGTCGTAAGTCTTATAAAGTGCCTTCGCCACGCCGCGCATGGTAGCATTTAAGCTCTGGCAGTCGCCGCCGCTGGTAAGCATACCAATTCGTTTCATAATGACACACCCTTTCTGCTCTCACTTCTATCCTTTTGTATGGGTATTTCAGGTTACACTATACCCATTTTGTAATTATAATACAATCTTTTTCCGCGGGCAAGGAAAAAATCTTTACGGAAAACTTACTGAAAACCTTAACAGGCCAGTCTTCTGCGCCGGCAGCTTTTCTTCTCTAGCAGGAAACCAGACAGAGCAGAAAACCAGACAGAATTTCCGGCAAAATAGGAAAAGCCTCCGCGGCAATCTGCCGCGAAGGCTTAATCTCTGTATTCTCAGATTCCAGAGCAGGCTCTCCCGCTCTTAAACAAAGCTGTCAATTATTTTAATCCGCACATTCTGCTTTGAATGCTCCTCACAGACGTTACCCCCGCAGTTAACTCGGCCCAGGCGCCCTCACGGCACACAGGAGTTTCCACTTAGTGCTGCTGCATTCCTGCCCTGACACGGTTCATGGATTCCCATTGCGTAAGACCCAAGCTTCAACGCCACTTACGGGGGGCAGCTCTGCAAAAAAGCACCCGAGGCAGAATATCACCCCTGCTATAGCGGATTGCAGGTACAGGACACCGCTAACTTCCCGGCTGTGCGGAATCTTTATGACACAGTTATGATTTATTAACCAGTTCAGTATACATGGAGGATGTATTTTTGTCAAGGGCGTGTTTTTTCCGGACTTGCAGCGCTTCCGGGAAGAGTTCAGCCCGCCGGCTCCTGTTTCTCCCGTCCCTCTGCTTCAGCGGCCTCCTCCCGGAGAAGCCGCTTTTTCTCCTTCCCTTTGACCCTCAGCTCCCTGAAAAATTCCTTCAGCATAGAGGAGCACTCCTCCCCCAGAGTTCCCACCTCTGTCTCTGCCTGGTGGTTAAACCCCTCCTCGTGGAGCAGATCCAGCACAGAACCGGCACAGCCGGCCTTGGGATTCATACAGCCGATCACCACCTTTGGAATCCTTGCCTGAACGATGGCTCCGGCACACATGGGACAGGGCTCCAGCGTCACATACATGGTGCATTCTTCCAGCCGCCAGTCGCCTATGATCCGGCACGCCTTTCGGATGGCCAGTATCTCCGCATGGGCCAGAACATTTCCGTCTGTGGTGCGGCGGTTATATCCCCTTCCGATTATCTTTCCTCTATGTACAATCACACATCCGATAGGCACCTCCCCGAGAGCCCAGGCCTTCTTTGCCTGCCGGACCGCCTCTCTCATATACCGCTCATCTTCTGTCAGCTTTCTCATCTTTCTCTCCTGTCTGTTTTGGTTCCCGGCCGCGATCTCATCCCAGTATGTCCAGCCTCTTTCGCAGACACATTTTCCCGGTCGGCCATGGCAAAAAGGGGGCATGGAAGAGCCCCGCCCTGGCGCATGGTACCAGTATATCACAGGCACAGCCTGTGATCGCCATTCGCCGCTCGCTTGCGCTCATTATATCCTATCCTTCGGATATGACAGCCTCCGGCGGAATTTAGCGCCCGGCTTTCAGCAGTCAATGCTGAAACCGGTATGCGCAGATATAATGACTGCTTCGCAGTCATTATATCCTATCCTCTGTTTCTCTGGCAAGCCCGAAGAGAAAACTGACAGAAAGCCTCTGACAGGCTTTTGACGCCTCACGCAGCCTGAAACTTGCAATCCCGGCTCTTCTTCTTTATACTTACAGGTAGGTTCTGCCCACCGCTCTCCCCAGACGGGCATTTGCCGGTGTGCTCAGCCATAACTTTCAAAATCAGCGAGGTATCTGCCATGATCATATCAGGTTTACAGAAAACGACTCTTCTCGACTATCCGGGCCATGTGGCCTCCACGATTTTTTTGGGGGGCTGCAATTTCCGCTGTCCATTCTGCCACAACGGAGATCTGGTGAACGGTCCGTGGGAGGACCCCTTTGACCCGGAGGATGTCCTGGCTTTTCTGAAAAAGCGCTCCGGGCTTCTGGAGGGAGTCTGCATTACAGGCGGAGAACCCACTCTTCAGCCTGATCTCGAGAAGCTGATCCACAGCATACGAAGCCTCGGCCTGTCTGTCAAGCTGGATACAAACGGCTACCGCCCTGATGTTTTAAAGGATCTCTGCCGCAGAGGGCTGATCGACTATGTGGCCATGGACATCAAGGCCGGCCACGGCAATTACGCAGCCGCAGCCGGCCTTCCGGGCATCGATATGGGAAAGATAGAGGAGAGCGTCTCCTTTCTGCTCTCAGGTTCTGTCGCCTGTGAATTCCGCACCACCGTCGTAAAAGAACTTCACTCAGAAAGTGACTTTTACGATATCGGCAGATGGATTCAGGGCTGCAGAGCCTACTATCTGCAGAGCTACAAGGATTCAGAGCAGGTTCTCGTTCCAGGGTTTTCCGCCTGCAGCCGCGAGGAGCTTCTCCATTTTATGGACATTGTGCGCCCCTTTGTGGAAAATGTGGAGCTCAGGGGCGTTGACTATTAAAGCACCTTTTGCTCACTCACCTACACGGATATCCGTATACCAGTACCCGAAGCAGTCATCTCCGGATGGCTGCTTTTTCGACAGTACGAAATCAGGGAAGCCAAACATGGAGGCCATGTATTTTTCATTTGGATGGTAATGGCCGGGAACTCCCAGCAGATACCTCGGCTCTCCATCCGGATTTTCCAGCCTGGCCAGAATCAGATAACGGTAGCTGTAATAGCCGTGAAGCAGAAAGCTGTTGTTTCCAAACACCCATACCTCTCTCGGAAGCAGGCCGATATCCTGAGGCTTAATGGTCAGGATTTCGCAGCCGTCATCGTAGTCAAAAGCCAGAATCTTCGGATACTTTCTGCGAAGTCTCGCCCACATTCTCTGGTGGCTCAGAATATCCGGCTCCTCCAGCTCAAGGGGCGTAAATTCTTCCGCCTCCCGGGTATGGCTTCCCTTTTCCTCCCTTTCTCTGCCTGTCTGTCCGGATTCCTGAGTCCGGTCTGCTCCCGCGCCGACTCCATATATCACCTTGCCGTTCAGCTGTCTTGCCCATTCTCCCGCGCTCATACTCTCCTGGGGTCTTTTCCTGGAACGGGGCCTTCCATAGGCAGCCTGTTCCCTTTGTTCTGCCAAAGGCTCCCTGGCACTGTCCCTGCCTTTCCCGGAAGTTTTATTTATCACAGGAGCTCCACTGACCGGAGGCACGGATCTTCCAATCAGGCGGGCTCTGATCCCCCTCTGCAGCTCCCCCGCCGCCGGGCCGACGGCCCGGCGGCCCGGCATGACAACGAACTCCTCTGAATAGTTTCTGCTCTCTCTCCGCTCAGGCGCAGCCTCCATCTGCCTCACGATTTCACCGTCTTCTTTTCTTACGTCCTTCTCCCTGTCTGCTCCCTTTGCCGCGGCCGCTTCCTCATTCCGGATATGCTCCTGCTCCTCACACTTTTCATCTGGCCCGCCGGCTTCTGCTGTCTGTCCGCCGTCCTGGGTCCGCACACTCTCTGCCTTTTCCTCATCCTCCTCTGTCCCCCCTGGACTCACCGGCTCTCCCTCTGTCTCCTGTACGGTCTGGTCTTCAGGCTCATCCGGACTGCCCCCGGCATCTTTCTCACCATTCACCGAATCCCGCTCACCTGCGGCGAAAGGATCTGTCTCCTCTCTTTGAACGCTTTCCTGAGTCCCGTCTCCCTCTTCCGGCCCCGGCTCTGCCCCCCTGCTCTCAGCGGCAGCCTCCCTGGCAAGCTCCTTTTCAATCTCCCCGGAAATCGGAAGAACCAGCTCCGGCAGCACCTTGGCGCTCTGGTTTTCCTCTTCTCTCCTGCTTTTCTGCACATTTTCAGCCGTCACTCCCGCCAGGTCCACAGCCGCAGCGTGAGCCACCGCATCCTCCCATACGGTTGTATAGGTCCGCCAGCCGCTCTCCACGTCATGTATCGTCAGCCCGTAAAATTCCTCCAGGGTTTTCTGGCTTCCCTCCACATTGCCGACATCCAGAACAGCCCGGAATTCTCCTGCTCCGTTTCTGGCAAAAAGCGTTCCTATTCTGAGTTCTCCGTCCCCTGACAGAAGGTAAACGCCCAGCGGATTTCCGCCCACAAAGATTTTCTTTACATTGACCGTAAGACGGCATTGGCCGTTTCTCGTCTCCAGCTTGGCGAACCCTGTGTTTTTCCCCTTGATTCCGCCTTCGTATGTATAAATATATGATATTAGCCGCTGATAATTAGACATGCCATCACTCCTTTGCTATCTATTGTATGCAAAGGGAAAAGCAATCTATGACTGATGTTTGAAATTTTGCTGCGCGGCGGGTCGCAAAAGCGACATTTTCCTTTTCGCCGCAGTGCGATCCTCGCGGAGCGTTTTTATATAACAGAGAACGAAGTTTCCTGTTATATAAAAAAAAGAGCTCTGCCAAAGCAAAGCTCTCATCTCAATGCCGCAGACCGGAATCGAACCGGTACGAAGTTTAACCCTCGCAGGATTTTAAGTCCTGTGCGTCTGCCAGTTCCGCCACTGCGGCATCCCATATGGTATCCCGTTTTGGGAATCAGCATCCTTGTGCTGAAATGGATGGAGGTGGATTCGAACCACCGAAGCGTGTCGCAACAGATTTACAGTCTGCCCCCTTTGGCCACTCGGGAATCCATCCAGGCTGATTTGTAACCGTGTTAGATAATAACACAATTTTATCAAAAAATCAAGCACTTTTCAAAATAAAATAGTAACCGTTCAGCCATGGGGAAAGCTTGGGCAAATTTTTCTTTCTGCAGGAGGCTCCATCCATCGCTTACGCCTCATCCTCCTGTTTTCTCTCTGCCACCAGAACTATACTTCCCCGGGCCGGGACAGAAATCCTTGCCATCCCGTCCTTCACCTCATAGATGATGCGGCCCACATTATAGCCCTCCTCATAGGTCAGCATCCGGCGGTGAAGCTCCATCTCGTCTGTAATTCCCGCCTGCCAGACAGGAATTTCCGCCACTTTTTCCTCCATGGCAGTATTGACAGCCACCACTGCCCGGCTCTCATTTTCCCGCCGCTCTCTGTTGAACTGCTCTGACAGATGCCCTGTATCCCCTGTATCCAGACAGGAAAAGTCTGCTCTGGCAAAGCCCCTTCCCAGAGCCTGTGCATGACTTCCGGGCTTCCAGCCCTCCACCACCCGGGCATAGGCGATCAGATCCTGTTCTGCCAGCAGCTTCCTCACCGATCCCTTCCTGAAGGCTGGATACCGCTTATGGATTCCTGTCATATACCGGTGGAACTCGATCAGCTCCTGATCTTCTTTCCCCCAGGGGTAGGTCCTTCTGTTGTCCGGGTCCGTCCAGCCGCAGAGTCCCGTCTCGTCTCCGTAATAAATGGTGGGCGCTCCCGGCCAGGTCATCAGCATCACCACTCCCTGGCGGAATATGCCGTAGCTTATGCCCTCTGACGCCGCCTGGGCTCCGGCGCTGGTAAGGCGTCCCACCCGGCGGTTTGTCCTGGTCATAAACCGGGAATGGTCATGGTTGGAGAGCTCATTCATAGCCGCCTGGATTGACTGAGGCTGCATCCTGCACATATGGTAGCGCATCATGTCGAAAAATGCCGCGCCGTTTCCAAAAAGGCTCTCATTCGCCTCATCGCTGTGCTTTTCCATCCCTGTCAGAAACCAGGAAACAGGCTCCATAAAGGCGTCGTAATTCATCACCGTGTCCCACTGGCTGCCATCCAGCCAGCTGGACGGATCGCCGTAGTGTTCTGCCAGGATCACAGCTTCCGGGTTAGCTTTCTTCACCGCATCCCTGAATCTTCTCCAGAACTTATGGTTGAACTCACTGCTCCTGCCCAGGTCTGCCGCCACGTCAAGGCGCCAGCCGTCAGCGTTAAAGGGAGGAGACACCCACTTTCTGGCCACATTCATAATGGCCTCGCAGAGCTTCTCCGATTCTTCATAGTTGAGCTTGGGCAGGGTCGAAAAGCCCCACCAGCCGTCATAGCTGTCATTAAAGGGCCAGCCGTCCTTATTGTTGAATTTGAAATAGCTCCTGTACGGGCTGTCGGCCGAAACATAAGCGCCCGGCTCATAATTTCCCTCGTGCTGGTAAAGCAGCTCTGCATCCATCCACTTGTTAAAAGAACCGCAGTGGTTGAATACGCCGTCCACGATCACCCGGATCCCCTTTTCATGTGCAGCCTCCACAAAGGCGGCAAAAAAATCGTCGCTGGCCTTTAAGTTTGTCATGTCAGCCGTTCTGGTGGCATATTTGCCGGCCATGTCATTGTCCATGTCGTTGGGGTCCACCAGCAGATCCAGATCCTCCGCGATGACTCCGTAGTGAGGATCGATGTGCTCATAATCCTGGCAGTCATATTTGTGATTGGACGGGGAAACAAAAACCGGGTTCAGATAGATACACTCAACTCCCAGACTTTTCAGATAATCAAGTTTATTCCAGACTCCCTTCAGATCCCCTCCGTAGAACCGGCCCACATCAAGGTTCTCCGGAAGCTCCTCCCAGTCGGAGACTCTCTGAACAGGGCTTCCGATATAGATATATTCATTCGTTTCCACATCGTTGGTCGGATCACCGTTGCAGAAGCGATCCACATAGATCTGGTATATAACGGCGCCCTTCACCCACTCCGGCACGTGAAAACCGGGGATAATCTCAAATGCATAGGAGGCATCCGCCCTGTCCTCCGGCCCCAGGCGGTTGTAATAACAGACTTCACTGCCCAGGCGGATCTCAAAGCAGTAGGAAACGGGACCTTCCCCCAGCTCCATCGTTATCTCATAGTAGTCAAACCGTCCTTCACTGAACACGCGTCTCATGCGCCTTCTCACCTTTGTATCAGGCTCTAAATAAAAAACAGAGTCTGCATTGTCCCGCCCTGTGCGCAGCCTGAAACACACGGTATCCCCCGTATCCGGCTCATAGGGACTCCTGTAGTCCTCCGTCTCATCACAGAACAGCGCTTCCCTGTTAATCTTCATCATCATCATTCCCTTACTCTCTTCCCTGCGCCTTCAGCCGTCCGGCCAGCTTCAGCTGCATCCGCCTGTCCGCCGCGCGCTCAGGTAAGCTGCTTTTTGTTATCTTTTTCTATATTTTATCCCATCCTATGCCAATACACAACAGAAAAGAAAGATTTAAAGAAAGTAAAAGCAGCCGTTCAGACTGCTGCCGCAGAGCGGGAGACTGAATGACTGCAAGTAAAAAGGCCAGCGGGGTAAGCTGGCCTTTTTAGGAGAAGGTATTTCGTTTTTATGGGGTGTAGCAAAAACTATATAATGTATTGGGGGGGGTTACGTGTATTATAATAGCATAGGCGATAAAATAAGTCTGCACAAACATAAAAGAATTTCAAAGGCTTTTTTGTGCATATCGCGAACCGCTGCCAAAACCCCGGAAAATATCAGCCGCCATTTCGCACAAACGATCAAAAAGTCATCCGAAAACACCCTGTTTTCTGGCATTCTGCTCCGTCTTTTCACTGTTTTCCACAGTCTCGTCAAACAGCTCCTCAAACTCAGCCTGACCGATTTTTTCCTTTTCGAGAAGCAGGCTGCTGCACCGGTGAAGAACCTCCTCATGCTCCATGATAATCTCCTTCGCCTTCTTGTAGCACTCGTCAATGATGCGCTTGATCTCCTCGTCAATCTTTGTGGCGACCTCCTCGCCGTAGCTTCTGGCATGGGCCAGATCCCGTCCGATAAAGACCTCGCTGCTCTCATTTCCGTAATTGATCATACCAATCCGGTCAGACATACCGTACTCCGTCACCATGGCCCTGGCTATGGCCGTAGCCTGGCGGATATCCTGGGACGCCCCGGCAGTGATGTCGTCAAACATCAGCTCCTCGGCAATTCTTCCGCCCAGGGATACCATGATCTGCTGGAGCATCCTGCCCCTTGTAATATACTGCTCATCCTTCTCCGGCAGAGGCATGGTGTAGCCTCCTGCTCCCGTTCCTGTAGGGATAATGGAGACGGTGTGCACCGGGCCGACCTCCGGCAGCACGTGGAACAGAATTGCGTGGCCTGTCTCGTGGTAGGCTGTGATCTTCCTGTCCTTCTCCGACATAATCCGGCTCTTTTTCTCTGTTCCGATTCCCACCTTGATAAAGGCTCTGTCAATATCGGCCTGGACAAGATATTTCCGGTTCTCCTTCGCCGCATTGATAGCCGCCTCATTCATCAGGTTTTCCAGATCAGCACCTGTAAAGCCGGCCGTAGTCTGGGCCACCCGGTGCAGATCCACGTCATCGCCGAGAGGCTTTGACTTGGTGTGGACTGCCAGAATCTCCTCGCGTCCTCTGACATCCGGCCTTCCCACTGCCACCTTTCTGTCAAAGCGCCCCGGTCTCAGAATAGCCGGGTCAAGGATATCCACACGGTTCGTTGCAGCCATCACGATAATTCCCTCGTTCACTCCGAAGCCGTCCATCTCCACCAGAAGCTGGTTTAAGGTCTGCTCCCTCTCGTCATGGCCGCCGCCCATACCTGTTCCTCTCTGGCGGGCCACTGCGTCAATCTCGTCAATAAACACAATACAGGGTGCATTTTTCTTCGCGTCTTCAAACAGATCGCGGACACGGGATGCGCCTACTCCCACAAACATCTCCACAAAGTCTGAACCGGAGATGGAGAAGAAGGGAACGCCGGCTTCCCCGGCAATGGCCTTGGCCAGAAGTGTCTTTCCCGTTCCAGGCGGGCCCACCAAAAGCACTCCCTTGGGGATCCGGGCGCCGACGCCTGTATATTTCTGGGGATTTTTAAGGAAATCCACAATCTCCTCAAGCTCCTCCTTCTCCTCATTGAGCCCCGCCACATTAGTAAAATTCACCTTGCTGTCTCGGGTCATCCTGGCTCTGCTTCTGCCGAAATTCATCATCTTGGCGTTGCTTCCGCCTGCATTTCTGGTATTCATAAACATAAAGAATGCCACCAGAATGGCAGCGGAAAGGAGAACCGGCAGGATGATGTTCAGCATACTGTTCTCTCTCGGGATATCGTTTACCTCATAGGGAATCCCCTCTTTCTGAAAATCCGAGGCAAACTGGCTTACACTCAGGACGTTTACCTCCTCCTGCTCCCCGGATTTCATCCAGAGCTTGAGCCGCCCAGTATCATTTTCCGCGTTCGGTAAAATCAGGGCTCTCTCTATGCTTCCGTTTTCAAGCGCCACCATCACATCCTGCTCTGTCATGGCCTCATTTCCCAGAAAGCTGTTCGGCGTCTTCATCCAGATCATACCGAGCATAAAAAATGCCAGTAAGAGGAGGAGAAATCCTCCAAATGGCTGTCTCTGTTTCAACGGTCTTCCTCCTTATACTTCCACCACGCCGATGTACGGCAGATTTCTATATTTCTGATCATAGTCCAGTCCGTAGCCTACGACGAACTCGTCCGGAATCGTAAAGCAGGTGTATTTTACCTGAACCTGTTTCTTCACTCGCCTCTCCGGTTTGTCAAGCAGCGTACACAGCTGGATGCTCTTTGGATTTCTCTGCTTCAGCACCTCGATCAGATACGCCAGTGTGCGTCCGGAGTCAATGATGTCCTCCACAATGAGCACATCCTTGCCCGCCAGAGGCTCATCCAGATCCTTGACAATCTTCACGATTCCGCTGGACTCTGTGCCGGATCCATAGCTGGAAACAGACATGAAATCCAGGGACACCTCCAGGTCAAGGCGTTTTGCCAGCTCGCAGGTGAAGAATACTCCTCCCTTCAGAATACAGATCAGGTGAACCGGACGGCCCTTGTAATCACTGCTGATCTGAGCAGCCACTTCGCTGATTCTTTTATTTACCTCTTCTTCTGTCAATAAAACTCGGATTTTGTCAGCCACAGTTTGTACCTCCATCTAAATGTACTTTTAAGATTCTCTTAGTCTGTTCCGTTACCTTATAGTATTCGCTGATCCTTCCCCCTATCATCCACAGGACATGGTTTCCCTCAGCCAGGAGGGGAATGCTCCCTCTCATTTCCCGGGGAATTTTTTCATCGATAAACAGGGATTTCAGGCTCTTACGCCCCCCTCCCTTCAGGGTAATGTAATCTCCGGGAAGGCGGTATCTGACAGATAACGTATCTTTTATTTTATCATAGTCAAACCATTTCGTATACCTGTTTTTGGGAATTTCGGCCTGATTTTCCCGGGGGATTACTTCCATAGAAAGGCGGGGAAGACCGTCCTCCGCCGCTGCCCTCTCCTTTTTTTTCAGAACCAGATTTTCATAGACCCGCTCTGCCCTCACGCCTCCCGGCAGATCCGCCCCTGCCCCTGTTCTCCCGTCCAGCAGAGACAGGATGGACTCAATATGGGAGGCGTCGATATTCCTGAGGGGCCAGCCAAGTTCTGAAAATGCTTCCCGGATCACATAGCCCTGTTCAATATGCGCCAGACTCCCGAGGGCTGAAACAGGGACAGCCAGCATCCGGCTCTTCTCCAAACAGGATTCCTTCCAAATTCCCTCCTTCTTCAGGAACTCCCCGGCCCTCTCCCGAAAGAACTGATCCGCTTCCCCTATGATCTCCCCGGCCCTTAAAATATGCTCCACTGCCCCCCGGTTTACCTCCTGAACCGCCATGGGAAGAATCTGATTTCTGAGCCGGTTTCTCGTGTAATCGTTCAGAAGGTTTGTGGAATCCGTCACATAGGAGAGGCCTTCTTCCCTCAGATATTCCAGAATCTCCTGTCTGGAAACACATAAAAGGGGCCGGATCACCCGCCCCCGTACCGGCGCAATTCCGGCCAGCCCCCTGAGGCCGCTTCCGCGAAACAGATGGTAGAGTATGGTTTCCGCGCTGTCATCCCCGTGGTGGGCCACTGCTATGCGCACAGGAAGTGCCGCTCCTTCCTGCTCCCGCTCCTCCTCTTCCCACCTGGCCGCCTCCTGCTCAAAGGCCTCATACCTGAGAAGCCGGCCTGCTTCCTCCTCGGAGATCCGGCGATTTTGCGCCTCCTGATGCGCGTTTTCCATTTTTAAAATAAAGGGAATGTCCAGTTTCCTGCACAGCTCCCGGGAAAAATCGGCATCTCTGTCTGCCTCCTGTCCTCTCAGGCCATGGTGGACATGCACGGCCCTCAGCCGTATGGAAAGGCTGCTTCTCATATCTGAAAGAAGGCTCAGAAGGCAGACAGAGTCCGCGCCTCCGGAAAGGCCCACCACCACCCGCTGCCCGGCTTTCAGCATGCCGTTTTTCTCCATGTATCTGGAAACCTTTTCTCTCATCCTATCCCGTCCTCTCTCCTCTTTCGTTCCGTCTCCTCTTTCATTCCGTCTCCTCGTTCCGTCTGCGGCCCCTCATCGTTCCATCTGTTTGCCGCGCCTACTTTCCGAACACTCCGCCCACCAGCACTGTCATATCATCTGCCGGGACAGAGCAGAAGGACAGGGCAAACTGCAGAATTTCGTCTGCCATATCCTGGGGGTTCTGAACGTCCAGCCCGTTTAGGAACTCGCAGAACGTCTGCTCCTTGTCCTCCCCCGGCAGGGCCTCAAGGATTCCGTCGCTGACCATGATAATCCTGTCATTATCCCACAGCTTCCTGGACAGGAGAATCGGCTCCACCGTATTCATAATTCCCATGGGGACATTTCCCGACTCCAGAAGCTCCACTCCCTCCCGGCCCATAATAAAGGTACCCACTGCCCCCAGCTTCATGCTCTCTAAAACCCCCGTGCACAGATCAATGCAGCACAGGTCAAGCGTCGCCGGATTCTGCTCCATCCCTGCCAGCAGAAGTACGGTATTTACCAGCTTCAGGGCCGCCCTGGCGGAGAAGCCCGTTTCCAGAAGCTGCTCTGTCAGCTCTATGACACGGCTGCTGTCGGCTGAGGCCGCCGGCCCGCTCCCCATTCCGTCCGACAGGCTCATGATGACCTGATGAGGCAGATTTTCATTAAAGGTGAAGCTGTCGCCGGAGATCAGCTCTCCATTCCTTACCGCCCTGGCGACTCCGTGGATCATCTGGTATTTCCCCTCCTCCACAAAGCGGAAGGTGCCTGTCCTCTTTGTGATAATGCTCTTGCTGTCCCTTGCGATGCCGAATCTGCGTCCTCCCACCGCTCGGGTCAGAATGTCCGAGGCATCTCTGGAGGTCACACACCTGCCGCCCAGAGTTCTCACAGTCAGATACGCCTCCCTCTGCTCATTCTCATATTCCAGTATCAGCATATTCTCCACCTTCATGTGGTGGCGCCTGAACAGATACCGCACGCTGTCCTCATAGTTTCCTGTAATATCAGCCGCCTGCTCCATCTGGCCGGAAAACTCCTCGAGAATGGACGCCATCTCACGAAACTGCACAATCACCGCGTCCCTGCTCTCCAAGAATCGGTTTTTCCAGGTGAGATTCATGGTGGCCCGCCCCAGATTCCTGTTAAGCTGACTTAAGTACTCCTCCCTCCTGCGGCAGGTTTCATTGAACAGCCTGGGCATGTCCTCCTCGTCCACCTTCCCCTTCTGCTCAAACGCCCTCAGAAGGTAATACAGATAATAGCTGTCCTCCTTCTGTCCTGTCTCATACAGATTGCATTTGCTGCAGTCGCCGCACACCATGGCCCCCGCCGTCTGCATGGCCGCAAGGCCGTCCTCAAAGCTCAGCTGACGCTTTGCCCCCACCTCGTCCGTAAAGGCTCTGGCAAGGCCGCTCAGGGAGCAAGCCATCTCCCGAAGCCGCTTCGCCGTGTAGACATTCACATCAGCCATATCTCTATGTATTTTCTTTCCAAGCATAAAAATCCCCTCCTGACCTGCGTGAACCCTATTATATACAGGCCGGAGGGAAATATTTGTCAAATCTGCGGCGTCTTTTGAAAAATTTAGTGACAGGATTCTCTCCTGTTCTGCCTGGACTGCGCAATTTCTGCAATCCTCTTACTTTTCCGGCTTCAGAAGGATCTCGTCCTTATTGACCAGTCCCAGCTTTTCCTTCGCAACTTTTTCTATATATTCTTTTGTCTGGACGTAAACCCGGTACTCCTCCAGATCCTCCGCCCGCTTTTCCTCTGCAGCCTTCTCCTTTTCCAGCTGCTCCTCCCGGAGGCGGTACTGCAGATCCCTTTCCTTCAGGGAGATCCCGCTTAAATGCACTGTGATAGCCAGACTGAGCACAACCAGGGTGATGCCTGTAAGGGCAAGACGGTTGGCGGCTCTCTCCTTCTTCTTTCTTCTCGCTGTTCTGCTGTTTTTCTTCACTCAGGCCGCCTCCTTTACGTGTTCTGCTTGTCTGGGGAGCTGTAAGCTCCTGCATCTTCATCTTTTCTTCATTCTAAAATATTTCTTCACTTTTTTCAATAGGGCAGGCAGAATCCGGCTGAAGGTTTTGTCCCATAAAAGCATTCCGATGAGCACAGAGGCAATAATGTAGATTCTCACCTCTCCCCCGTTTTTTACACTCAGAAGCGCAAAGCAGGAAATGCCGGAAAACAGCCAATAGACTACATCCTCAAGGCCTGTCCAAAGGGGAGTATGAGAAACGAGGAACCGAAACAGCCTCAGTACATCGTAGACCGCCATCAAAAAAATCCCCAGAACGAATCCGGCCGCCGCAAGAGAAAGCTCCGTGTACATTGTATCCATACGGCCGCCTCTATTTAAACAGACGGGCAAACAGCGATTCCCCCTGTTTGCGGTAGCTGTCATTAGACGAATAGGTAAGGCTGTCGACCATCCCCTCTATATCCACCTCTCCCTTTTCCAGCGTCAGGCGGCTGACATGCAGTCCTTTTCCCTTGACCGTGAGAAGGCCCATGTCTGTGTCCAGAACAATCTGATTTTCGTCAAAAGCCACTACGTCCTGAATTCCCGTCACGCTGCCCTTGCCCCGGTTCATCAGATCCAGCCGGTGGGGACGTCGGTTTATCTTTTCTTCCATAACAAAAACCTCCTGACATATTTAACTATTGTTAAATATATTAGGAGGTCTGTCTCTTTATGTTATAAATAACGGTAAAGTTCCTTCGCGTCATCCTTTTTCACCGTCTCGGCCACATCGAGGACTTCCACCTTCACAGATTTCACCCCAAACTGAATCTCTATGATGTCCCCTGTTTTCACCGCATAGGATGCCTTGACTGCCTTGTCATTGACCAGCACTCGCCCTGCATCGCAGGCCTCGTTGGCCACTGTTCTGCGCTTGATCAGACGCGATACCTTTAAAAACTTATCTAATCTCATTTAATTATGCGTTTACCATATCCTTTAACGCTTTTCCAGCTTTGAACTTTGGTGTCTTGGAAGCTGCGATCGGCATTGTCTCGCCTGTCTTCGGGTTTCTTCCCTCTCTTGCTGCTCTCTCAGAAACTTCAAAGGTTCCAAAACCAACTAACTGAATCTTTCCGCCCTTAACTAACTCCTCAGAAACTGTATCTGTGAAAGCCTTGATTGCCTTCTCTGCGTCCTTCTTGGAAAGCTCTGCCTTCTCAGCTACAGCTGCGATTAACTCTGTCTTATTCATGATTGATTCCTCCTACATCTTCTTGCGAATGAGTCCTGGCTGCCCTGAAGCCCGAAGGCCAAAACAGCAGTATTACTCCTGCTAAACCGCTAAACACTTTACCTTACATTTATATACATTTATACCTGCTTTGTCAAGGTTTTTTATGCTTTTTTAGCTTTTTGGGCACGGGCTTTTTCAGCTTTTTCAGCCCTTTTTATCTGCTCCCACTGGCTGCCTTCTTTTTCGTCTGTTTCCGGCACTCTTCCTCCAAAAACCTTCGGATGTCTGCGGACCATTTTGGCACTGATCCCGTCCACCACCTGCTCAAAAGTAAAGAGGCCCTGCTCCTGCGCCATCTGGCTGTAAAATACCACCTGAAACAGCAGATCTCCCAGCTCCTCGCAGAGATTGTCCATATCCTGCTGCTTTACAGCCTGAACCACCTCCTTGGCCTCCTCTGTCACACAGGAGACCATACTCTCAAAGGTCTGCCTTCTGTCCCACGGGCAGCCCTCCTCTGATCGGAGGATCCTCATAATGTTTCTCAGATCCTCAAGACTGTACGGAGCCTTCCTCTCCTCTGAATATTCTCTCTTCTTTTCTCTCAGATATTCTTCCACAGCCGCTTCCCCCTTTCAGCATAATGCCTATCCTTCGGATTTCTTTACCTATGGATTGTAACACATCCTCTCCCGGAAAGGGAAGAACAAGGTCTCTCCTGCAGAACAAAAAAGGCATCCTTCGCAGCATGGGACTGAACTGCCGCAGCCAGCCCTGCCTGAAGGACGCCCTGGACATCCGCTCTTAAAATCTCCTTAGCCCTCCATCTGACGTCCCAGAAAACCGGCGGCTGTGGAGACCAGCTTCAGCTCCGGCTCTCCGAATTTTATTCTGGACTCCCGGCTCAGGAGCGCCACAGCGCCGATGGCATCTCCCTCACAGATAATGGGGGCAATCACCTGTGCCGTTACGCCCTCCGGCTCTTCGGAGATAATGGGAATAAAATTTCTGTCGTCCTTTCCCGCCGTCACAATCTGGCGTTCCCCGATGAGGGTTTCCAGCTGCCTGCTGACAGGCTTCTGAAGATAATCTTTTTTGGGTCCTCCTGACACTGCAATCACCTGATCCCTGTCTGTGATGCACACTAAAAGGCCCGTGCTCTGGGCCATAGCCTCGGCGTACTGGGAGGCGAAGGCAGTCAGCTCTACCATAGGGGAATATTTTTTCAGGATAATTTCCCCCTCCCGGTCTGTAAAGATCTCCAGAGGGGTTCCCTCCCGAAGCCTAAGGGTGCGCCTGATCTCCTTGGGGATTACAACGCGGCCCAGGTCATCAATCCTTCTGACAATTCCCGTAGCTTTCATATAAAAATTCCTCCGTTTTACATATTTTTCTACATTTATCTTTCTGTGTTACCCGTAAATGTAGTATCTGTAAAACAGAGGAATTTATACCACAGACTTTCCTGTCTGCTCTTCATTGCTGACTGTTCTTTTATGGAAATTAAAAGGATTTCTGCACAGGCTATCACCCTTTCCTGTTTTTTTTCATCCAGAACAGAAAAACAAACACCAGAGCTGCTGCTGTCCCCGTTCCCGTCCAGCCGTTTCGCGTCAGTCCGGCGGCCAGGTAGCCGATGACACAAAAACCAGCTGTACACAGCACATAGGGAAGCTGTGTGGACACATGGTTGATATGATCGCACTGGGCGCCGGCGGAAGCCAGAATCGTGGTATCTGAAATGGGAGACATGTGATCCCCGCAGACCGCTCCCGCCAGAATTGCCGATGTGGCGATGGTGAGTCCATTCAAATCCTCAGCCCCCACCACGGCGAAGGCAATGGGGATGAGAATCCCGAAGGTCCCCCAGGAGGTACCCGTGGAAAAGGAAAGGCCGGCAGCCACCAGAAAGAGGAGAGCCGGCAGCAGCGCTCCCACCAGAGGGCTTGCCCCAACCACACTGCTCACATAGCCTCCGATATTCAGATACTCCTCGCCGCAGATTCCCGACAGCGTCCAGGCCAGGCACAGGATCATGACTGCCGGTATCATAGCCCTGATGCCGGAAGCGAATGTGCCGCAGAAATCTTTAAAGGAGAGCACCCGCCTGGCCAGATAGAAGGCAAAGATAAACACCAGAGTAAAAAAGGAGCCAAGTACCAGACTCAGCGCCGAGTCACACCCGGAAAAGGCCTCCACAACACCCTTGCCTTCCAGAATTCCGCCTGTGTAGAGCATAGCTCCCACACACAGAACGATCAGCACAAGAATCGGCACAGCCAGGTCTGCGACCTTTCCTCTTCCTCCGGCTTCGATTGTTTCCCCTTCCACGGTCTTTTCCCTGCCGGTTTTCAGAAATTCCTCCTCATATCGCTTCATCGCTGCAAAATCAAAGTCATTTAAAATTACAAACAGCAGGAAGATGATGGTGAGAATCGCATAGAGGTTAAACGGGATGGTGTGCAGAAACAGGGAAAAGCCGTCCACTCCGCTGTCCGCCGGAAGAGAGGAACCCACAGCCGCCGCCCAGCTTGAAATGGGAGCAATGATGCACACCGGAGCTGCCGTAGCGTCGATAATGTAGGCCAGCTTTGCCCGGCTGATCCTGTGCTTGTCCGTCACAGGGCGCATCACCGTGCCGACCGTCAGGCAGTTAAAATAGTCGTCCACAAAAATAAGGGCGCCCAGAAACATGGAGGCAAGCAGCGCTCCTCTCCTTGTCTTAATCGCACCGGACGCCCATTCCCCATAAGCCCTGGAGGCACCGGATCGGGTAATCAGCGCCACAATTATTCCCAAAAAGGAGAGAAATAAAAGAATATTAACATTTTCGCCTATCTTTCCTCCCATAATCCCAGTCATGGTTTCCACTGCATGGATGGGATTTGCCCCTGAAAACAGGAAGCAGCCTGCCAGAATTCCGATCAGAAGGGAGAGGTAAACCTCCTTCGTCAGCAGAGCCAGCCCGATTGCAGCCACCGGGGGAAGCAGGGAAAAAACAGTTCCGCTCATAGAATTTTCCTTTCTCTACTCAGTTTTCTGCCCTCCGGTTTTACACCTCAAACTAAGGCCGTATTCCGGCTTGGGCAAATTTCTTTTATACTCTAACGGCTGCCGGCACATCTGTCAAGCGGTTCCCTGTTTTTGTGCCCCAGTGCGATCCCCGCGGAGCGTTTTTATATAACAGGGAACGAAGTTTCCTGTTATATAAAAGAAGGGAAGGACTTGCACCCCAGCGTGCATCTTCCTTCCCCTCTTTTTTATCTTTTGTATTTATCTTTCAGGCCGGTTCGTCTGCAAACGGTTTTACAGCCATCATCAGCAGACGCCTTCATGCTTGTCTGCCGCCTCTGCTATGCTTCCGGCTCGTTCTGTGCAAGCTCCTCTGCCGTCTGCTCGTATTTCTCGAGAATCACCTTCTGGATCATATCTCTTGTCGAAGAGTTGATCGGATGAGCGATGTCCCTGTACTCGCCGTCAGTGGCCCTGCGGCTCGGCATGGCAATGAAAAGTCCCTTCTCCCCCTCAATTACTTTGATGTCGTGGACGACAAACTCATTGTCCAGTGTGATGGACACAATCGCTCTCATCTTGCCTTCCTTTTCAATCCGTCTTACTCTCACATCTGTAATCTGCATAAATTAACCCCTCTTCCGTCCCATGTCAAGTTAAGTCTGTGCACTGTCAGCTGACCGGCTCACTATATGGTAAAGCGCTCGTTTTTCTCAATCACAATCTTTACATTATCCGGCGCCCCGATATGCGTAGTGTTTGCACGAATGGTATCGCGGCTTTCTACGATACAGTTTTCAATAACTGTGTTATCACCGATATACACATCATTCAGAATAATCGAATTCTTAATCACACAGTTGTTTCCGATATAGACCTTTTTAAAGAGGACGGAGTTTTCAACGGTTCCGTTCAGAATACAGCCGCTGGAAACAAGACTGTTCTTTACCTCCGCTCCCGGATTGTACTTGGCAGGCGGAAGATCGTCTACCTTGGAATAAATTTCAGGATACTCGCGGAAGAAGTAGTGCCTTACCTCCGGCTTTAAGAAATCCATATTCGTCTTGTAATAGGAATCTACAGAAGCAATATTGCTCCAGTAAGAATCCAGCTTGTATGCGTAAATTCTCTTTAAATTCTTATAGCGCACCAGAATATCCGTCACGAAATCATATCTGTCTTCAGCAGCGCAGCGCTCCAGAAGTTCAATGAGCTGGCGTCTTCTGATTACATAGATGCCGCAGGAAATCGTGTTGGAGGTGGCAAGCATCGGCTTCTCCTCAAAGTCAATGATCCGTCCCTCCTCGTTTGTCTTGACAAGTCCGAATCGGGTGGTATCCTCTTCCGGCCCTACATCCTTGCACACAATGGTGATGTCGGCCTTCTTTTCAATATGATACTCCAGAACCTTGTGGTAATCCAGCTTGTAAATACAGTCTCCTCCTGCAATCACCACATATGGCTCATGGCTCTTTTTAAGAAAATCCAGATTCTGGTAGAGGGCGTCAGCCGTTCCCCTGTACCAGTCGCTGTGCTCTGCCGTGATTGTGGGGGTGAACACATACATGCCTCCCTGTTTTCTTCCGAAATCCCACCACTTGGAAGAACTTAAATGCTCATTCAGGGAACGGGAATTGTACTGGGTAAGCACAGCCACACTCTGGATATGGGAGTTGCTCATATTGCTGAGTACAAAGTCAACGCTTCGGAAGCTTCCTGCCACCGGCATGGCAGCGATTGCCCTCTTGTTGGATAGTTCTTTCATTCTCTTGCTGTTTCCGCCTGCTAAAACAATACCGATCGCTCTCATTGTACTCCACCTGCCTTTATGATATAGTCTCCGCTTTCCAGTAATCCGCCATGATAATCTGAGCTCTCTGTCTCACCTGAGATAGCAGTGTTCCTTCCCACCTTCACGCCGTCGGGAATGATGGAATGTTCACCGATGGTCACAAGGTCAAACTGATATACTTTCGGATCATATTTGCTGGGAGCATAATCGCCTACGCCGATCTGTGCATTCTGGCCGATCACCACATCTTCGGCAACTATAGCCTTGTCCACAACCGTGCCTGCGCCAATCACACTTCCCTTCATTATGATGGAATCCCTCACCACTGCCCCTTCGCCGATGGTGACGCCTGCTCCTACTACGGAGTTAGTCACTTCGCCGTAAATCTCAGAGCCCTCTCCTATGATGCTTCTCTCAATCCTGGCATCGGAGGATATATACTGGGGCGGAATAATATCGCTCTTTGTGTAGATTCTCCAGTACTCCTCATACAGATTAAACTCGGGAATAATATCTATCAGCTCCATATTTGCTTCCCAGTAGGAGCCGAGAGTTCCCACATCCTTCCAGTAACCGTTGTACTCATAGGCGAATATTCTCTTTCCGGACGAGAAGCAGTAAGGGATGACATGTTTTCCGAAGTCGCAGCCTGGTTCCTCTGAGAGCTTAATAAGAGCGTCACGAAGTACAGGCCAGCTGAAAATATAAATTCCCATGGACGCCAGATTGCTTCTCGGGTTAGCAGGTTTCTCTTCAAATTCTGTAATGCGGTTTTTATCATCTGTGATCAGGATTCCGAAACGGCTTGCCTCTTCAATCGGTACAGGCATAGCTGCGATCGTGACATCCGCATTGTTTGCCTTGTGATATTCCAGCATCACTTCGTAGTCCATCTTATAAATATGATCGCCGGAAAGGATCAGCACATAGTCCGGATTATACGTTTCCATATATTCCAGATTCTGATAAATAGCGTTGGCCGTTCCTGTATACCAGTCGCTTCCCTTGCTTCTCTCATACGGCGGAAGGACGGTAACCCCTCCAACATTGCGGTCCAGATCCCACGGAATACCAATTCCGATGTGGGCGTTCAGACGCAGCGGCTGATACTGAGTAAGAACTCCCACCGTGTCAACTCCCGAATTAATACAGTTGCTGAGCGGGAAGTCAATAATCCTGTACTTTCCGCCAAAGGAAACCGCCGGCTTTGCCACTTTCTGTGTCAGAACGCCCAGGCGGCTGCCCTGCCCACCTGCTAAAAGCATAGCAATCATTTCTTTTTTGATCACGTTATCACCCCTTGATGTATATTTGCTTGTGTGCTTTATTCTGTATCATGTATTATAGCACAATAATTGGAAAAAGTGAACAAATTACCAAATGATTTTCTATATTTTTTGTACATATTCCGACATTTTGTCTGTCATATCACCATAAAATGTCAAATTCCACTGTATATTGTGCTTTCCATCCCCTGTATATACAACCAGCAGTTTAAAAATCCCTTTCTTCCCCTTGAATCCACAGGAAAAATACAGTATAATGGCTTCATTGAAAATTTGTCTGAAAATCTCAGACAGAGTCTGGTTCTATTTCTGAAACACAAATCGGTTCGGAAGGCCTCCGCAGAAAAACTGCGTCATCGGCGCCGTTTCTGTTCTGGGGAGCGGTCGGCTTTAACGGCATCCGGGCCGTTTATTAAACACAAAAGGAGCACTGTTATGGATTTAATTACCGTTAGAGAGATTTACAGGGACAGGGAAAAATTCCTTGGAAAAGAAATCCGGATCGGCGGATGGGTGAGAAGCGTCCGCGATTCCAAAACCTTTGGCTTTATCGTAGTCAGCGACGGAAGCTACTTTGAAACGCTTCAGGTCGTTTACCATGACAATATGGAAAATTTCAATGAGATCAGCAAGCTGAATGTAGGAGCGGCTATACTCGTAAAGGGAACTCTCGTCGCCACACCGGAGGCCAAGCAGCCCTTTGAGATCCAGGCCACAGAGGTTTTAGTGGAGGGAGCATCCTCCCCTGACTACCCGCTTCAGAAGAAACGCCACAGCCTTGAGTATCTGAGAACCATCTCCCATCTGCGTCCGAGGACGAACACCTTCCAGGCTGTGTTCCGCGTGCGTTCCCTGATCGCCTACGCCATCCACCAGTATTTCCAGGAGAGGGACTTTGTCTATGTCCACACGCCTCTGATTACGGGAAGCGACTGCGAGGGCGCAGGAGAGATGTTCCAGGTGACAACCATGGATCTGGCCAATGTTCCCAAAGCTTCCGACGGTTCTGTAGACTTCTCCCAGGACTTCTTTGGAAAGCCCACAAACCTGACGGTCAGCGGCCAGCTGAACGCGGAGACCTACGCCATGGCCTTCCGGAATGTCTACACCTTCGGCCCCACCTTCCGCGCTGAGAACTCCAACACCACCCGCCATGCGGCTGAATTCTGGATGATCGAGCCGGAGATGGCATTCGCCGATCTGAACGACAATATGGCTCTTGCAGAGAGCATGTTAAAATATGTGATCCGCTACGTGCTGGAGCACGCACCGGAGGAGATGAACTTCTTCAACCAGTTTATTGACAAGGGACTGCTCGACCGGCTGAACCACGTATTAAACTCCGAGTTCGGCCATGTGACCTACACAGAGGCCGTGAAGCTTCTGGAGGAGCACAACGACGAGTTTGATTACAAGGTATTCTGGGGCTGCGACCTGCAGACAGAGCATGAGCGCTACCTGACAGAGCAGATCTTCAAGCGCCCTGTATTTGTTACAGATTATCCGAAGGAGATCAAGGCCTTCTATATGAAGATGAATGAGGACGGAAAGACTGTAGCCGCCATGGACTGCCTGGTACCTGGAATCGGAGAGATCATCGGAGGAAGCCAGAGAGAGGACGACTATGAGAAGCTCCTTGCCCGCATGGATGAGCTGGGCCTTAAGAAGGAGGACTACGGCTTCTATCTGGATCTGAGGAAATACGGTTCTGTGCGCCACTCCGGCTTCGGACTGGGCTTTGAGCGCTGCGTTATGTACCTGACCGGAATGGGCAACATCCGCGACGTAATCCCATTCCCGAGAACCGTCAACAACTGTGAGCTGTAAGGGCATCACCGGATAACCGAAGAGCTGCAGCTCACAGACAGCAGCCGTTTAAGTTCCGGCATAAAAGAATATCAGTGAGCAGAGAGGGTATCTCAAAAGATGGCTGTGTGCCTTCCTCGAGATACCCTTTTATCTTTATCTGTTGCCGCTGTCTGGCTGGAATTTGACGGCTGTATTTCAGCGGATGCTGTCTGTGGGCTGGCGCTTATTTTTAACTGTTTTATCTTGCCGCCCGCGTTCTGGCAAGCCTTCCTTTGGCGGATGTTTCCTCCTCTCTGGAAGGAAAGCTGCGCAGGCGGTCTAAAAGGGGGACTGATATCTTGAAATTTATCCATACGGGGGATATTCACTGGGGAATGGCTCCTGACAGTGACAAGCCCTGGAGCAGGGAGCGGGCCAGGGATATCCGCGAAACCTTTGCCGCCATTATCGGCAAGGCCAGAGAGCTGTCTGTGGATTTTCTCTTTATCGCAGGCGATCTGTTTCACCGGCAGCCGCTCTTAAAGGACTTGAAGGAGGTGAATTATCTCTTCTCCACCATTCCCGACGTGCGGGTGGTTTTGATTGCTGGAAATCATGACCGGGTGAGAAAAAACTCTGCTGTCCTGAGCTTTACCTGGGCGTCCAATGTGACATTTCTGGCAGACGAGGAGTTCTCCTCCGTCTATTTTGAGGAGCTGCACACAGAGGTCACAGGCTTTTCCTACTGGAGCGCAGAGATTGCCGAAGCAAGGCTGAACGATATATCAGCGCCTGACGACGGTCTGATCCACATTCTTCTCGGCCACGGAGGGGATGTGAAGCATGTCCCTGTGGACCGGGAGGCTCTGCTTCGGGCAGGCTTTTCCTATGTGGCCCTGGGCCATATCCACAAACCTGAAATTTCCCAGAGCCTGCGCCTTGCCTGGTGCGGCTCCCCCGAGCCTCTTGACAAGACGGAAACAGGGCGGCACGGAATCATCTATGGAGAGATCAGCGAGACAAGCCTTCGGGTAACCAACCTGGAATTTATCCCCATGGCTAAGATTCAGTATATTCCCCTGATGGTAAATGTGACCCCAGGCACCACCAACACGGAGCTGTTTCTGCGCATGTCCCAGGAGATAGAAAAACGGGGCACAGAACATATTTACCGGTTCCGCATCCGCGGCATGAGAGATCCCGACATCTCCTTTGATCTGGAGTCTCTGATGATGCGCTACCGGATTGCGGATATCCTAGACGAGTCGGAGCCGCAGTACGATTTCAGCGCCCTTTTTGCGGAGCATCCCAGCGATATGATCGGTTTTTATATCCAGGCGCTGCAGAAGCCGGACATGAGCCCTGTAGAGAAAAAAGCCCTCTACTACGGCATCCACGCCCTGCTTCTGACTACAGACGAAAGGAGCTAGGGGAATCAGACCATGCGTTTTCTCGATTTATACATAAAGGGATTTGGAAAATTTCACGATACCTTCCTCTCCTTCGAGGACGGCCTTAACATCGTCTACGGAAAAAACGAGGCCGGGAAGTCCACCATTCACACCTTTATCCGCGGAATGCTCTTCGGCATCGAGCGTCAGAGGGGAAGGGCCGCCAAAAATGACCTCTACAGCAAATATGAGCCGTGGGAGAACAGCTCCACCTACGAGGGGCAGCTGCGCCTTGAGTCTGACGGCGTTGTATACCGCTTTGAGAGGAGCTTTCAGAAAAACAAAAAGGGCTTTATCGTGATCAATGAGACAGCCGGCAGGGAGGTGGAGCCCACGAAGGCCTTCATGGACGAGCTCCTCTGCGGTCTCAGTGAAACAGCCTACAACAACACCATCAGCATCGGCCAGTTAAAGAGCGCAACCGAGGACGGCATGATCTCGGAGCTGAAAAACTACATTGCCAACATGAACACCTCCGGAAATATGGCTCTGAATATCACCAGGGCCACAGCCTACTTAAAAAACCAGAAGCGGCAGTTTGAGAGCCAGCTCATGCCGGAGGCCGCCAGAACCTATACCTCTCTTCTGGGGGAAATCAAAAATCTGGAAAGGGAAATTTCTTCCCCTGAGTATGAAAACCAGCTCCGGTCTTTCACCCGGGAACGCTCTGAGCTCAAAGCAGCCATTGAAAAGAAGCAGGCAGAGCGGGATGAACTTCTCCACCGCATTGAAAAGGGCCGAAAGGCCCTGGCTGAATTTGAGTTTACGGACGCCCAGTCTGTCTCCTCCTATCTGGATCATGCCGAGGACATTTACAGACAGTACAGGGAGGCCGCTGCCGGAGCGGAGAAAAAATCTCTCCGGATTCTGGGGGGACTCTTTGCAGGGGCCGGCTTTCTTCTGCTTCTGGCTGCTGCCTACTTCTTTTACTGGGGCTTTGTGCCGGACAATACGCTCCTTCCCTGGATGCCCCAGGAGATCGACGCCCTGCTGTCCGCCTCCGCCGTGTCCTGCGCAGCGGCTGTGTCCTTCTTTGCAGCCGTTATCCTGCGCCTGAAGATCCGGCAGTCAAAAAAGACGGCCTCCCTGTGCGCCTCCACCCTGACAGAAATTTTCCGGAGGCATCTGGGAGACCAAACGGTGGGTGAGAACGCCATGGAGGCTCTCCGTGCCAGAATGGAGGAGTTTGTAAGGCTGTGCCATATGCTCTCCCGCTCAGAGGAGGCTGTGAGACAGCAGAGGGATATGGTAGAGCAGCTGCAGGTTCGACAGAATGAATGCTCAGAGACCATTGAACGCCAGCAGAGGATCCAGTGGGAGCTGGAAAAGAAGCTGGAACACCTGGCGGAGCTTAAGGATCAGGCCGCTGCCCTGCGCCAGATTATCGCTGAAAATGACAGAATCAGGGAAGAGATCGCAGCCATTGAGATGGCTCAGGATACTATGAAGGAGCTGTCCATGTCCATCCGCGACTCTTTCGGACTCTATCTCAACAAGGCGGCCTCTGAACTCATAAGCGGGATTACAGGAGGGCTATACAGCAGCATGAGCATCGACGAGAACCTGAACGCCTTCCTCAACACGAAAAGGAAGCTGATCCCTCTCGAACAGGTGAGCAGCGGAACGGCTGACCAGATTTACCTGGCTCTCAGGCTGGCGGCTGCCAAGTTTATCCAGAACGGGCGGGATGCCATGCCCCTGATCTTTGATGACAGCTTCGTCCTCTACGACGACGACCGGCTTAAAACGGCCTTAAAGTGGCTTACAAAAGCCTACAGCGGCCAGATTATCGTGTTTACCTGCCATAAGAGAGAACTGGCAATCCTCGAGCAGGAGGGAATTGCCCACCACGTAGTTCGGATATAAAAAAGTGTGCGCCAAGGCGCACACTCGCGCCGAGCGCGGTTGCCTTCAGGCAACATCTACCTTGCGTGCGAGTGCGAAGCAGGATTCTCCGCCTGCGGCGGGTCGCAGAAGCGGCATTTTCCTTACCAACCCAGTGCGATCCCCGCGAAGCGTTTTTATATAACAGGGAACGAAGTTTCCTGTTATGAAATGCCCTGCCAGATATTCTTCTTTTCTGGCAGGGCATTTTGTGCATATTTCTGTATCACTTCGCACATCCCTATGAATTCACAGCTCTCTGCGGCGTCTGGCCGCCTCTCTGAGCTATCTGCGCTCCCCCCGGGGCACCTCCTCATGCTCCTTAAACATATAGGCTCCGGATCTGTAATTTCCCATCTCCTCGTATACATTTGAGAAGCCCTCGCCCACCGGAATCGTGTGGCTGACTCCGCTGCGGTAGGCCAGCTTCAGAAATACAGGCGTTACAATAGTGGTGATAATGACCACCAGCACCACAGGTCCCAAAAATGTGCTTCCCAGCAGGCCCAGAGCCTCACCCTTGCTGGCCACAATCAGGGCAACCTCGCCTCGGGAAATCATTCCGACTCCAATTCTGACACATTCCTCATTGGTGTAGCCGCAGAGCCTGGCGCCGATTCCGCAGCCGATCACCTTTGTCAGAATGGCAACCAGCACAAGGCTGGCAGAGAAGAGAATCACTGTGGAGTTCATAGACGGCAGCGATACCTTCAGCCCGATGCTGGCAAAAAAGATGGGAGAAAGGTAGGCATAGGACAGCACGTCAAACTTGGAGGCCAGGAATTTCGTTCTCTGCGTACTGGAAATGACAACTCCTGCGATAAAGGCGCCTGTGATATCTGCCACTCCGAAAAAGGTTTCCGCAACGTAGGACATAAGCAGACAGAATACAAAGGCAATCAGAACATGGCGGTGGAGGCCCCGCTCTGCATGCATTATCCAGTTTACATAAAATTTATGAAACAGAACTCCCACTACCAGGGCAAAGACGAAAAAGCCGGCTATTTTTAGCAGAATCACACTGAGATGGACGCTGGAATCTGCCACACTCGTAATGATGGTAAGGGCGATAATGCCCAGCACGTCGTCGATGATCGCAGCTCCCAGAATGGCATTTCCCGAACGGGTTTTGAGCTTTCCCAGCTCCTTCAGAGTTTCCACGGTAATGCTCACAGAGGTCGCAGTCAGTATGACTCCGATAAACATATTCTGTAAAAAAAGGCTTCCGCCCGCATCCGATTCAATCATACCGGGACGGTTAAAAAGCATGGCGACGGCATATCCGCCTAACAGAGGCACAATCACTCCGATCAGGGCAATAATAAACGACGCACGCCCGCTTTTTTTTAGCTCCTCCAGATCCGTTTCCATACCGGCGCAGAACATAAGGACAATGACTCCTATCTCCGCTGTCTTTTTCACGAAATCCGTTTCCTGAACCAGACCGAGCATGGCCGGCCCGAGAATGAGCCCTGCCAGCAGGGCTCCCACTACCTGCGGCATCTGAAATTTTCTTGTCGCAAGTCCTAACAGTTTTGTGCTGAGCAGAATGGCTGCTATATCACACAGGTATTGGTATTCCCCCATCTTCACACACCCCTTTTATATATTTTGTCTAAAAATACCCCTTTTTTCTCCAGATTTTAGTACGTATTTATGAATTTTCTATGAACACTGGCAGACCTTTGTATTAAAATTATGCTAAGATCTGAATCTTTGACTCTTAAGGAGCAGTTGTCATTCCCCCGTCACCACCCACTTGATGCAGCCGTCCTGTTTTTTCTCAAATATCTCATACCCTTCTAATATATCGTCCAACCTTCCTCTATGAGTAATGAGAAAGTCTGTTTTCAGCTTACCTTCCTTTAAAAGCTCCAGAAGCCGCGGACAGCGGCAGGCGTCCACTCCCCCTGTCTTAAAGATCAGATTCTTTCCATACATCCGGGTCAGCGGCAGTACCGGATCGGTCTCGTACATTGCCACCAGAGCCACGATGGCGTTGGGGCGGGCCAGCTGCCAGGCCAGTTCAAAGGACTGTTCATTTCCGGCCGCCTCAATGACAGAGTCGGCTCCTCTCCCCTCTGTCAGACGTTTCACAGCCTCCGCTGCAGCTCTTCCCGTCTCCTCCAGATACACGTGGGCCAGCTCATTTTCCCTGGCCACACGGAGCCTGTATGTATTGGGATCAATGAGAATCACCTGGCCGGCCCCCATCAGCCGGGCGGACTGGGCGGCGCACATTCCCACAGGGCCTGCGCCGATCACTGCCGTCGTATCCCCCGGCTTAATCTCGCACAGCTCTGCCCCCCAGTAGCCGCTGGACAGGATATCCCCCGTAAAGAGCGCCTGCTCCTCAGTCAGCCCATCGGGAATCCGGTAAAGACTCGTGTCGGCCAGGGGAACCCGGACGTATTCTGCCTGGCACCCGTCTATGGTGCAGCCCAGAAGCCAGCCCCCATGGAGGCAGTTGTTGACATATCCGCGCCGGCAGTACCAGCACTCCCCGCAGATGGTTTCGCAGTTGGCTGCAACCCTGTCTCCTGTTTTCAGCCCCTTCACTCCTGTTCCTGTTTCTACAATCTCTCCGGCAAACTCATGTCCCAGGATCACCCCTTCCCTGGCTCTCGGGACCGCTCCGTTTCGGATATGGAGATCGCTGGTGCAGATGGTGGAGCGCGTCACCTTCACAATCGCATCCCCGGGCTCTTGAATCGTCGGTATCGGCCGTCTCGTAAGGCACAGCTTGCCCGGTCCTTTAAATACAAGTGCTTTCATCATGTTGTTTTCCATATAGGCTTCCCCCTTCCATATTCTCCTGCCTGACGAGTTTTCCTGCACGGGAAATCAGGCGGTTTTCCTGCGCGGCAGCCGCAAAAAGGAGGCAGCCCTTCAAAAGCGGCAGCCTCCTTCCCGTTCTCTGTCTGATCTTTTCTGATCGTTTCTGATTTATTCTGTTCTTTTCTGATCGTTTCTGTTCTCTGCTGATGCTGTTATGGGTGTTTTAAACAGTCCGGCCAGGAGAATCCCCTGGCTCAGCTCCCGCGCATCACCCGGCTATTCTCTGATGCCTGCCTTGTATTTGCTGATCAGCCGGTTGATCCTCCCTGTGGGGTTTAAAAGCTCGCTTAAGGAGGCATCGTGGTTCAGGTTGTCGATGATCAGTGCAATATATTTGCTCATATCCACATCGATGTAGTAGGGCCTGGAAAGCAGATCTGCTGACTGATAAACCAGGTTTGTGGTCAGCACACGGTCAATCAGGCCATTCTCATAGTATTCGTCAAATTTCTGAAGGCCGTTTGTGAAAAGTCCGAAGGTAGCGCACACAAATACCTTTCTCGCCTTCCTTCTCTTTAACTCCTTGGCCACATCCAGCATACTCTCGCCGGAGGAGATCATGTCATCCACAATGATCACATCCTTGCCCTCCACGCTGCTTCCCAGGAACTCGTGAGCGACAATCGGGTTTCTTCCGTTCACGATCTTGGTGTAGTCGCGGCGCTTGTAGAACATGCCCATATCCAGTCCCAGGACGTTTGCGAAATAGACGGCACGGCGCATTCCGCCCTCGTCGGGGCTGATGACCATCATATGCTCGTTGTCAATCTCAAGCTCCTTCTCATTCTTTAAGAGGTACTTGATAAACTGGTAAATCGGCTGTACGGTTTCAAATCCCTTTAAGGGGATCGCATTCTGAACCCTCGGATCGTGGGCATCGAAGGTGATAATGTTCTCCACTCCCATTTTCACCAGCTCCTGAAGGGCCAGGGCACAGTCTAAGGATTCTCGGCCGGTGCGCTTGTGCTGGCGGCTCTCATAGAGGAACGGCATAATGACGTTGATTCTTCTGGCCTTTCCGCCCACAGCGGCGATCACGCGCTTTAAGTCCTGGAAATGGTCGTCCGGCGACATGTGATTCACCTTTCCGCTCAGGGAATAGGTAAGGCTGTGATTGCACACATCCACCATCAGATAGAGATCATCTCCGCGGACAGATTCATTCAGGGTTCCCTTGCCCTCGCCGGAGCCAAAGCGCGGCGTGCCTGCGTCGATCATGTAGGAATCCTTCTGGTAGCCGGCGAATGCGATTGTGGTCTTATGCTCGCTCTCCCTCTCTCTTCTCCAGTCAACCAGATACCGGTCAACCTTCTCGCCCAGGGTCCTGCAGCTCTTAAGCGGAATTAACCCCAGAGGCCCTACAGGGATCGTTTCAATGATTTTCTCTTCGTACAGCATGTTTTTCCTCCAAACCTGTCATCACTCTCTGCGGCAGGGCCGCAGCTGCTGTCTGACAGTCAATAAGATTATGAAATAAATGTAAAAAGAACGTAAATCCTTATTCTTTATATCATTATTTCGCGTATCAAGTCAACCCTGGAGTGCATCAAAATCGCGAAGCCACCAGTTCTTCTCTTTCAGCTTATCCTGGCTCCCACGACCCCTACTGTCTTCTGGCCTGCATGAGCTTTTTTCTGATTCGTATATCCTCCCCATAAAGAGGGATCACCGTGTACTGGCTCACAATCCTCGACATGACCCGATCTGTGAACTCATCGCGCATCTCATTGACCGGAAGATTGGTGGAAATGATGGTTCCCTTTCTGCGGTTCAGCCGCTCATTGATGCAGTAGAAGAGCTGGGAGGTGGTGAAGGTGTTTACCAGCTCCGTTCCCAGATCGTCGATGATCAGGAGATCGCAGTCCAGCAGATAGCGGGAGCGATCCCTGTCCTCCTCTGTGGAATCGTAGTCAAACCTTTCCTTTGAAAAGATCTCATACATTTCCACAGCCGGCAGATAGACGACGGAATAGCTCTGATCGAGAAGCTCCTTCGCAATGCAGTTGCTGAGAAAGGTTTTTCCAAGCCCTGTCTTTCCCGTAAACAGAAGGTTGTCCTTGTGCTCTCCAAAGTGCTCCACATAGAAACGGCACAGGGCCACCACCTGGCGCATGTACTCCCTGGCTGTCTTGTTGCTGCGCTCGTCCACCTTGGTGTCGTCAAAGTATTCGTAGGAAAAGGTGTCGAAATTCTCTCTGCTCAGGATTTCCCTGATATTGGACTGATCGTACAGAAGGCTGATCTCCCGCTTCTTGAAACAGTGGCATTTTTTCCCGTCCCTGTAGCCTGTGTCACAGCAGTCCGGGCAGTCATAGTGAAGCTCCAGGTAATCGGCAGGATAGCCGTAGGCGGACAGCAGAACCTCTCTCTCCTCGCACAGATCTGCAATACGCCTTTTAAGCCCCTTAGCCGACCTGTCATCTCCTGCCAGAAGCTGTCTCGCACTCTTGACGGCAGAGGCGGTGATCTCCTCATTGATCTCTTTTACGGCAGGAATTTTTTCATAAACCTCTTCCCGGCGCTTATCCAGCTCCCTCTTCTGTCGAAGCTGTGCCTGGTTATAAATACGCATGATGGAATCGTACTGGGAATTGCTCAGTGCCATGGTTTCCTCCTGTATTCTGTCAATCGTTCTCTGAGCTGCCCTTGCTGCAGAGTATTTCTATTTGTCCGGGAATCCCCGGGACGCCCCGGGATTCTCCCCGCCCCGGGCCTCCTGTCGGACGCTCTGAGGCTCCCCGGGGCTGTCTGAGGCTCCTGTATTGATCATATTCCAGATCATTTCATCATAATCATAGCCGTGCTCCTCCAGGTTGTGGAAGCGGTTGGAGCTCTTTCTGGCGCCCTGGCGTCTGGAGCCGGACGTCCCTGGCTGTCTTGCGGAAGCTGCCGCTCCCCTGGCTCCTGCCTGCGGGGAGGCGGACTGGCCTGACTCTCTGGCCCTTCTCGCCTCCTCCTTTCTCATCCGCGTCACTTCCTCCACATCTCTCATGGTGCGCACTCCTGCCCGGTTCCACTCAGTCAGGATGCTGTCCGTATACTGGAAGCTGGGCTTATGAATGGCCGCCATCGTCCGGTTGCAGGCTTCCACCACAATCTCCCTGGTAAAGCCGTAGGTTCCAAACCACTTGTCCATCAGATCAATCTCGCCGTTGGCCGGGTTTCGCCCAGACAGGCCGAAGGCCTTCATCACGGCAAAAATATCCTTCTTATAGCCCATGGACTGGGATTTGGCCTCCTCCGCCGTCTTAAAGCCCCTCTCATGCCAGCTCAGTCCCACCTTCTCTATGTAGCGGATGCTGGTATGTCCATTCTGGGCGCAGGACTCTATCAGATACTCCAGAAGCTCCGTGGGCATATGGAGGTTCCCATAGAGGTTGGCCAGCACGTCGCAGTCTGTGGGGGTAAAGGTCCTGTTCAGGTACTTCTGGGCGATATACAGAAGCTGGGAAAATTCCTCATCCCCTGACAGCCTGCAGAGAATATCGCCCGTTCCGGGGCTGCCTCCCTCCGTGCGGCCGGCTCCCTGGTAAGGCTTTGTCTGACCGGAAGCAGAGGCATCCTGTTCAAAGGAAGAGGAGAACCCTCCGGAAGGAGCCGGAGACTGCCGGGCGGGAACAGACGGGCGGGCGGGCGCCGGCCTGTCTGTAAGCGCAAGGACTCCCACTCTCTCCCAGTAGACAAGGGCGCGGCGCACGTCTGCCTCCGTGTGATTCAGAGCATCCGCGATCTCGGAGACATCGTCTGCGCTGCCTCCGTGTCTGAGAATATAGAGATATACCTTCACATACTCGCCGTTAGCCTCTGCCATGTATCTGTCTATAAATTCATTGGGGATGACCGTCACCTCATGGGCCAGACGGTTCTGTATGAACTGTCCCATCTGCTTCACCTTTCTGTCTGCCGTTTTTCCTGTCTTTCGCCCCCGGAACCGCCAGCCCGTCTGCAGGCTGACGGATTTGGGGCACTTATCCACTGGAATCATCATAACACAGGTTCTGTCAAAAGGAAACACTTCCACTTATCCCCAGAATATCATGTGGATATTGTGGATAATGTGGACAAATTTATTTTTCTTCTGCGCTGATCCTGTCTGTTCCTGTCGAAACTATTGAATTTTCAATGTTTTTCATACAATAGAAACTTTTATTATGTAAATCAAACAATCCACAGTGCTCCTTTACATAAAATGTTGAAAACTTTGTGGATAATGTGGATAACTACTCTGCAAGCAGCGCTTCTCCCACATTTACAATGTCTCCGGCCCCCATAGTTATCAACAAATCGCCGTGTATACAGCTTTTTTTGAGAAATTCTTCAATTTCCTCAAAGGTATGAAAATACCAGACTTTTTTACCCAGCCTCTCAATTTTTTCTGCTATGTCGCGGGAGCTGATGCCCAGTGTATCCGTTTCCCGAGCCGCATAGATATCGGCCAGAACGATACAGTCTGCCATGGAAAGCGCCTCTGCAAACTCGTCGAGAAATGCTTTTGTCCTCGTATAGGTGTGAGGCTGGAACACGCACCAGATCCGGTTGTGGGGATAATTCTGAGCTGTCTTAAGGCTCGCCCGAATCTCCTGGGGATGGTGGGCGTAGTCGTCTATAATCGTCACCCCATTCAGGACTCCCTTTTTCTCGAAGCGGCGCTTGGTTCCCGTAAAGCTCAGAAGTCCCCGCTTCACCGCTTCCAGGGAGAGCCCCGCCTCAAGGGCTGCGGCTGCGGCTGCAAGGGCATTGTATACATTGTGCTCGCCGCTGACTCCAAGGCTCAGGGTATCCCGCTTTTCCCCTCTTATATAGAAGTCAAAGGTCGGCCTGGCAAGGGAGTCGTAGGAAATCTCCCCTGCGCTGTAGTCAAACCCTCTGTCTGTTCCGAAGGTAATCACCCTGCCCTCTGTGTTTTTCACAATCTCCTGCCAGTCTTCAATCTCCCCGTTTATGACAACGGCTCCCTGCTTTGGAGTTTTCTTTGCAAAGCGTGTGAAGGAGCTGCGGATATCTGCCAGATCCTTGAAGAAATCCATGTGATCCTCCTCGATATTCAGGATCACCTCAATAGTCGGGAAAAATTCCAGAAAGCTGTTTGTATATTCACAGGCCTCTGTGATGAAAAATTCCGGTCCGCCGACGCGGATGTTTCCTCCTATGGACGGAAGAATCCCTCCCACAGATATGGTAGGGTCTGCCTCGGCAGCCAGAAAGATCTCCGAGAGCATGGAGGTTGTGGTGGTCTTTCCGTGAGTTCCCGACACGGCGATGGCCTCCCTGTAATTTCGCATCATCTCCCCCAGAAGGACGGCTCTGGAAAGCATGGGAAGCCCCGCCTCCCTCGCAGCCGCAAACTCCGGATTGTCGGGATGAATAGCTGCCGTGTACACCACGGCGTCAATCTTCTTTCCTGTCTGCTCTGCCTGTCTGATGTTTTCTGCCCGCTGTCCGATATAGATCACGGCCCCTCTGCTTCTCAGATGCTCCGTGAGCTCGCTCTCTTTGGAGTCAGAGCCTGTGACGGTAAATCCCTCATCCATCAGAATCTCCGCCAGGCCGCTCATGCTGATGCCTCCGATTCCCATAAAATAAATGTGCTGCGGTTTATTAAAATCAATCTGATACATGTTTCTTTCCACCTTTTACCTGATTTTTCCTTTCCATGGAATCAGGCGTCTCTAAAAGCCGCCTGCCTTCCCCTGCCTTCCTGTCCGGCAGACTGCGCCAGATAAGCATATGCAGGATGTTTCTTTAATTTAACTTCTTTTAAAGGGAAATGTCAACAGATTTGAGCCATATTGGCGGGTTGCCCCAGGGCTGACAGTGGAAAGGAGTGCTTGTCGGGCAGGACCTCACAGAAAAAGGGAAGAGCTGTGAGATTTGGAAACATTCACAGCTCTTCCCTTTATCGTTCTTCTATGGCTATCCGCGCCTTATCTATCAGGCAGTTTTCACGCCTCCGAAAACCGTATGCCTGTATCGCTCCAGTCCGCGGATCAGGATGCTTCCCAGCACTCCCACTGCCAGAATCTCCCCGATTCCAACAGTCACCATGGCTACCGGGATCAGATCTGTACTGCCGTAGGCGTAGCGCAGAACCCACGGAACGATCACAGCGTTGGAGATAATCGGAGGCAGAAGAACCAGGAATCGGTTTCTTCTGAGGGCATAGGAGCCCACAGCTCCGATCAGTGTTGCCAGGCTTCCGAAGATCACATCCATGGTCATGGCTCCTGCCAGAAGATTGGACAGCAGGCAGCCGATAAACAGACCGGGAATCGCGGCCGGTGTGAAAAACGGAAGGACGCAGAGCGCCTCGGAGATCCGGAACTGAACCGGGCCAAAGCTGATTGGCGCAAAGATAAGGGTCAGCACAATGTAGATCGCTGCGATGGCTGCGCCCTGGGTGAGCAGGTACACGGATTTCTTGTTTGATTCTTTCATATTCTGTTTCTCCTTTAGTTTTGTTTTACGAGTGGAAGGTCTCGAACACTCGATTCATTTAACGCCGGGAATCGGCGGCAGGCCCGTAAGACCTTGGTTTTTGTGGGCTTATCTGCGTGTCATAGGATACCATGGAAGAAGGGGATTGTCAAGAAACTTTACAGTGGAGCGTTGGACTGCCTCAACTGCCTCATAGCGGCTGTTCCAGGATCCGTTGGAAGGAATGAACCATCTGCAACACCGATTTCTCCTGATACGATTCCAAGATCTATACACTTCAATACGATCTTATTAAAAATTTCCCGGAATATGCCGGCCTCTTGAAAACGTCTTCTTCTATTCTGGCTAAAAGTTGAGTGATCCAGTACTCTATCCATAAGATCAATTCCGCAAAACCAGCGGTAAGCAAGGTTAAGAGATACTTCCTCCTCAAGTCTCCGCTCTGGTTTGATCCCATAAAGATAACCAATTAGCAGCATTTTCATCAGAACAGCGGGGGCAATAGATCTTCTGCCAACATGAGAATAATAGGGAACTGTCTTTTCGTACATAAAGTCAAAATTTACACAGTTTTTATCTGTCTCAGAAGATGATCCTCTGGAATTATAGAATCTATGTCTAAGATTACCATCTGGATTTGTCCTCTTTGCTTTCCCATCATAAAAAATGACCTCCTGCAGTTGATATAATAAATATGTGTTTTTGTAAAACATCTGTTTACAAAAAATTGTTTTTTTCATAAATCTCTGCCCGATAGCGAAAGGTAGAAAGCGGCATCCCACATAGTTTCGCAGCAGTTTTTCCAGTAATTTTTCCATTTTTCCATTGATGATACAGGTGATGAAAGTTTTCCGGTAAAGGCGCTGGGGGTCTTCCAAAACGAATGCCCCTGGCTTTGGCGGCAGCGATTCCTTCTGCCTGGCGCTGCCGTATATTGATGCGCTCATTCTCTGCCACAAAGGATAGCACCTGCAGGACAATATCGCTTAAAAACGTTCCCATCAGGTCTTTGCTTCGGCGGGTATCCATAAAAAGGTTTTTCTCCGGGATAAACAGCTCTTTCAATGCAAGAATCTGCCTGTCTCCATTCTGTTCTCTGGTACTGACACGAATATAGCCATACAGAGTTCCCATTGTTTTCCCTCCTCTCTCCCGACCGGGATAACACCTCCAAAGCAGGCAATTTCTCCACTTATAACCTATGCCAGCAGCCTTAAGACCTGCGTAAAGAACACAGTTCTGAACCATATATAAAATAAGGGTGAAAGGCTTCCTTATCCGGCCCCTCACCCTTAATCCTTAATCCCATTCGCTTTCCATTAAAAAATCCCGAATATTCCGATGTTTAATCCCATTCCGGCTCATATCCAGCTCATCCATTGTGACTACATATTTGGGGAAATTATCCCGAATGGAATCATATACTCCAAATTCCCGCTTTACTGTACTTTCATCTGCCAGCAGATAAGCTACCTGGATATAAAGTTTTTCACCTCTCCTGTCACAGACAAAGTCTATTTCCTTTTCGCCAACTTTCCCGACTGTTACCTTATATCCGCGGCGCAGAAGTTCCAGGTACACTATATTTTCAAGAATCAGGTTAATGTCCCGCATGTTTCCCCCGTACACAGCTTCCCGGATCCCATGGTCTGCAATATAATATTTTTCATTGGTCGCCAGAATCTGCTTTCCCTGTAAATCCTCCCGCTTCACCTGATAAAACAGATAGGAGTCACAGCAGTATTTTATATAGTTAAGTACTGTATCTGTTGATGTGGTCCGATGCTCATTTTTGAGAAATTTTGTCAGAGAAGATGCCGAAAAAACGGTTCCTATATTTGCCATTACATATGCCATTACCCGTTCCAGTAAATCCACATCCCGAACCTTGTTCCTCTTTACGATATCTTTCAGCTGAACTGAATGGAACAGATCCGTCAGGTACTGTTTCGCCGGTTCTTCTTCGTAACGGATATTGGAAAGATATGGCATACCTCCCACCAGAAGATAACTCTTAAAGCACTGCTGTACGGAAGCAACTGGATCCATTGTATGATATAATTCAAGAAATTCTGAAAAAGAGAAGGGATAGATAACAAACTCCACATATCGTCCGCCCAGATATGTTGCAAGCTCCCCTGATAAAAGTTTTGCATTGGAACCGGTAATATAAATGTCACAGTTCAATGAGACTCTGAAAGAATTAATACATTTTTCCCAATCCGTCACTTCCTGTATTTCATCAAAAAACAGATAAACCTTTCCTTTTATCTGCTCTGCCCGTCTCAGAATTTCTTCATGCAGTGCCATGGCATCCAGAAGACGCATATATCTCAAATCTTCAAAATTAATAGAAATAAAATGCTCTGGCGTTACACCAGAACAAATCAGTTCCTCCTGAATCAATTCCAGCATTACCGATTTACCGGCCCGCCGGATACCAGTCATAACCTTAATCAGCTCATTTCCAATAAATGGACGAATACGTCTCATATAAGTTTCCCGTTTAATCAAAATAACTCCCCCTTCCCACGTTTCTTTCAGTATATCCCGTTTGTACTGGATGTTCAACTGTTTTTCTGCTATTTTATCGTCTATATTCGACAATTTTATATTTTATATCATTTTATAGGAAATAACTGCGAAAAATGATGAAAAATCTTGTCTGATACTTAAGCAGCTGCTTTTTTCTTTTTGGAGTTATTCTGAAACTCATGTTTTCTGACTTACGTTCAGAAGGTTTTTTTCGATTCGGCATATAGGATACAAACCGGATAGAACACTATTACTCTTAATAAAACACGGCAGTTCCTGCCTTATTAAAAAACAAAAAAGTACAGGCTGGAATTATGTCTGCTTCCCGCCTGTACTGAACTCTCTTTATTCTTTTCCTAAATCAAACGAAATCCGATCCGCCAGATAAAGCGAAACCGTTACTGTCCTCCCATCCTCCATCCTGTTTGGGCGCCGCTTACCTCTCTGTGCCCTACTCCACACTTACCCTGCTGTTGAACTTATCCAGGGCCAGGGCTGCAAAAATTCCCACCACGAAGCAGACCACATTTACTGCGCTCTGGGCCACTGTGGTAAAGCCGTCCACAGGGACTGTCATAATCGTTGCCGCTATGACTATTCCGATAATTCCATGGAAGGCCACAGAATAGTGTCTGTCAAACAGAGTGTTGATGGCTTTTGCGAGGGCGATCACAGTCACCAGCGCACCGATTCCTCCTGGGATGAGGATTCCCAGGTCAAAGTGTCCGATGCCGTCCACAAAGGGGGTATAGAGCCCTAAAGGCATCAGGAGGGTGGAAAAGCTCATTCCGGGAGCAATCACGCTGAGAGCCAGGCAGAAGCCGCAGAACAGATACCAGAAGAAGTTCGGGCTGATTTCCACACTGGTCATCTTAAGTCCGATGAGAAGCGCAAAGATCGCGCACATGCACACAATCATGGACACATAGGACGCTCTGCTTCTTCCCTGCTCTCCCGCCTCGCGAAACAGGGACGGAAGCATGCCTGTGATCAGACCGATGAAGAGGCACACCGACGGCGCCGGGTATTTTTCCAGGAAAAATGACAGCACATTGGCGATCCCCAGAAATCCGATGCCGCCTCCGATAAACACGGGGAGCAGCTTCGGAACGTGTGTCTTAAAGTTTGCGAAGGGGTTGGAGAGCAGCTCCATGATCGGTTTATAGATTCCGAAAATAACGCTCAGAACGCCTCCCGATATGCCCGGCAGCACTGCGCCCAGGCCTATCAAAGCCCCCTGAAGAACCCTGAACAGAGTTTTGGACAGGCTGAATTTTGAATCCTGCATTTCATTCATAGCTTTACTCCTTTATATGCGAAAGCGGCAGAACGCCTGCCGCTTTCCCCTCTGACTGGCTGATATTAGTCAAGGTCTATCATATAATGGCTTTTTCCATTCGTCAACTGGTTTCCGCCGGCAGAAGAAAAATATTGCGGCAGTTGGCACTGCTGTCTCCTTCTTTAAAACCTCCGGCAGCCTGCCTCCCACCTACAGCCCCATCAGGTATTCTCCCACCTCGTAGGCCAGCTTCAGGGCTGTGGGGAGAAGCCTGTCAGGAAAATAATTTCCGTAATTATTGACCTCAAAGCTGAAATACCCCTCATAGCCGATCTCCTTTAATGTCTCCACCGCTGTCTTCCAGTCCACAGTCCCGAAGAGGGGAAGAACATGCATCAGATTCGGATCGGTCATGCTGTGGGTATCGGAAACATGAGTGGCCTTTAAATGCTTTCCGATATAGAGAAGGGATTTTCTCTGATCCTGCTTCATAATATCTGCATGTTCAAAATCCCAGCAGATGCCCATCCTCTCATCGCCGAAATCTGTCACAAAGTCCACCAGCTCCTCGGGAGTCACGCCGTATTTCCGCCTTGGTGCAATGGCATAATCGCACATATTTTCCACGGCAAAGGCCATATGGTACTGCTCCGTTTTCCTTAAAAGCTCCCTGAAATAGGCGGTATTTTTTTCCTTTGAGGACTGTACCAGGGCAGGGCTGTCAAAGTCTGTTTCCGGGTGTGTCACACAGAGTCTGGAGCCCAGGGCGGCGCAGCAGTAGACAGAGCGCTCTGTCAGTTCTTCATGGCGCCTTCTCTCGCTCTCTGTCATTTCTGCGCAGAAGTTATAGGTATAGGCATGACACTGGCCAAAGGTTACTCCCAGTTCATCCTTCTTTCTCTCAATCCCTGCCAGCCAGCGCTCCCACCCGTCAGTCAGAAACGGGGAGTGGGGCAGAGACCAGTCATAGAAGCTGATGTCAAAGGTATCAAAGCCGGCCGCAAAGGCCAGCTCCATCATGTCCTCCATCGGCATGATGCTCTTGTCCGGCCTTTCAAATACGATATTTGTAGATGTAGATAATTTCATATAAATACCCTTTCTGTGAGAAGTCTGATAAGCCGGTTCCAGTCATATTCCCAGGCTGCGCTTACATTCTGCGGGAGCGCTTTAAAACGCCCGCTGTTGCCGAACAGGGTCTGCCCTGTCGTATATTCCCCCTTTGTCTCCACCAGAACGCCTCCCCGGGCAGTTTTTGCCATGTCAGAGAAGGCTGTGAGAGCCACCGCCGCGCTGTCTACGAGAAGGCCTGAGGGATTTAAGCCATGCTCCAGATTAAACTGCACAGCCTGTCTCAGAAAATCTGTCTTTTTTCCCTCTCCTGCCTCTGATAAAAGGCGGTCCATCATAGAGTCCTCCAGGCGTGAGGTTACATCAAGGCCGGCAGCCGTGATGGGGATCCCTGAGCTGAAAACTGCAGAGGCTGCCTCTGGATCCTGGGCGATGTTCCACTCCGGTCTCGGGTTTAACCTTCCATGGTCGGGATTCAGTCCATATCCTCCCGAAATCGTGAAAATTCCTGCCGTCAGCCCTGCCGTTTCAGGGGCATTCTGCAGCATCAGAGCCAGGTTCGTCATGGGGGCCATAGAAATAATAAAAACCTCCCCGGGATGGGCCTTTATCATATCTCCCATCCAGCGGAAGGCCTCTGTTTTCTCCGGGCTTTTCTCCGGTTCCGGCAGCCCTGTGCAGGACAGCCCGTCCGGCCCGCAGTAGGCATCGTCAAACTCCATAGGGCGCGAAAGGGGGGCTTTCGCCCCCTGCACAGCCGGAATCTCCGGCCTTTCGCACAGTTCCTGTATCTTCATAATGTTTCTGATGCTTCTGTCGGAGTCGCACACGCCATAAGCGGCTGTCATTCCAAGGACCTGAAGCTCCGGCGACGCCAGCGCAAGCATCAGCGCTATAGCGTCGTCAGCGCTGGGATCCGTGTCAATGATCACCTTCTTCTGAATGGCTGATTCTGCCTTTTGTTTCTGAACGGCCTTCCCGTATTGATTTGTGTCAGTCATTCCTTTTTTCATCTAATCTGTTTTCCTGCCGTCTCTATTCCCCGTTTGCACGGTAGTAGTCATTGAAAATCTGGTTGCAGCCGTCAATAATCGCTGTCTTTGTATCCTCCACGGACGCCTCCCCGTTTCCAAACATCAGCATGGCATCCTTGATCACAGTGTCTACGCCGTCAGAGTTCGGCACAAACGGAGCAACTACATTCTCGCTGGTTCCCATGAGCACCTCGCCCGGAACGGCAAGCTGAGGAGTCTCTTCCATAGCCTTCTGGCAGCTCTCAAGCTCTGATGAGTTTTTGTTAACCGGGATATATCCTGCCCCGTCCAGCCACATAGCCTGAGCCTCCGGCGAGATCATATACTGCTCAAATTCCCATGCTGCATTTACGGTCTCCTCGTCTCCCCTGTTTAACAGGAAAAGTCCTGAACCGCTTGGATAAGCTCCTCCGTCATCGGTGCTGTTTACCACCGGAATAGGAGCCACTCCCCAGTTGAAGCTGTCTCCCACCAGCTCCTTGATTGTCGGGATCCTGGAGCTGCTCATAATCGCCATGGCGTTCAGCCCCTGGGCAAACTCCTCGTTGATAGAGTCATTGGTAGGCTTGTAGGCTCCTGTGTCCACCACCTTCTGCCACTCTGTGAGGAAGGCTTCCAGTGCCTCCTCGCAGGCCATGGATTTCATTTTTCCGCTGTGTCCGCTCTCATTGTCTCCCAGGTAGGTACCCTGTCCCTGAGTTGCGATCCCGTTGCCCAGCTCAAACAGGCTGACTCTCACGTTCAGTCCGTACTGCGCATCTGTCTCATCCTTGAGAGTTCCCAGAATGGAGGCCATCTCATCGATGGTGGCCGGAACCTGGGCTCCTATCTGATCCAGATAGTCCTGATTGTAGTAGAGAAGGAGGGTGGAAACACTCCACGGCACGCCTGCAAGCCTGTCGTCGATTTCAAAGGAAGAGACTGCATTGGAAATCAGATCCTCCTTTGCCACGGAATTTCCCTCTTTGGAGAGCATATCCTCAGCCCACACAAGACGGTCATAGTCCCTTACAAGGCTTACGTGCTCTCCGTAAAGCTGAATCACATCCGGCATATTTTCCACATCGTCAGTGGACATGGCTGCCGTCAGCGCCTCTGTTCCCGGCCAGTTCTGAAATACCGGGGTTACATGGATCTTCTTTTCTTTTCCGATAGTCTCGTTGAACTGATCCACCTGCTTCTGTGTGATCTCTGCATACACTCCGTCCATGGAATGCCAGAACACGACCTCCCTGGTTCCATCCTCGCTGACAGCTCCTACCGGAGAGCCTCCCTCAGAATTTCCGCCGGCTCCTGCACCGCAGCCGGTCAGGCTTAAAAGAGCAGTTCCCGCTGCGAGCGCTGCCGCCATCTTCTTTAACTTCATACTTTTATCCTCCTTATAATGGTTATACAAATTTACTCCTTTACAGCTCCGCTCATCATTCCGCTGACAATCTTCCTCTGGAAGAGCACGAACAGCAGAACCGTCGGCAGAAGCGCTATGATAACGCCTGCCATGACAGGGCCGAATACTGCTGACTCCCTGTCCTTTAACATGGTAATTCCCACCTGGATGGTGCGCATCTCATTCTGGTTGGTGACAAGCATAGGCCACACATACTGGTTCCACACACTCACAAAGGAGGAAAGGAACACAGTTACCATAATCGGTTTGCTGGCCGGAAGCAGCACCCAGAGAAAGAATCTCACATTTCCGCATCCGTCCACATAGGCCGCCTCCTTCAGAGATTTCACAAAAGACAGATAAAACTGCCTGAGCAGGAAGACGTTGGTGGCAGACACCAGAAAGATCGAGCACATACCCGCATAAGTATTGATGAGTCCCATGCGGCTGATGGTCGTAAAGTTTGACACAATCAGCACATCCGGCGGAATCATAATCGTTGCCATAGTCAGGGCAAACAGAATTTTCTTTCCCTTAAACTCAAAAAATGAGAAGGCAAAGGCCGCCATGGTGGCTGTTACCATCCTGGTCACGCTGCAGACAGAGGCCACAATAAAGGAATTGAGCATGTACCGGAGCAGCATGGTTCTGGAAAACGCCGTTCTGTAGTTCTCAAGAGTTGCCTTGGGCGGAAGCAGGTTCGGCGGCGATGAGAGCACGTCCTTCTGCTCCATAAAGGAAACAGAACAGGCATAGAGAATCGGAAACAGGATCAAAAGGGCGCACAGGATACAGACTGCCTGAACTGAAATATCCCACAGAGTCTTCTTTTTCATTGATAGTGCACTCCTTTCTTCTCCCATGCAAAGCCTGCCATAGTGGCCGCAAAGGCAATCAGAAACGCCACGATAGCCGCCGGATTTGCATTTGTATAATTGGCTGTTCCCGCAATCTGCTTGTAAATATACTGCATCATGGTGATCGTAGAGTTCTGAGGCCCTCCGTTTGTGAGCACGTTGGAAAGGCTCATCATCATAACGCTGAAGGAAATATCCGTGATAATCAGATAAAACATGGTGGGAGAGGTCAGCGGCAGATAGATTTTAAAAATCATCTGAAGCGGCGAAGCCCCCTCCAGAGATGCGCTCTCTATAATATCCGGTGAAATTCCTCTGACAGCCGACAGAAGGAAGATAAAGGCATATCCCGTTGACAGCCATATCTGGACAATGGAAATGGACAGCAGCGCAAACTTCGGATCGTTGAGCCACTGGATATCCAGTCCGAAAACACCGTTGATCAGGCCCAGGGACGGCACGTAGAGAAGCTGGAAAATCATCGCTGTCACAGAAGATGCCATCGCCATGGGAACAGCAAAGGACGCCTCGTAAAAGGCAGAGGTTTTGCGCCTCTTATTGGCTAAAAGCGCCAGCAGAAGTCCCAGAATCTTCGATGTGGGCACTGTCAGCAGCGTAAAGATCAGAGTGTTGATGATGGATTTCACAAACACCTTGTCCTCAAAAATATACGCATAATTTTCCAGTCCCACAAACCGCTTCAGATGACCGAAAGAATCTACGATAAACAGACTCTTAAATGCAGTCACAAGAAACGGATAAAATGTAAATACAGCAAACAGTATAAACGCCGGCAGAAGCCACAGGTAAGGCTCAGCCTTCTTCAGTATAGGTTTTTTCACCGCATTCTCCCTCCAGAATAAAATGTCTGACCGCCTCAATGACGCCCTGAACGGTTTCGCCCCGGCAGACATAATCTGCCTTCTTTTTCAGTTCCTCTGCGGCATTTCCCACAGCGGCGCTCCATCCTGCGGCCTCAAACATGTCCAGATCATTGATATTGTCGCCCACTGCCAGAATCTCCCCCGGGTGAATCCCGAGATAGTCCGCCAGGCGCCTGATGCCGCTTCCCTTGCTGCACCCCTCAGGCATGGCCTCAAAGCAGCGGTCATCGTACCGGACTACATAGATTCCGTTTTCCCGCTCCTTTAAAAGTCCTCTCAGCTCATCACATCTGCCCGGGCTGTCCGGATCAATGATCATGAGCTTCTGAAGCTCTATTGTCTCCCACTCATCTCCCTCCGGATGGATCACCGTTTCATAGAGCCCCGTTTTCTCCGTCTGTCTGCGGGTATAGTCATTCTGGCGGTAAACGCCCTCTGTGATTCCGTCGTTGAGAAAAACTGCCAGTCCTAATCTGTCCGCCTCCTCAGCCGCCGTCCGGACTGCTCTGCCGGGAAGAACGGTCTTCCAGATAAAAGTGCCCTTCTCATACCCCGCCGCCCCGTTTGAGGCGATCACCGGAAGAGTAATGTCAAGGGCCTCCATGTATTGCCTCATCATCCCCACAGGTCTTCCGCTGGCAAGCGTAAAGGCAATGCCCTGTTCTCTGAGAAGCCTGGAGAGTTCTTTTATCCCCTCTTCCATCACGCAGTCGTCCCCCACCAGGGTTCCGTCTACATCGCTGACTACCAGCCGTATCTTCGAACTTCTCTGTTCCATACTGCCTTCCCTCTCTTTATTTATTCTGTTCCAATTATATTGAAATTTTCTTTTTGCGTCTTTCTCTCTTCCGACATGTTTTGCCGTTTTTCCGACTTTTTTCTCCTGCCAATTTTACAAATGCAATAAAAAAATGCTATTTATATTTACGGTTTACGAATATAAATAGCACTTTTCAGACTTAATTATGTTTTTTCGACATTAGGTTCCCGAAACTTTTTCCTGTACTGCTTGGGAGTGTATCCTGTTTCCTTCCTGAACATGCGGATAAAATGGGAAAAGTTATCATAGCCTACCTCGGCGGCAACTGCGCTGACTGCAAGGTCAGAATGCTTCAGCAGGTGCTCAGCCTGTTTCATCCTCTTTTTAATAGCGTATTCCTTGACTGTCATCCCCGTTTCGCTCTTGAACAGGCGATTTACATAATCAGGGTTCAGGTTCAGTTTTTCGGCAATTTCCCGCCGGCTGATACCGGATTTCAGATTTTCCTTAATCAGGTTTTTAATGCGGCCTGCCATCTCCTCCCCTCTGCCGCTTCCCTCCGGGAAGGACAGGCGGTTCATCAGCTCCATGCACCGTCTAATCCAGCTGCACATTCCATCGATGGAATAACAGGCGGTCTGATAATATTTATAGATCTCCGGATCTTCAAAAAGCTGGTGCGCCTTCAGCTCCCGGTACTCCATGCAGGCAAAAAACAGCTGAAGCAGATCCTGCTGCAGAATCCGGAAGCTCATCTCATCCAGCCTCTTTTTCTTGGCCTGCTCCACCAGAAACCGTCTGAGCTTCTCAATCAGACGGTCTGTCTGCCCTGCAAAAATCATCTCGCCCCAGTCAGAAGGCAGAATCACCCTTTCCTTCCACTGCTTTTCCCTGTTTTCACCGCACATCTGCTCCTTCTTCACATACTGGATGCTGTCCTGACAGAGCACATCATCCTTGCTGAACCTGAGAAGCCCGGAATACGTCTTTTCCATCTCCTCGCAGAAAATGTTTTCACTTACATAGCAGAGGATCTGTGCGCCAAGCATCTCCTGACAGCGCTCAACCAGACGGGGGCCTACCTCACGGAACCGTTCCCCCTCCCTTTCATCCAGGATCACGACTACTCTGGTATAGATCACAATGACCTGGCTGGTCTGGACATTCCCCTTTACAATCCCCTTGGCCAGGTTCTGGATTGCTGCCTGACACAGTTCCTCCCCCCAGCGCTTCTGTACCTCCTCGACATTTTTTATAGTAATAAGCACCATGCGGCAGCGCGCATCTGCATCCAGATGGATATTGCACCCCTGAGCCTTCCTGCTGATAGTTTCCGGATCGTTCCTGATTCTTCCCAGGCAGACGTCCTTCCAGAACAGCTCCTTGATGGCCATGTGGTTCTCCATCCAGCAGTCCCCGTAGTCTCTTTTGAGCTCTTCCTCCTGCTTCTCTTTATACCTTTTTATCACACCCCTGGCTGCCTCCCAGAGTTCTGCTGCGTCCACAGGCTTTAAAAGGAAGTCTCCGGCCTCCAGGTGAAGGGCTTCCCTGGCTATTTTCGGGCTGCACTGGCTGCTGATGAGGATCACGCCTCCCCTGTATTTTTTCTGTCTCAGCTCCCTGATTGCCTGGACTCCCTCCTCTCCCGGCATATCTGCATCGCAGATCAGAATGTCAAACTCTTCCTTTTTTGCCAGAGACAGGGTCTGCTCCCGGCTGTAGGCTGAGGCGATCTCCGGGATCTCTTCCATCTTTCTTCCGAGAGCTAATTTCAGAGCGCGGATCGTGGCTCTGTCGTGGCTGATAATCATTACGCGCATGGTGTCTGTTCTCCGTTTCATACCGGCTGCACCTGCTATTCTTCCAGCTTCCGCCTTTCTGCAGGTCAAAAGCCGTCACAGCCGTTCCATATGATTCGGTATTATTATAACCGGAAAGGGAGGGCTTGACAATCAGTCAGTCAGAGCCTCTTCTTATCACTTACCGGCATTCTTTACACCTGGGCCAGAGCGATAAAGCACTCATAAGGCCTGAGCCTTCTTCCCGCCGCAGCCTCATAAAGGCCCCTTTCGTCAGCCTGTGAATTCTCTCCCTGTGACGTTCCGGCTTCTGTCTCATAGTTTCCAAGCAGCAGACTTGCCCCTTCTGGTATAAGCCCCGGCGGAAGCTCTGCCTCCTCCCGGAAGAAATTGCAGACCACATAGAGCTCTGTCTTCCCGTTTTCCTCCAGCACTCTCCTGTAGGCCAGAATCCGGCCGTCATCCCTGAGAAGGGCTTCAAAATGGCCTCTGGAAAGAACCGGAAGCTGCTTTCTCAGCTCAATCAGCTTTCTGTAATACTGAAAAACAGAATCTGGCTTTTCCCGATCCTCTGTATTAATCTCCCGGAAATTTTTGTTGACGCTGATCCACGGAGTTCCTGATGTGAAACCTCCGTTTTTTGTGCTGTCCCACTGCATGGGTGTTCTCGCGTTGTCCCTGGATTTTTTTCTGAGGCTTTCATAGATCTGCTCTGATGTTTTTCCCTTTAGCCTCAGCTCCTGGAATACGTTCAGCGTCTCGATATCGCGGTACTGGCCAATCTCTGTAAAACCGGCATTGGTCATCCCGATCTCCTCTCCCTGGTAAATGTAGGGCGTTCCCCGCAGGCCATGAAGGGCTGTGGCCAGCATTTTAGCCGACTGTTTTCTTAAGGAGCCCTCGTCTCCCAGCCGTGAGACGATTCTCGGCTGATCGTGGTTGTCCCAGAACAGAGCGTTCCATCCCCCTCCCTGTTCCATCCCTTCCTGCCATTCAAACAGATTCTTCTTCAGATCGTGAAACCGGAAGGGCTGAATCTCCCACTTGTTGCCTGAGGGGTAGTCGATTTTCAGGTGATGGAAATCAAAGATCATGGACAGTTCCTGCTCTTCCCGTCTGGAATAGCGGATACTGTTGGGAAGATCGCTGGACGCCATCTCCCCAACGGTGATAATATCCTCGTGGGGGCCAAAGGTCTCACGGTTCAGCTCATGGAGAAATTCATGGATTCTCGCCCCGTCTGTGTAAAACCGGTGGCCGTCCCCCTCCAGATCGTCCTCATAGATCGCAGGCTTTGAGATCAGATTAATCACATCAAAGCGGAAGCCCTTCACACCCTTCTCAATCCAGAAGTTCACCACATCATAGAGCTCCCGGCGGACATTGGGGTTTTCCCAGTTCAGATCCGCCTGGCTCACATGAAACAGGTGAAGATAATACTCGTCTGTCCGGGGCAGGTATCCCCAGGCGCTTCCCCCGAATTTGGAGGTCCAGTTGGTAGGAGGGAGCCCCTCCTTCGTCCCCTTTTTGATAATGAAAAAGTCCCTGTAGTAGGGATCGCCCTGGAGCGCCCTCTGAAACCATTCATGCTTAGTGGAGCAGTGGTTGAATACCATGTCCACCATCAGGCTGATCCCCCGCTTTCCTGCCTCTCTCACCAGCTCATCGAAGTCGTCCATGGTTCCATACATGGGATCGATGCCCCTGTAATCTGTAATATCATATCCATTGTCATACTGCAGAGAGGGGAAAAACGGAGTCAGCCACAGATAATCCACTCCCAGCTCCTCCAGATAGTCCAGCTTTTCCGTCACGCCTCTCAAATCCCCAATCCCGTCTCCATCTGAATCCCTGAAGGACTTCGGGTAAATCTGATAGACCACCTTATCTCCTAAATTGAGTTCCATTTCCTGTTCTTCCTTTCCTGAATCCTTCCTGCCCGCTGTCTTCCACTCCGTCTAACGGGTTCCGTAATTTTTCAGCTTCGTTTTTGACAGAATTACCGTAATTCCAAAAGCCAGCACCATGTCAAGCAGAATGCATACAAGATACACTAATATCTTATCTCCTCTCATGGACAGAAATGCCGGGATTCCTCCAACTCCCACACTGTTGGCAATCACGCCGAACAGTCTGGAGATTACTCCCATGATTCCGCTGGCGAGCATGGCCCCGATAAACGGATACAGGTATTTTAAATTTACACCGAACATGGCCGGCTCTGTAACTCCCAGAAAGCCGGAGATAAAGGAAGGAATACCGATCTCACGGATTCTGGCATCTTTTCTGTTCACAAACACAAAGGCAGCTACTGCCGTTGCCTGGGCAATATTGCTCAGGGCTACCACAGGAAAGGTGTAAATTCCTCCCATGGTGGCGACGGTCTGAAGGTCAATGGGAAGCATGGAGTGGTGAAGTCCTGTGATCACTAAAAGCGGATATAACAGACCGTAAATTCCGCTGAACAGCCAGCAGAGAGAAGAAGAAAAGCCCGCCATGATGATCCCTGCCAGTCCGTCTCCAAGCATTCTGCCAAAGGGCCCGATTACCGTATGGGCCAGCAGCACCGCCGGAACCAGGGAACAGAAGGGAACCAGAATCATGGAAACCGCATCCGGAATCCTCTTCTTTAAAAAACGATAGATGAAGGAAAACACGATTCCCACCAGGATGGCCGGAATCACCTGGGACTGGTATCCTACCATATTGATGTGGAACCATCCGAAATCCCACATTTTCACAGCCTCCCCTGCCGCTTTTGCGGCCACAAAGTCGCTGGCCGGCATCAGCTGCGGGGAAACCAGAGTAATGCCGAGCACAATTCCAAGCATCTGATCGGCATTCATCTTTCTGCACACAGACCAGGTAACGCCCACCGGGAGGAAGGTAAAGATAGCCTCGCCAATCAGCCACAGAAAGCTGTATACACCGTTCCAGAACTGGTAAACCTCTGTCACTGACTTCGTTCCGCCCTCCAGCAGCTTAATATCTCCGATAATGTTGCGGAATCCCAGAATCAGACCTCCCACGATAATCGCCGGAATCAGCGGCGCAAAAATTTCGGCCAGATTGGCAACCGCTCTCTGCAGCAGGTTCATATTCCCTTTCGCCGCATTCTTGACCTCCTGCTTATCCACACCTTCCATGTGGCTCACAGCGGAAAATTCATCAAAAAATACAGAAACCTTATTTCCGATTATAACCTGGAACTGACCTCCCTGCGTAAAGCTCCCCTTCACACTCTCAAGAGCCTCAATTCCCTTCACATCCGCTTTCTTCTCATCTGCCAGGACAAACCGCATCCTGGTAGCGCAGTGGGTGAATGACACAATATTTTCCCTGCCGCCCACCAGCTCCAACAGCCTTCTGGCATCACCTGCAAACTCTGACATTGTGATCCTCCTTTTCCCTTTTCTCCGGAAAAATTCTTCTGCTTCAGGCAGAGACATGAGCGCCCTGCCCCTGCGCTGAGTTGCGCCCGTCTTTAGTTTTAACTTATACGTATATGTTTGACTATAAGTTATCATATCCGTATTTCTTCGTCAAGGAAAAAGGCATAAAAAAAAGACGCCCCTGCTATTTTCGGCGTCTTTTATAATTTATCACTTCTTTCTTTGTGCGATTTCCACAAACCGGAACTGATCCGGCCTGTGCCTTGACTCTGTGTACTGGAACAGCCTGTTATCCCTGGTATACGTATAGCTTCGTACAACAACCACCAGACCGTACTGCTTCAGATCCAGATACCTCCTGTCCTGATCCGTTGCTTCCTCCACCACAATCTCCTTGGCTGCATAGCCGATTTTCAGTCCTGCCTCCCCCTCCAGGTACTCATAGACCGACTCCCGGCAGGCTCTGAGGGGAAGGTTCTTCACAATGCTTCTCTTGAAGTAGTCGTGGTCGATAATGACCCTCTCGCCCCCTATCCTGCGCACCCGCACCAGATCATAGATCTCCTTCTCCTCGTCATCCTCAAACAGGCGGAAAATCAGCTCGGGGTCGGAGAGGATTTCCAGATTCTCAACCTCTGTCTCCGTCTTTCTCTTCAGCTGTGTGTTCAGCTCCTTAAAGCTTAGAATCTCCGCGAAGGGGAAATTCCCCTCCCCTCTTTCTACCACAACGGCCACGCGTCCTCTGGATTTCTTGATATAGCCCTGATTTTCCAGCATTCCCAGGGATTTTCTGACTGTGTCCCTGGAAACCTGAAACCGGCTCTGAAGCTCTCCCTCTGACGGAAATTCCTCCCCGATGGCATACTCTCCGCTCTCGATCTGCTTTTTCAGTGTATTGTAAACCTGTACGTATTTGCTGGACATACTGTTCCCTGACCTTTCCTGTTTGGTACGTATCTTCTGTCTACAATTTAACACCAGATGATAAAAAGCTCAACTGTTTTTGCTCGGACGCCTGATTTGAGAGATACAGCTTGCGGCTATTTTTTCAGATATTCAAGATTTACCGCATGCTCCGGCATCTGGCCGTTTATGACTCTTTCTATCTCTTTCGCCAGCATCGGCAGGATTTCATCGCCGATATCTGCGGTTCCCCCTCCCACGTGAGGCGTCACCACAATCCCCGGCGTCGTGAGGAGACTATCGTCTTCCTTCAGCGGCTCGTTTTCCACAACGTCCAGTCCTGCTCCTGCCAGCTTTCCGCTGCGCACTGCCTCAGCCAGCGCCTGATCGTCTACCAGGCCGCCTCTTGCCGTGTTGACGAGAATTGCCCCGTCCTTCATCTGACTGATCTCCTCTGCGCCGATCATATGGCGGTTGCTGTCTGTAAGCGGCACATGAAGAGAAATCACATCGGAGGTCTTTAAGAGCGTCTCCAGCGGCACATAGCGAAGCCCAAGCTCCTGCTCCCGCTCTGGAGACAGGCGGAACGGGTCATAGTACTGAACCTCCGCTCCAAAGGCCTGGGCCTTCTTTGCGGTCTGACGCCCGATATTTCCGGCTCCTATAATTCCTACCAGCTTTCTGTTCAGGGTATAGGACTGATTGATATAGGTGTTTTTGCTCCAGACACCTTTTCTCAGACTGTCCATGTGATCGATGAGATGGCGTCCTACCGCCAGCATCAGCATAACGGCCAGCTCCGATACCGCCGGAGCGTTGGCGCCGGGCGTATTGGCCACCACGACACCGTTCTTTCCTGCCGCTTCAATATCCACCGAGTCAAAACCGGCTCCCCAGCGGATAATCATCTTTAACCCCTTGTTCCTCTCGATAACATCCTGCCTTGCCTTGAAGATCCTGAGAACCATAATTTCGGCATCTGTCATCTTCTGATACTCTTCCTCTGTCTCCACCTTTGTAAGTGTGCAGTCCAGATTTTCAAGCATGGCTTTCAGTCTTTCATATGTATGAGCCGGATAATTGCCGGCCAGCACAACCTTTGTCATATTTCACCGCTCCGTTTCTCTATATTCTGACTAGCATTCTGATCCTGTTTTATAACCTGCTGTCTCTGTTCTCCAGATCCTCCGCCTTCTCTAGCGAAGTTTGTCGGCTGTCTGTTCCATCAGCTCCTTAGACGGGCTCTTCTTGTCGATTTCCGATACCTCGCAGATAAGCCTGAACAGATCGACTCCCTTTTCCTCTGCCACAGCCTGGAAGGTCTTTACAAAGCTGGAGTGGCAGCCGCTGTAGCCCAGAACCACGTCAAGAGGCTTCACCGGGTTATGATAGCTGTGCTTCTCCATAGCCGGCTCCAGTCTGTTTTTGATGAAGCTTAACATGCCGTACAGATCGATTTCCTCCATCTGTCCCAGCCTTCTCATCATGGCGGCGCAGATCTCTGTCGGCAGGTTTCCTGCGCTTCTGGCCATTCCCATCAGGCCGCAGTCCAGAATATCCGCCCCGTTCTCAAAGGCGGCGATGGCGTTGGCAGCGGAAAGCCCCAGATTATTGTGGCAGTGGAAGGCTACCGGGATCGATACAGCCTCCGACAGCTTTCTCGTGTACTCGGCTACCTGCTCCGGAAGCATGGTTCCTGCTGAGTCCATGATTGTAATCTCGTCAAGACCAGCCTCCTCCAGCCGCTTTCCCTCCTCAGCCAGCTCGTCGGCTGTCAGAAGATAAGCCTTCATGGCTGAATAGTAGGCTTTCATCCCTCTCTTTTTAATGTCTGCTATTGCCTGCAGAGCGATGGATCCGTCTCCGGCATCGGCTCCCACCCTCAGGAAGGCCAGGCCGTTCTCTGCCGCCATATCTACGTATTTTTCCCTGTACCGCTTTGCGTTCAGGAACATTCCGATCTCGCTGCCCCTGTTCAGATATTTTTTCGCGATTTCCAGATACTCGCTGTCTGTCAGCGCATTGGTAAAGCCGGCCACCTCATAGGCGCCGATTCCGCCTGCGTTTCCAAACTCGATGATCGGCACTTTGCAGGAGGTAAGCCCGTCAAGCACCATATCTGTAATCTCCGCCGAAAATCCCTTGCCTACTACATTTGCCCCGTCTCTCAGGGTGCAGTCCATTAACTGAATTTTTTTCTTATTACTCATCTCTGCTCTCCTGTCATTTCCTGTAAATTTTGGCTTCGCCAATCTTTTTTTTCTTCTGTAAATATGGTATCATCCTCATATAACAAAGTCTAACAGTAATTTTTTCTTATCTTAACAAGTCAAATATTGTGATAATGGTTTTACCAGACTGCTCATGTCTGCAGAGAAAGCCAGGGGACACAGAGAAACCGGCTGCGAAAAATCAGCGCTTGGCTGGATATTCTCCGGCCAGTTCCCGGAACAGGAGGCATTATGAATCTGAAAAGTATCGAATATTTTCTGTGCGCAGTGGAGGAGATGAATATCACGCGGGCGGCCGAGCGCCTGTTTATCAGCCAGCAGGCTTTGAGCAGCCACATCAAGCGGCTGGAGGAGGAGTACGGCGTCTGTCTGTTTGAAAGGCGTCCCTCCTTCCACCTGACGCTGGAGGGGGAGCAGATGGCTTTTTACGGACGGCAGATCCTGGAGGCGGAGGCAAAAATGAAGGCAGCCTTCTCTGATATCAGCGAAAACTGCCGCGCTACTCTGAACGTGGGAATCTCCCGGCTGAGAGGAGGCGTGTTCTTTCCTCTTATCTGGAAATTCTACCACCCGGAACACCCGAATATCTCCATTGAACTGACCGACGGCAACAGCGCCAGACTCGATGAACTTCTCCAGACGGGAAAACTAGATCTGTATATCGGCATCGACACCCCTCAGAGCCCAAACTTAAACCGCATTGAGCTTGCCAGGGAAAAGGTGCAGTGCTGCTTTTCCATCCCCCTCTTAAAGAGCTTCTATCCAGATTCCTGGGAGGAAATCCTTATGGATTTTTCCGCTGAAAACGGGGCGGATCTGGAGCGGATCTCAAGGCTCCCTTTTATCACGCTTCGTCCGGGCAACCGGCTGAGAAAGGGGATTGATCAGTTTTTCTCCCGCCTTTTTAAACCGCAGTTTGCCCTGGAATGCGATGAGCAGAGCCTGGTCTACGAGATGGCAAAAAGCGGGGCCGGCGCCGGCCTCCTCTCCCCTGTGGTATTCTACGAACACCGGTACGGATCAGACGACGGAAATCCTGATTTCCATGTATTCCCCATTGTAAATAAGATCCCGGAAAACATCCTCTATCTGGTTTACCGGAAGGACTATCCGCTTCCCCAGTATGCCATGGATTTCATCCAGGACGCCTCCATGGTATTCCGAAGCTACTCCAGGACCATCGCAAAGCACTATTCCATCAAAAAAGAAAAGCAGTAGGAATCTCCCGTTTTTTTCAACAAAAAAAGGCAGAGCGGAGAGAAGCCATCCGCCGTTTTTATGTAAACGACTCTCTCCATTCTGCCTTTTATCTTTTTCTTCCTGTCTTCTGTCTTAGTCGCCGGATTTCCAGTGGAACACATAGCTCATCAGGAATGCGGCGATGGCTGCCAGAGAACACATAATGCAGACCGGCGCCTCAAGATAATCCTGAGCCCACAGCGCAAGGCTTCCATTGACAGTCACAACTGCCGCCGTCTGTACCACGATATAGCACACGCCCAGAACGACCGCCGCTGCAATGCAGAGGACAAATATAACATTCAGCAGTTTTTTCATCTCTATCACCCTCCTATCAGCGGAAGAATTCCCAATCCCACCAGCACTCCTACCAGCACAATCGGAATACAGTAGTGGAAAATCAGAGGCTTAAACATTACGCTCACATCCTCAACTCCGGCAATACTGCTGGACACGAAGATCGGGGAGGACATAGGCGGGGAAGCTCCCTCTGTGGAAGCAAAAATCAGGTAGCAGACTACTGCAGTTACCGGCGATACTCCTACGGCAACCATGGCTGAATACGCTACCGGCCCGATGCTCACAGTAGTGGAAGTCGCGTTGAGCGGTCCTGCCACCAGGGCAATGATAAAGCCGATAATCAGAAGCATAACCACTTTCGGGAAAGTGAGAGATGCCAGGATGACAGTCAGCTCATCTCCAAATCCCGTCTCTGTGAGGGCATTGCTGCCGGCCATGGCGAACAGGGAAACAGCTCCGCAGGAACAGCATGTCTTTGCGGAAGAGCTGACCAGTTCAAACCATCCTTCCTTTGTCTTCGGGAGGAACCTGCGTCCCTCAATCATACAGATTGCCATAATAAGAACCGGAACCCAGATGATAATGTTCATCGCTCCGACTGCATCCTCTCCGAAGGAAGCAACCGTCTCCAGAACTTTTCCGACCGGCCCTGTGATAATTACAAGAGGAATAGCGATTCCCAGGAACATGAAGAGGGAAGATCCTCCCTTTTTCACAGCCTTTCCCAGGCTCTCGATACGATCCTTCGGCACTGCCGGAATGTGGTACTTGGAAACATAATACCTGGTCAGAAGCAGACGGTAAACCAGAGTCCACAGTCCGCCGCACAGCAGAGCGAAGTAAAGATCTCCGGCTTTCACCGTTCCGGCCACTGCCGGGAGTCCCAGCATCAGGAACATGGATGAGGACGGCGGGATGCAGATTCCGAGTCCTGCGTTTCCTGTGTTCATTGTGGAGGCCACTTCTTTGGGCCATCCGGACTCCTTCATCCATGGGATGGTAATGGAGCCTACCGTTGCGGCGTTGGCGCTGCTGGCGCCGGAAACCATGCCGAACAGGGCGCTGGCGCAGGCTGACACGTAAGCCGGGCCTCCTCTGAACCTTCCCAAAATAGAGTTTAAAATATCCACCAGTCTGTGGATGATTCCTGTCTTCATCATGATGGATGACATAAAAGTAAACAGAATAATCGCTGCCATGACATCCTGTGTAACTGCATCCTTCAGGCTCGTCACAAAAGTCTGCGGTACGGTTCCGACTCCGTTAAAGGCACAGACAATCACCAGACCTATCAGCATAGCTTCCGCTATGCTTCTCTTTAAAAGCAGGTACCAGATCATGACAAATATGATATACACCAGAAAAGCTGTAATTCCGATTCCTATCACGTTTTCTATCCCTCCCCTTTTGTATTTTTTCCAAATGCTCTGTTCTTTGGACAGCTTAATCATATCATTGTGCTATCCCAATATCCAACAGTATATTTTTCAGTTTTTCACAATGTTTATGTTGTGTTTTATCCCATTTCTCTGCAAGGTGGGAGGGAAGATTTCATCTCTTTGCGTTTCTGTACACCGGCATGCCTGCGATACTGCAAAGAGGGCTCCGAGCCTTTTACGGCTCGGAGCCCTCTTAGTCTAAGATAATAACATAAAAATATCTGCTGTTTATACCCTTTCGTGCATTAATCCTCTGACTCTTTCTTCTCCCTGAAGACATAGTGGTACAGAAAACACAGCAGCCCGCTCACGGATGCTGCCGGAAAGATTACGCCGGTCACCCTCTCGAAAGCAATCATCATCTCAGGCTGCCCCAATACCAGGCAGAGGAACTGGCCAGCCACATAGATGCAGCCTCCCAGGAAAAAAATTAAAAATCCAATTAAAATAAGGTTCTGATACAGCTTCTTCATCATTTTCCATCAACCTCCTTAATGTGGTACCGGCAGGATTCCGAGACATACCAGCGCAGCAATGGCTGTAATTGGAATGACAAACCATGTGATAAGCGGCATAAATATCTTCGGCGGATCACATTCCGTCAGCCCACAGGCCACAAACAGAGCACCTGACGCAGGCGGTGATGCCCCTTCTGTAGAAGCCACTACCAGAATTGCCGTTGCGGCCGCCAGAGGATTGATTCCCACAGATACAAGAATTGCATGGGAGATCACACCTATGGAGGTGAGCGTCGCTGTGGAGGAGAGCGGACCCGCTACCACGGCAATCAAAATCAGGATAATGACAACCGTTGCAATTTTAGACAGGCTCAGTGTATTGAGAAGAGCCACAATATCATCGGAGAGACCCAGATTGCTGATAATGTTGCTGGCAGCAAATACAAACAGCAGAAGTCCTCCTGTGCTGGAAAAGTGCGGAATCAGTTCCTCCACAAACTGCGTTCTGGAGTGGAATTTCTTTTTGATGTCCTTCCAGCCAAGTCCCAGGATCACCACAATCATAAGGATCGGAATCCACACGAGAATGTTAACACTCTCAATAGCCGCAGCCCACACCTCTGAGCGTCCTGAGATGAACTCGGAGAGAGGTCCCATGTTGAGCGCTACCGGAATAATAGCTCCCAGAAATAAAAGCAGATTCTTTCCTGAGCTTCTGAGCACAGACCCCCAGCTTTCGTTGGAAGCGGATTCCGGCAGCACAATTCCGTTTTTCCTGATCACATAGTGAATATAGAGTACTCTCCAGATTACCTGGTAAATTCCCGTGATAAACAGGGCAATGTAAAGCTGTCCCTCAGAAACAGCGCCTGCCACTGTGGGAAATGCCAGAACAATGAACAGGGATGAACTGGGCGGAAAGCCTGCTCCGAGTCCTCCGTTGGCTGCAATCAGCGTGGCTGCCTGCTCTTTTTTCCAGCCAGTGCTTAAAAGCCACTGAGCCGTAAAGGCTCCCGAGGTCGCTGCATTCGGCGTATTTCCTCCTGAGAGCATTCCCAGGAATGCGGAAATAGCTGTGTTGACATATGCCGGACCTCCCTTCATTCTTCTGAACAGGCGGTTGAATATCTTCAGCATCCCCTCCAGAACACCGGTGTTCTGGAGCAGGAATGACATAAAAACAAACGCCAGGGATGCAAAAAGCACCTCATAGCTCAGCGCATACTTAATTCCTCCGAGCAGAAGCTCAGGTGCCTGTCTGCCGCCAAACAGAGCAACGACAATCATTCCGATAAAAGCAATTTCCCCGATGTTGCGCTTAACAAAAACGCTCCAGACGAGAATCAGTAAAATAAAAACCAGCATCGCTGCAAGACCTTGGCCCATTGCGATTCATCTCCTTCCCCTCTGTATCTCTTTCCTGATTTTTCTGTCAGTATTTTATCTCCGCCTGAGGCTGGCGAATTTCCCTCTGTCTATTCCTCCTCATAAGCTCTGTCGATAATCTCTACCTGCTTTTTCACCAGAGTGTCCTCTACCCACTGTCTCTTGGAGGTTCCGTTCTTTGCAGCTTCCACCTTTCCTGCATCCAGCGCCGCATACTTCTTTGCCGCCTCCAGAATCTCTGGCGCATCCTTTCTCGGAATCACGATCACTCCGTCCTTGTCCCCCAGGATAATGTCTCCCGGCATCACAGCGATATTCCCTATAGAAATCGGCACGTTCACCTCTCCCGGTCCCTCCTTGTACGGGCCTCCCGGTGTGGAGCCGGTAGCGTACAGCGGCATCTCCATCTGAGACAGCTCCTCTATATCACGAATTGGGCCGTCCAGCACAATTCCTGCAATCTTTCTTGTATAAGCCCCGTAAACTGCCATGATCTCTCCCATAAGAGAATGGGTTCTGTCCCCATCGTTGGACACAATGATGACATCCCCCTCTCCTGCCATGTCCAGGGCCTTGTGGAGCATCAGGTTGTCTCCCGGACGGGCCTTCACAGTCAGCGCCGCTCCTGCCATTGCCTGCTTCGGGCTGCTGATCAGGCGGATCTCACTGCTCAGCGCACAGGATCTCCCCATAGTATCGGCCACGTTTGCCGCCGGAAGATTCCTGAATTCTTCTACTAACTCCCTTGCCGGAAGGTTTCTCTTTAAAAATACTCTGTTTCCTACGCTCATCCTGTCTCTCTCCTTTTCTAATTTTTCTCGTTTCTCTTTCTGCTCTATTCTCCCGCTTTGTCTGTCTGTTCTGCCTGCCCCTTCCCGGCCCAGCCTTCCTGCTTCACCATATCTCTCATCGGCGGCACCACAAACTCCGGCTTCCGGCCTGACAGATAATCATCAATTCCCTGGGCACAGATCAGCGACGCTCTGGCAGATGCCTCCTTCGTCGCTGCTCCGATATGGGGCGCTGTCACTACATTGTCCATCTCAAGCAGCGGATTATCCTTATCGATTGGCTCCTGCTTCAGGACATCCAGCGCCGCCCCTGCGATCTCTTTTTCGTTCAGGGCCCGGATCAGTGCCTCCTCATCCACCACGCTCCCTCTCGATGTGTTGATCAGGAATGCGGTCGGCTTCATCAGGCGAAATTCCTTCTCTCCCACGCTGTTCACTGTCTCCGGAGTAGCCGGCACATGGAGAGATACGTAATCTGCCTTCTCAAACACCTCCTCGCGGCTCTCTGCCACTTCTATGTAGTCCGGCAGCTCTTTTGCGTAAGGATCAAAGGCGATTACCTTCATATCAAATCCGAGGGCTGCCTTCTTTGCCACAAGGCCTCCGATATTTCCCACTCCGATGAGACCCAGGGTCTTTCCGTTTAACTCATGCTTCTCCACGTTAAACTTCGCGAACCGGTAGTCATCCCTGTACAGCTTCTGAACCAGCTTAAAGTTTCTGGAACAGTGGAGCATATAGAACACAGCCAGCTCTGCCACGGACTGGCTGTTGGCCTTCGGCGCATAGAGGACTAAAATTCCCTTTTTTCTCGCCGCCTCCAGATCTACCCCGTCAAAGCCTGCCCCATGGCGGGCAATGACCTTCAGCCTGTCGGCTGCCTCAAGGATCCGTTCTGTGATCTTGGCAGTTCTCACAATCATGGCATCGCAGCCCCTGATATCCCGGATGATGTCCTCCTCATCAAACCCGGAGCCGTCCACCAGCTCATATCCCTTCTCAAGAAGGTACTGTCTTCCTGACTCTAAAATCGGCTGCGGAAGTAAAATCCTAAAACTCATATCTCCGATTCCTCCTTTTGTTTTTTTCTTCTCTGACAGAACAGTTATCTGCAGAATGCCTTTTCCCCAGCTGCACTTACTGTCCCCCCATAAGACTGCCTCTCCAGAAATTATCCGGTTTCAGATAACGTTTCCTTCTATCTATTGAGCAATACCCATGCCAACTTTTCTCAACAAACAGCCATTTTTCTTTCAATTTCTGTTTCGCTCCCCTTCCGGTGCCCCAGCATCTCCTCTTTCACGGAGTTCTCTTGCCGCCCGGCTTTTTCTCCCACTGCCTGTATTTAAACGGACATGGGACAATATGTGCTGTATTTCTGAGTTTTTTCCTGATGAAGTCCTTCTCTTATTATCCCTTTCTATTTCATTTGATTTTATTTTTTCACTTTACAAACCGAGACAGTTTATCTATACTTAAATCAATATTTTATTTCATATATGAAATATTTATTTCAAAATAATATTGCAGTAATGAAACATTATCAAATCTGTTCAGAGATTCCTCTAATGTTTTTATTGTTCAGATAACACTGGTTTTAAAAAGCTGAAGAATATTGCAAAGATTGCTGTGACAGGGAGAATTGCCATGAACCATACCTTAACAACCATAAACCATCCGTCGGACATTGTCATTTTCGCGGCCTCAGAAACCTTTGCTGAGGCCGCAAGGAAAATTATCGCTGAGAGACACCTGGAAAGCCACATTTCCGTAACAGAAGCCACAGGCGAACAGACCCTGAGCTGTGCACTGGAATATGCCCGGGCCGGAAGCCGTATTTTTATCTGCCGGGGTCGCAATACCAGCCTGATCGAGCACCATGTATCCGTGCCTGTCATCAATGTCCCCTATCTCTACGAGGAAATCTACAGCTCTTTTGAGGCAGCGGGAGCTCCTCCCGAGCAGGTGGCTATGGTAGGCTTTGACAAAGCCCATGACATTATGCGAACCTTCCGGCGCATCTCCGGCCTGGACGTACAGCTCATTGAACCCAAATCGCCAGACACGATCATGGAGGAGCTTAAAACAGCTTTGCGGCCCGGCACGGAGGCTCTGATCGGCGGCTTTTCTGTCAAGAGAGCCATTGAGGCAATCCGGGAGCTGGGACTACGCCATATCCCCCTCATGGTAGAGCCATCCAATATCTCTCTCGCCATTGACAGCGCTCTGAGCATTCTTTCTTCTATGGAGAGAAAGGATGAATATCTGACCACCATATCCACTACCATCAACAGAATTTCCAATGCAGTGCTGAGCTTTGACACCTCCGGCAGTCTTTTGTTCTCCAATGAAACGGCAGAGCGGATGCTGCCGACTCTCAGGGAATGTCTGTTTTCAGGTGAAGCGGAGAGTTTTCTTCATATTGGCCGCCGACCCATTGAGGGAAAGGCCAATCTCCACAAAAAACAGCAGATTCTCCGCCTGGGCGGAAAAATTTATGTGGCCGAATACCTGCCGGTGATTGTGAGCAGAAGGCTGAAAAGCATTGTAGTCATCGTCTCCAGTGAAAACAGCATCCAGTCTGCCGAAAAGCGACTGCGTCTGAGCAAAAGCGAGAGGGGATACACAGCGAAAAGTCATTTTGAAGATATCATCGGGGAGAGCCGTGTTCTGAAAGACACCATCCATCTGGCCAGAAAATATGCCCGCTCCCAGAGTTCCGTTCTCATCACCGGGGAAACGGGCACCGGAAAGGAACTGTTTGCCCAGAGCATTCACAATGAAAGCTCCCGGGCGGACGAGCCCTTTGTGGCCATCAACTGCGCAGCTCTTCCCCAGTCTCTTCTGGAAAGTGAACTGTTCGGCTATGTGAAGGGCGCCTTCACAGGTGCCAACAAAGAGGGAAAAATGGGAATTTTCGAGATGGCTCACAGAGGGACTGTTTTTCTGGATGAAATCGGAGAGATGGATTTGAACGTACAGGCAAAGCTCCTGCGCGTTCTTCAGGAGAGAGAGGTCTGCCGCCTGGGCGATGACCGGATCATTCCGGTGGACATCCGCATTATCAGCGCCACCAATAAAAATCTGTATGAGCTTGTGGAACAGAAGCTGTTCCGGGAGGATCTCCTGTACCGACTCAACGTGCTTGAGCTGAACCTTCCTCCCCTCAGGAGCCGCACAGGCGACGTCCCCCTCCTTGTAAATGCTTACATGAAGCGGCAGAACCGTCCCGTCACCTTTCTCCCCGACGCCATGGAGCTGCTCTCACGGGAACCCTGCCCCGGCAATGTGCGCCAGCTTTTTAACCTGCTGGAACGGATCGTCACACTGTCCGACGGCAGGGAAATCTCGGCTTCATGGCTTAAAAACATCTTCTCCTTCTCCGGGAAGACCGAACCGCTTCCAGGCCTTCTGGAAGATACAGTGGGAAACTGCGAACAGACAGAAATTGAACACGCTCTGAGAAAAAATCATGGGAACCGTGCAAAGACGGCAAAAGATCTGGGTATCAGCACAGCAACCCTCTGGCGGAAAATGAAAAAATATGGCCTGTTTTCCCAATAGTCCCACCCATCCGAAATTAAATGATATAGGATTTACCATTCAAAAGCACCGTGCACGTTCATCTGCAGACAGCATAAAGTTCTGGCGCACGGTGCTTTTTGCAGTTTCCCTGTTCGGAAACCTTCTGTCCTCCTGCTCCCTCTTCTTTTGTTCGGCCTGCCACCCGTCTCTCACTTTCAGATATTTACCACAATTTTATCTGATAAATTTCATATTTTTCTATGCAGAAGCGTGCAATTTTATCGCTATGAAGTGTGAAACGATGTAAAATTACACATATTTTTCCAATTTTTATCCTTTTCATTGTTCCTTATTTATAGTAAAATATTTTTACGCGACTTTTTACAGTATTGATTTTATCAATACCAGACAAACAATATGGAGGGAACAAATATGACAACAATTCTTCTTGGAATGGGCCTGCTTCTCCTGACTCTTGCCGGCTTTTCTCTGTTCAGCATGAAGGCTCCAAAGGGTTCCGTGGCCATGTCGGGGCTGGCGAACGCTGCAGTGGCCACCTTCCTTGTTGAAGCAGTACACAGGTATATTTCCGGTGACCTTCTGGGAATTGCCTTTCTCGGCGAAATCGGCTCCGTAGCCGGAGGCCTGGGAGGCGTCGCTTCCGCTATTCTGATTCCCATCGGGATGGGCGCCAATCCCCTGTTTGCTGTAGTTGCAGGTGTGGCGGTAGGCGGTTACGGAATCCTCCCCGGATTTATGGTCGGATACCTGACTGGATTTCTGGCCCCTCTTATCGAAAAGTACCTGCCAGCAGGCCTTGACACCATTCTGGGCGCTCTGGTTCTGGCTCCCATTGCCCGAACTATTGCCTTTTTCACGGATCCGGTTGTCAATGCAGCCATGGGCTATATTGGAAACACAATCACAGCGGCAACGGAACAGTCACCGATTCTGATGGGCTTTCTGTTAGGCGGTATTATCAAGATGATCTGTACCTCTCCGTTGAGCTCCATGGCCCTCACTGCCATGCTGGGCCTGACAGGCCTTCCCATGGGTATTGCAGCCATTGCCTGCTTCGGCGGATCCTTCACCAATGGTCTTATCTTTGCCCGCCTTCATCTGGGCAATAAGAGCAACATCGCAGCCGTTATGCTGGAGCCTCTGACACAGGCCCACATTATTACAAGGCATCCCATCCCTATTTACGGCTCCAATTTCTTCGGCGGCGGACTGGCCGGAATAGCCGCTGCCATGCTGGGCATTATAAACAATGCGCCCGGAACTGCATCGCCGATTCCGGGACTTCTGGCTCCATTTGCTTTCAATCCTCCCGGAAAGGTGGCAACTGCGCTGGTGCTGGCTGCTGCAGGCGGCTCTCTCGCCGGATTTGTGGGAAGCATCGTATTTAAGCGCTTTGACGAGCAGAAAAACTCTGCCAAGACGGCATAGCCTGACAGCTTCCGCCCTGATTTCGTGAAAAGCTGCTCAAAAAAAGAATGACAGCATAAAAAAAGTGCTCTGAAAGTACGGGAGAAACAGCACGGCAATCCTTGCCGCTGTGGCTCACATTCTCTCAGAGCACTTCTTATGAGATGAATTCTCTATGCCTGCGATTTTTACCTATTTATTGTCCTGTGACATTTCTTCTATGTGTATTTTCTTTCCACCCTCTATCAGCCGTTTGATCTCCGGGTAGCCTAATGTTTCAGTACCCGCCATAGCCACAAACGAAAATCCGTCTCCGGCAATGACCATGGAGTCTTCTGACGCAATCACAGTATTGACATTTTCATAATTATAGGAGGTTGTATACTCTTCTGTCCTGACCTTAAACCCTTTCTTAAAGAATACAAGCTCTTTTTCCAGACCATCGGCTTTGCCCTTCAGCATCTTCCACTCACGGCCAGCAGCCTTTCTAAGTGATTTCTCGCTTCTCGCCTGTCTGTTTTTCATACGGTAATGGGCTGCGCAGACACCGGCCAAAACTGCCTCAACAGCGGCATAGGCCGCAAACGGAAGGGCTCCATCCTTCAGAGAGATATTGATAAAGGTAAAGCCTGCGCTCACACACAGAAATATCAGAAGATACATGCTGAAGGGATACTTCTCACGCCCGCTTTTCAGCCGGTTCCACTCTGCGGCCTGATACAGACGGTAAATTCCCTCTTCACTCTCAAGCACTCTGGCTCTAGGAGCACCCTCCTCAAGCTCCAGAGAAGTTCCCTCCTCAATTTTTTTTCGAATGAATGCCTCAAATTTTTCCGGCTTTCCTTCCAGAAAATTTTTCTTTTCCAGGATCATCTGTTTTCCGGTGCTCATATTGAGGATGAAGCGATCCCCCCCGCATTCTATGTTCCTGATTCTTTTATAGGATATATCCAGTCTGGAATCCTCTGATTCTGTGAACATGCTTCCCTCTCCAAACCAGATATACTGGCGAAGAGCCTGCCGCACCTCTGGATTCTGCGCATTTTTTCTCGATGATATCCAGGCAGACAGAAATAAAATTCCTCTGGATACTGCATAGAGCAAAACCACAGCCGCGATCCACAGGACAAGGGTCACTGCACCTGCAAGATTTAAATACACTGAAATCTCCCTGGATACAAACAGGGAAATAGCAGCCCACACGGCAATTTCCACCCATCCAGTAGGTCTGAAGGCCCCTCTGGCTGCCATATCCCTTGCAACATCCGATGCCTTCCCCGATATAAACCCGTCTTCCGGATCGTGAAAGACATAAAAATACCCTTTTGCCATTTTTTTGAATTCCTCCCTTACTTTTCACATTTTTACTCGCGATCATTATACCATCTCCTCCGGATATGTATCTCTTCGAAAGACGCGCACTCGCCGCAAGGGTTTTGGCACCCCCTCCGTTCCCCAGCGGATCGTCATAATGACCGTTTTTCGGTCATTATACCACAGATTTCTCATTTAGGACAGGTGGAACAGGTGTGAGGGCAAAAGGCTTTGCGCGGGAAGTGAATGGATGATATACTATTACGAGATATAAACGGCCAGATCTATCGGGCAAAATATAACTGAGATGACTTTCTGCTATTAATAATTGAATTTATCACAGGAAAGGAACAGGTGCTTGACTATGAAACCATATGAACAGTACAGAAACAGAGGGCGCCGCGGCGGCAATGACGGCGGCGGCAGAGACAGGGAGGGCGCAGGAGAGCGCATCTTCACTCCGGACAGACCCAGGGTTTTAAAGGGTTCTGAGGAGCTCAGAACCCTCCTTCTCTCCATTGACAGGAGAAGCTATCCGGCCTACAAATCCCTTGCGGGGATCTACCGTTTTCCAGGCTTTCAGCTCTCCATCGACCACGTACAGGGCGATCCCTTTGCCTCCCCTTCCCACCTGAGCGTGTTTGTCCCCCATAAAACAGCGGGATTTGAAGCGTCTCTCTATGAGACAGATATGAGAAAGACAGCCCTGGAAGACTATCTCATCCGCCAGTTCGGCAGGGAGGCGGCCAGGTTCAATTTCCAGGCAAAGGGCTCCGGAAAGAGCGGGCTGATCTCTGTGACCCGCTGCGGCCAGGAAATTCTCTCCCGGACTGCCTGTGAGATACGGGAGGACGGCATCTGGCTTCGCTTCCACGCAGGCTTTCCTGCCAACGGCCGCACCATCAATGCCAGGGAGCTTGAAAAGATCCTCTTTGACTTTATTCCCGCCTGCGTAAAGAGGGCGCTGATGGCAGCCTCCCTGCCGGCCGATGAAATCAGAAGGAGGGCTGAGCTTGCCGACGATCAGGAGTATATCCGGGCTGAGCTGGAAAAGAGAGGGCTTGCCGCCTTCGTGGCTGATGGCTCCATCCTCCCAAGACAGAGCGGCGTCTCCGATCTTCCCTTAAGGGAGAGCGTTGCCTTCCAGTCCCCGGAGAGCCTTCGCGTCACCCTCTCTCTTCCCCACAGAGGGGAATTGTCCGGCATGGGCATTCTCAAAGGGATTACACTGATTGCAGGAGGCGGCTACCACGGAAAATCCACGCTTTTAAAGGCGCTGGAGATGGGCGTTTACAACCATATCGCAGGGGACGGCAGGGAATATGTGATCACCGACTCTACCGCCTTAAAGCTGAGGGCAGAGGATGGGCGCTATATTGAGGACACAGACATCTCTCTGTTTATCAATGACCTGCCCAACGGAAAGGATACCACTCACTTCACCACAGAGGACGCCAGCGGCTCCACCTCCCAGGCGGCCGGAATCGTGGAGGGCATTTTCTCCGGCTGCCATGCCTTTCTCATCGACGAGGATACCTCTGCCGCCAACTTCATGGTGCGGGACGAGCTGATGCAGAGCGTCATCCACAGAAAAAAAGAGCCGATTACCCCGTTCATTGAGCGGGCGAGACAGCTTTTTGACGAGCTGGGCATCTCCACCATCCTGGTGGCAGGAAGCTCCGGCGCCTTCTTCCACATTGCGGACACTGTGATCCAGATGGACAGCTACCGTCCTGTGGACATTACAGAGAAGGTGCGTGAAACCCTGAAGGCCTTCCCGTCTCCGGTGAAATCCTCTGAGGCTGCGCCTGCCTTCCGGATGCCGGATGCTTCCCGCCCCTACCGGGTAAACGGCAAGCGGATTGCCGATGGGAAGGTCAAGTTCTTCGACAGGGATTCCTTCTCCATCGACAAAAATACAGTAAACCTTCACTATGTAGAGCAGATTGCCGATTCTGAGCAGACTGCAGCTCTCGCCTATATCCTGCGCTATTCCTGCTGTGAACTTGCCGACGGCCGGAAAAATATTTCGGAAATCATGGAAGAACTGGAACGCATGTGGGATTCTGAGGGCTTCTCCTCCTTCTTAAAAAAGAGCAAGGGAGGAGGCTATACGGCTTCCGGCTTCGCAAGGCCAAGAGCCCAGGAGGTCTACGCCTGCCTGGCCAGGTACAGGAAGCACCAGGCTTAGGCCCTGTCAGGTCAGATAAAACAGCCGGGCCGCAAAAAACGGTCCGGCATCCGAAAAAAAACAGAAGGGGGAGGACGCAGATCAGAGGGCGTCCTCCTCTCTTGCCCTGGCTCTCCGATCGCGGATGGACTGGATGACCGGCACCAGAAAGGTCGCTATAATTCCTCCCGCAAAGCCGTTATTATAGAGATTCATTCCTCCGTACACAATGCCCACATTGAGCGCTACAGAGGAGTGGAGAAAGCCTGCCAGAAGCCCGGCCAGCCATCCAAACTCTCCTGAAATAGGCGCAAGAGTGGTAGAGAACAGGAAGGCCAGCATGGGGGAGGGTTCGCTGATACTCCAGTACTTTGTCAGTCCTGCCAGGTAGACTCCCATCATAATGGGGAAGATATTCCTGATATGCTTTCCCGTGGAGCTGAATCCCACAATGGTAAAAATACCTCCGATGGTTGGACCGTTTAAATCACCTCCGGCTATTACAACCATAAGAGTGGACAGAAAGCCGTTGACCGCCATATTAAGCACAGTGGCCGGCCCTCCATTGTCCCGCAGGTAATCTGTGCCCCCGATGCCGGAACATTTAAGGATTGCCCGGTACTCTTCCACTGCCTGGCGGCCGCCGACGTAAAGCGCCCCCACTGCCATTCCGGCAAACAGAATACAGAGAATTGCAAAAAAGGTCATGGTATTTCCCGTATACCAGATAAGCCTGCTCTCCACCGTGATTCCGAAGGATTTAAGGAGAGACACGATCACAGTAGCAATGATCCCTGCGGCAAATCCCACATTGTAGAGGGAATATCCCTTGTGGGAAAAATGAACATGGGTGGCCAGAGGCGGCAGTACAAAGCCGATCACCATTCCCGCTCCCAGGGCCAGGAACACTCTGAAAATCAAAGGCATTTGCCCTATCTGCATAATCTGCGTGATAATGGGGGAAAGGCTGGTTCCGTAAAGTCCTATGTAAATATATTTAGACACCGGCATTTTATGGTATTTTGCATACAGCCAGATGCCGACCATAACTGCCCAGATATTTAAGAGATTCTTCCCAAACAGTGAAAAACCAAACATCAGACATGCGGAGGTGATCGTGTGTCCGTCCATCTCCATTCCGAGAAAATAGATCAGGGCAATGCTTAGAAGGGTAAGCATCCCTGCATTCAGAAACGCAGCCCCCACTCCTCCCACCACAAAATAATCGGTAATCAGAAAATCAGGTTCTCTAATCAGAGTCACAATTCCAGGCCAGATTTCATTTACCGGCTGGAGCAGAAAACCGCAGACCATAAAATAGAGGGGAATCGTTGACAGGAGAAGAAACTTCCCCCTTCTCGACAGGTGGTTCATGTGAGCCATTATCATACAACCTTTCTTTAAAAATTCGTTCAGCCTGAAATCGGCGAAGCTTTCAGATTTTTCCTTCTATAATGAGAAATCAGGAGCCGCTTTGCACAGGTTCTGACAGTTTTACAATCACAGTATCCTCATCCAGTACGATTGACCCTTCTGCAGGGTAACAGGTCATTGACTGAGAAAACGGAAGAGAGTCGAGATACCTTGACAGAACCGGCTCTGCACACGGCAGATTGAGCGCCTGCATCAGATCGTAAATCCTTCTGGAAATTCCCATGGAGCTGGCTGCATCCCACTGGTAAAAGGAGCATCCAATCACATCTCCCAGCAGCTTCTCCCCTGTAAGACTTGCCTGCCTGCTTCCAAGAAAAATAAAGGTACAGTCGGAAATATCGAGTCCTGCGTCAGCAGCCATTTTCCCAGCCCTTCCATAGATCTCTCCCGTCAGAGCTGTGTCCTGCTCTGACACCTCATGTACCGTCTGAAAGAGACGGGCAGTATCACAGCCCTGACGCCAGGAAGCCGCCAGGCACATAAAAACTGCTGCCAGGGAAAGTCCCTTTCTGATACGGCTCCTTCTTCCTGCTTTCGATTTTTGCTCTTCCTTCCGCGCGCCTGCACTTTCTGAGGGCCAGAGAGCCGCTGCCAGAAAGGCCGCGGAAAACCCATAGACAAGAGGATAGACAAGCTGTGCCCGGAGTGGCTGGTAGTACCCTGAAACGATGGTCATAAAAAACGGTGAGATGAGAAACAGAACCGCTGCCGCCAGATAAAAGAGGAGACCCTTCTCCCTTTTCCTCCCCGCCCAGACACAGGATATGGTCAGAAACAATAGAAGAATCCACTGAAATCCCGGCCGGAACATCACATAGTAGCAGTCAAATACTCTGCGCACCTCTCCCTTCACATACCCGATGCACTGTCTGACTCCCTCTGTTTTCCAGTGCACCATATCTGCCACATAGGCTTCGCTTCCCCCTGACAGGCGGCGCACCAGAGAAGCCGTCAGAAGATACAGCACAAAACCTGACAGAAAGATAAGCGCCAGGCGGACTCCCGAGAGGAACCAGAAGCTTCTTCCCCTCCCTTTTACTGTGTCGGACAGATAGACGGTCATAAACAGAATCACGGTCAGAGTCACCGCAACTGCCGCCATGGCCTGATACGTTCCGAAGGCCCAGACCATAAGGAGAACAGATATCAGACCCCAGAGCAGGCCTCCGCGAAAAAAAACAAGCTGCCCCGCCCCATACACAGCCGCCCCGCACAAAAACAGGGCAAAAACCACCTCAAAGGACTGGAGAGTGAAATAAAACTGTTCGGCAAAGCAGGGAGCCGTCAGATACAGTGCGGGAAAAGCTGCCGAGAAAATGAGAAACCGCTTCTGTTCTGCGCTCCACTTATACACACAAAAGGAAAAAAACATGGCCGTTATCCACAGCATACACACGGTAAGCACCTTGGACACAGAGGGAACAAAGGAAGTCATTCCGAACAGATGCTTGGTAAAAACGAGTCCGAACCGGTTAATTCCCAGCCAGGAAGCCATCATGCTCTGGGGATCTGTCATCATAATCTCGCTGTCCACAGTAATATCAGCGCTTGTCAGCCATCCCCAATACACAAACAGGGCGGCTGCCCCGGAGAAAAGCGCACCCGCCCTGTTTCTTTTGATGAAGGAGCCAAACTCTGCAGTTTCCCGGCAAAGTCCCCTGAAAAACCTTAAAATGGCCGTATTTTTCCCATCAGCTCCCTGTCTGCCCATCTCCCCAGCCTTTTTTTGACCTGCCAGACTCATTCTTCCTCCTCCTTTCCGGATCATCCATCCCATTCTGCGGCTGCCTTGTCAGCCTCTTCCTCAGAAACAGATGTATTTTCACTGCTTTGTCTGCCTTTCCTGTCAGACTCATGATCCCTGTCCAGATTTTCCTCTGCTACCAGGTAGATAGGTCTCCTTTTTACCTCCAGGTAAATTTTGGCAAGATATTTCCCCACAATGCCCGCGCACAGAAGCTGGATGCCGCCCACAAAGAGGATAATGCAGGCCAGGGAGGGCCAGCCTCCCACCGGATCGCCGAACATCAGCGTCTTTCCGATTACCACCAGCACCATGAAAAAAGCCACTACACAGAAGATAAGCCCCAGGTAGGCCGCTATCGTCAGCGGAACCGTGGTAAAGGCCACAATCCCCTCTATAGAGTAGATCAAAAGCTTCCAGAAGGACCATTTCGTCTCCCCTGCCACCCGCTCCACATTCTCAAAGGGAATCCACTTGGTGCGAAATCCCACCCAGCCGAAAATCCCCTTGGAAAAACGGTTGTACTCCGTCATAGATACGATGGCATCCTTCATCTTCCTGTTCATCAGGCGGTAATCCCTGGCCCCGTCCACAATGTCAATATCAGAGATATGGCGGATCAGACGGTAAAACATCCTTGCAAAAAAAGAGCGGATGGGCGGCTCTCCTCTGCGATCCACCCTCCTGGTGGCCGCGCTGTCATACTCCCCTGACTCCAGCGCCTCTATCATCTCCGGCAGAAGCCTGGGCGGATCCTGCAGATCCGCATCCATAATGGCTGTATAATCTCCCCGGGCATGTTCAAGCCCTGCGTAGATCGCCGCTTCCTTTCCAAAATTTCTTGAAAAGGACAGGTATTTCACCCGCCTGTCTCTTTTCGCATATTCTTTTAACAGGGAAAGCGTCCCGTCCTTTGAGCCGTCATCCACGAAAATCCACTCGAATTCATACTCTGTCAGTCCCCCACACACCCTGCCGGCCTCCTCCATAAAAAGAGGAATCGCCTCCTGTTCATTATAGCAGGGAATAATAATCGAAATTCGTTTCATTTTCGTATTTCCTCTGGTTTCATTCTTTCATCACTGCCTTTTCTTTATATCATATCTCCCATCCCGTTACAAGCTGTTTTAATTGCAGCATCCTTTGGGAACCGGAAACCTGCCTTTTTCTCTTTTACACGATTGAGACAAAACAGCCTAATTTTTCCCTGCAAGCTGGGACTTTATAAGGTTTCTGTACAGGACTGCGCAAATCAGAAAAACAAGAAACACCGCCATAGCCTCCATCTCCCGCTTATTTTCCTTCCTCAGCTCCTTTAAACTGGCCGTCATTGTTCTCCCTCCTCTCCGATGATTCTTTCCACTGCCCTCGCTATCCTTCTCCAGCTGTCGCAAAATACTTCAAGCTGCCTTCTTCCCTCCTCTGTAAGTCTGTAATATTTCCTGCTGGGCCCTAGAGGGGAGGGCATGAATTCGGCCCTCAGCATTCCTTTTTTCTCCAGGCGCAAAAGCAAAGGATAAATCGTCCCCTCCCTTACATCCGAAAACCCCTTTTCTCTCAGCCGCTCCACTATCTCATACCCGTATGTCCGCTCACGGCCTATGATCGAGAGGATGCAGCCCTCCATGATACCCTTCATAAGCTGCGACTGATCGTACATTCCTGCCCTCCTGTTTTTTCCCTGTAGTTCTGATTTGTATCCTGATTTTTTGTCCCTGCTCTTCTTACCCGTCTTTTGTTTCTGCCATACTCCTCTTCCAGGCTGTCTTGCATAACATAGTAGCTTAACTATATTGTATCACAAGATAGCTGGAACGGATCTTACAGTTTTCTTTCATTTCTCTTCCCGCAGCCCGTATCCCTTTCATCCCTGATATGGTAAAATCCTCATAGAACATAAAGCCAAAACAAAAGGAAAGGAAGAACGCATATGGACAGTGAAAAAGTTTACAGGATGAAATTTTCATCCATTTATCCCCTTCTGGTAAATAAAGCCGTAAAAAAAGGCCGCACCGGCGAAGAGGTCAGCCAGGTCATCAGCTGGCTCACCGGCTACAGCAGAGACGAAATTTTAAAGCTTTCTCAATCTGATATTGAATATGCAGAATTTTTCAGAAATGCACCTGCCATGAATCCCGCAAGAAACCTTATCAGGGGAACCGTCTGCGGGGTGAGGGTGGAAACCATCTCTGAATCTCTGATGCGGGAAATCCGGATTCTCGACAAACTCATCGACGAGCTGGCAAAGGGAAAGCCCATGGAAAAAATCCTGCGGTAATTTCCCGCAGATTCAGACGGAATAGAAATCCCTCCCCATCCCTCCCCCAAGGAGAAGAGGAGTCATTTTATAGTGACTTCGCTGGAACTATAAAATGACTCCTCTTCTCTCACCTATTCTCCTGAAATTTATCCGAAAACCCCGGTGGACAGATAACGCTCCCCTGTATCCGGCAGCAGAACCACAATCCTCTTCCCCTCATTTTCCGGCCGTCTGCCTATCTCGCAGGCAGCGGCAAGGGCGGCTCCTGATGAAATGCCGCACAGGAACCCTTCTGTCCCCGCAAGCAGTCTGGCAAACCGGAAGGCCGCCTCGTCCTCCACCCGGATTACCTCATCGTAAATCCCTGTATCGAGAATCTCCGGCACAAATCCGGCTCCAATCCCCTGAATCTTGTGGGGGCCCGGCTGACCTCCCGAGAGCACAGGAGAAGCCGCAGGCTCCACAGCCGCCACATGAATATCCGGCTTTTTCTCCCTGAGGAACCTGGCCGTTCCTGTGACTGTCCCGCCGGTTCCGGCAGCTGACACGAAAATGTCTACCTCCCCGTCTGTGTCCTCCCAGATCTCCGGTCCTGTAGTCAGATAGTGGGCTCTGGGATTCGACGGATTCTCAAACTGTCCCGCAATCCAGGCAGGCTTTCCTTCTTTCAGGAACTGCTCCCTGATCTCTTCCGCCTTTCTGATGGAGCCTGCCATCCCCTCAGCCCCCGGCGTCAGAACGATCTCGGCGCCGTAGGCCTTCAGCAGAAGCCTTCGCTCCACACTCATGCTGTCCGGTATAACAATCACTGCCCGGTAGCCGTTTACAGCGGCAAGAGCCGCCAGCCCCACTCCCGTGTTTCCGCTGGTAGGCTCAATAATCACAGACCCTTCTTTCAGAATTCCCTGTTCCTTCGCGTCCTCAAGCATCTGCCTGGCCACACGGTCCTTGGCGCTCCCTGCAGGATTAAAGCACTCCAGCTTTGCCAGAATTTCTGCTCTGACTTTCTCGCGCCCTTCCAGCCTGGCAAGCCTTACAAGGGGTGTCCTTCCCACCAGCTCCTCGATTCCTCCATAGATTCTTCCCATTTTTCATTCCTCCTGAACACTTGGCTGATCTTCATTTAACTCCAGCCACTGTACAAACTGCTTTCTCACACATCCTGCTCCTGCATCTTTTTAAGTGCATCGGCAAAGGGATTGTTCACCATCTTCTCTTCCTTTTTCTGCTGATTCAGGTATCTGGCCACATCGCGCTTCGTCACCCCTGCGCCTTCCCTCTGCCTGCGCTCCTTAAAATTCGACAGCTTCTCCTTATAGCCGCAGACACAGGAAAACATCTGGTTTTCCCCCTTGCCACGAAGCTCCATCTTTTTGTGGCATTTCGGGCATCTGGCATTGGACGTGCGGGAAATAGTTTCCCTGTAGCCGCACTCCCTGTCCTGGCAGACCAGCATCTGGCTGTTCTTTCCCTTCACAGAGAGCATCCGTTTTCCGCAGCGGGGACATTTTGTGTTGGTCAGATTATCGTGGCGGAAGGTTCCCTCTCCCCCCTTAATTTCTTCGACAATATCCTTTGTGTAGGTACGGATGTCCTCCATAAAGGCATCCCTCTTCATCTCACCCTCTGCAATTTTGGAAAGACGCATCTCCCACTGAGCCGTCAGCTCCGGCTTTCTCAGATCCTCCGGCACCAGCCTCAGAAGCTGCTTCGCCTTGGATGTGAGACAGATATCCTTTCCTTTCTTTTCCAGCATAAAGCCGGAAAAGAGCTTCTCAATAATATCAGCCCTTGTGGCTACCGTTCCCAGCCCCCCTGTCTCCCCCAGAGTCTTTGCCATGGCCCGGTCGCCGGATTCCATATATCTGACAGGGTTTTCCATAGCCGACAGAAGGGTTGCCTCATTAAAGGGAGCCGGCGGCTTCGTCTTTCCCTCCGTCAGGGAAATACCTGCCGGTCCTGTCACATCCCCCTCCCGCAAATCGGGAAGCGTCTGTGCCTTCACCCTCTCCTCGTTCTGAGGACCCTCGCCGTCCTCGTCCCCGTCTTCCTCATCCAGGTATCCTCCGGTCCCTGAAAGGCCGGATTCGTCCGCGCTTTCATAGACCTCCCGCCAGCCGGGGGTTCTCATGACCTTTCCTCTGGCGGTAAAAATTTCTCCGCCTATCTCAGCCGTAATCACCGTTTCGTCATACTCTGCTGCCGGATACAGCACTGCCAGAAAACGCCTGACAACCAGGTCATAGATTTTCCGCTCCTCCGAGGTCATGTTCTGAAGCTGTACAAACTGCTCGGTGGGAATAATGGCATGGTGGTCCGTGACCTTCCCGTCGTTGATAAAGGACGCCTTCTTTGTCCACACATTCTTTGACAGCTTTCCCGCCAGCTTCCGGTAGGGCCCTGTCCCGCAGGCCGCGAGCCTGTCGTGTATGGTGTCGGCTACATCGCTGCTCAGATACCTGGAATCCGTCCGCGGGTAGGTCAGAACCTTGTGATTTTCATAGAGCCTCTGCATAATATTGAGCGTTTCCTTGGCCGAATAGCCAAACCGCTTATTGGCGTCTCTCTGAAGCTCCGTCAGGTCGTAGAGGAGAGGGGCCATGGTCTTCTTCGGTGTCTTTTTAACCTTTGTGATCCGCACCTGCTGATCTCTCAGGCTCTTTTGAAGTCCCTCCATCCTGTCCCTGTCAAAGCTTCTCATTCCCCCGGACTTTTTGTCCTGCCAGGTCAGTGTAAGGGCAGGCTTTGACGTCCTGGCTGTGAGACCCCAGTAGGCCTTTGGCCGGAAGTTTCGTATCTCCTCCTCCCTCTTTGCGATAATGGCAAGGGTCGGCGTCTGCACCCGTCCGCAGGAAAGCTGGGCGTTATATTTGCAGGTCAGAGCCCTGGTGGCGTTAAGCCCCACCAGCCAGTCAGCCTCTGCCCGGCACATGGCTGCATCTCTTAAGTGGTTGTACTCTCTTCCATCCCTCAGGCGGGAGAATCCCTCCTTTATGGCCCTGTCTGTGACGGAGGAGATCCAAAGCCTTTTCAAAGGCTTCCTGCACCCTGCCTTCATCAGGATAAAGCGGGCCACCAGCTCTCCCTCCCGCCCTGCATCTGTGGCGATGACAATATCCTTCACATCGTTTCTAAAGAGCTGGTGCTTCACCACACCGAACTGCTTTGCCGTTTTTCCGATCACTTCCAGCTTAAACGGCTCCGGCATCATGGGAAGATCCGCCATATTCCAGTCCTTATATTTTTTATCATACTCCTCCGGCGCTGCCAGCTCCACCAGATGGCCGAACGCCCAGGTAACAATATACTTATCGCCCTCCAGACAGCCGTCTGCACTTTTTCTGCAGCCAAGTACCCTGGCAATATCCTTGCCCACAGAGGGCTTCTCAGCTATTACAAGAGATTTCATCTGTTCTCTCCTCTCTCACTTTTTGCGGGACAGATACCCGTTTTGCCTGCTTCTGCGAAGGCCTGTCATTCTCCCTGCAGAAGTCCCAGTCTCTGCTCCAGCAGGCCTCTCAGCTCGTCCACCACCTGCCCCAGATTCTTTCCTTCCTCGTCCACCGTAATATCGGCATATTTCTCAAAATAGGAAATCCGCTCCTCATAGAGATCCTGAAGGGTCATCCCCTCTTTTAAGACTACGCCTCTGTCCACCACATCTCCAAGCCTTTTTAAAAGCTCCTCAAAGCTGATTTTCAGATACACCACAAGCCCGATGGACTTTAAATGCTCCATGGCCTCCTCCCCGTAAATGACGCTTCCTCCCGGCGCAATTACGCTCTTCTGAACGTCCAGAGAGGCATTTACCCTGTTCTCCACAGCCATAAAGCCGTCCATACCCTCATCGGCGATAATCTCCTTCAGAAGCCTGTTCTCCTGCTCCTGAATCACAAGATCCACATCGACAAACGCGTATCCCAGCCGTTTGGCAAGCAGCACCCCCACCGTACTCTTTCCGGCGGCCGGCATGCCGATTAGGGTCACATTTGTCCTGTCCCTGCCCTCTGCGAAACTTCCTGCCTTCCTCTCCTCTGTCACTTTTCCCATTCTGTCCTCCTGATTTTCCTATCTGCCTTCCGGGCTTTAAAACACACGGCGGTTTTTTTCGTTCTTCTTACCTTTCCCGGCTCTGGGGCCCTTCCCCGTCCTGCCGTCCCGGTTTTCCCTGACGCTCTTTTTTATCTCAGATTTCTTTCCCCCTGCCGTATTCTTTTTCGCACCGGACTTCTTTCCTCCGACCCCGCGCTTTTCCCTGGCGGCCTGCTTTTTTTCGCCGTCCTTCTTTTTCTTTTGAACGGAATATCCGAATTTTCCTACTTTTTCCCCTAATTTAAAATATTCTCCATGGGAGTAGGCCACCAGCCCTGCGCTGTTTAGATCAAACCGTCCATTTTCATCCATATATGCCTCGTCTGCGGTCACTCCCACCACCTCTGCGAGAAACATGTCATGGCTTCCCAGAGGGAGGATCTGTGTGACGCGGCATTCCAGGTTCACAGGACTTTCGGCGATTCCCGGGCAGCTTACATACTTTGACGCCAGGGGGGTGAGCTTCATCTCCTTAAATTTGTCTACATCACGCCCGGAGCGGACGCCGCAGTAGTCTGTGGCAAACGCAAGCTCCTCTGTCACCAGATTCACCACAAATTCCCCGGACTCTTTTATAATATGATGGGAATATCTGTCCGGACGGATGGACACATACAGCATGGCAGGGGAGGAGCAGGTAGTCCCGCACCAGGCGGCCGTGATGATATTCGGCCGCTCCTCTCCTTTCTGACAGCTCACCATCACCACCGGAACCGGATACACCATGTTTCCCGGCCTCCAATATTGTTTTGCCATAGATTTTCTCCTTTTCTCATGCCACAGTATACAAAGAATCCTGCCCCGCAGGATTCTCCGCCTGCGGCGGGCCGCGAAAGCGGCATTCTTCCTTTCCAACCCAGTGCGATCCCCGCGGAGCGTTTTTACATAACGGAGAACGAAGTTTCCTGTTATGTAAAAACGGCTGCCTCAAAAGCCTCACAGCTCCTGGGCAGCCCTCTGTCTCATTTTATGCAGAAACAGCCTGAGTCTCCCGCTTTGCGCCGTCAATTCAGGCCGCTGCCGTTTTACAGCTCCTGCTGCATTTTATCTGCCCGGAGCCTACTGCTCCGTGGCGATCATCAGCGCCGGAATGAGCTGTTTCTTTCTGGACACTACGCCCGGCAGGGTCACAACCTTCGCACCCTCCTTTAAGTGGAAGGCCAGCGCCGCCAGCTGCTCCGCACCCTGGCCGTCACAGATTAACTCCGTGGACTGCTCCAGGATATTTGTCATCATAAAGAACATCATGTCCACCTTCTGCTCGTTTCTGGCCTCGCCGATATACTCTATCAGGCGTTCTTTTATCTTTCCCAGCTCCTCCACGTTCAGAGAAGTGATCTGTCCCACGCCGAAGGTCAGCTTGCCTGCCGTGAAGCGCTTAAAATCCTGGTAGAAGATCTCAGAGTCCGTCTTTCCCTTCAGCTTGCTTCCGGCCTCGAACATCTCCTTCGCCAGACTCTCCGCATCCACGCCGGCGATCTCTGCCAGTTCAAGAGCTGCCGCCTTGTCCACAGCGGTGCAGGTGGGCGAGCGGAAGAGAAGTGTATCCGAGAGAATGGCGCTGCACAGAAGTCCCGCAATTTTCCTGTCGATTTCCACCTTATTTTCATTGTACATCTGATAAATAATCGTCGCCGTACATCCCAACGGCTGGTTTCGGAAAAATACAGGGGACATGGTTTCCACAGTTCCCAGTCTGTGATGGTCGATGATCTCCATCACATTGGCGCTCTCCATCCCCTCCACTGCCTGGCTTCTCTCATTGTGATCCACCAGAATCAGGTTCTTGCCTCTGGCTCCCAGAAGATTTCTCCGGGAGATCATTCCCTTGTATTTTCCGTCCCTGTCAAGGATGGGGAAATCCCTGTGGCGCTTGTTCGTCATTACATCCCGGATATCATCGATAAAATCCTCTGTCCCAAAAGTAATCAGGTTATCCTTTGTCATAAAATAGCTGATCGGCATACTCTGGTTGATAAGTCTTGCCGCCGTATAGGTGTCATAGGGTGTCGTCAGCACCGTGCACCCTCTTTCCTGGGCCAGCTTTTTGATCGTCATGGAAACGCCTGCTCCCTCGCAGACAATGATGCAGTCTGCCTCCATCTCAATGGCGCAGAGCTGGGACTCGTAGCGGTTTCCCAGGATGACCAGATCGTGTTTCTCAATATAATACTCCATCATATCAGGGTTGGCTGCAGCCACCAGCACCTTTCCCTTGTCAAAGTAGGCCTCGGGATCTCCTACCAAAAGGGCTCCCTCCAGAGTTTCCAGTATGTTGGAATACTGGGTGCAGGCCTTGGAGAGAATGCTGCTGTCATATACATTCATGTAGGATCTGGTAATATCTCCCACTGTGATAAGCCCCTCAAGCGTATTGTCCTCCGTCACAGCCGGAATGGTCACAACCGTATTGTCCTGCATCAGATTCCAGGCTTTTTTCAGGGAAATATTTTTGTCAACTCCCTTTGTCTCACGGATCTCAATATCCTTCACCTGGGTTCTCACGTTCTCAATCAGCTCAGGCGCTTCCACGCCGAAATAGTCCAGCACGTACTGAGTCTCCGAGTTCACGTGTCCGGCTCTGGCAGGCGTATATTCCTCCCCTGTCAGGATATGCTTGAGATTTGCATAGCAGATGGCTGAACAGATAGAATCCGTGTCAGGATTTTTATGTCCTATGACAATCGTTCTTCTTTTTTTGCTGTCGCTCATACTCTTCCTCCGTCTATGTTTCATAATCTATTAACATAGCGTTCATAAATTATTCACATTTATTTTTTATACTATTTGCATAATAAATAGTAAGTACAAATCATTTTTTTATTCGATTTGCACATAGATTTTTCATAATTTCCCCGGCTGTCCTGTGGACACCGGGGGCTCCTCATTTATAGGGGATCTTTCTTCTCCCCATCCTTCCCTTCTCTAATCCAGAATCAGCCTGGCGGCTCCGTAAATTCCGGCATCATTTCCCAGAGTGGCCAGAGTGAGCTTCGCCTTTTTCTCGGAGAGAGGGGTAAATTTGTCATAATATTTTTCTATCATATCTGTCAGAAAGGTTCCGGCCTTTGAAACGCCTCCGCCGATGACGAACACCTCCGGATCTACCGTCATAGCCAGGATCGAAAGCATCCAGCCCAGATAGTAGGACACTGTCTCCATAACCTCACAGGCCATCTCATCCCCTGCCTTGGCGCAGTCCAGCACATCCTTCGCTGTGATGTCTTTGCCAAACTTTCTCATCTCTGACGGGGCGTCGCTTCGCTCCATGGCCCTTCTGGCCTCCCTGGCGATTCCCGTGGCGGAAGCTACCTGCTCCACACAGCCGCGGCCGCCGCAGTTGCAGAACTCCTTCTCCTCCTCGCGAATGCGGATGTGGCCGATTTCGCCGCCTGTGCCGTGCCTTCCCGGCACGATCTTCTTATCCAGGATCACGCCGCCTCCGACTCCGGTTCCAAGCGTTACCATGACAAGATCACTGTAGCCCTTGCCTCCGCCCTGCCACATCTCTCCCAGGGCGGCCACATTGGCGTCATTTCCCGTCTTGACGGTCAGGCCGTCCAGAAGACCGCTTAATTCCTTCTGTGGATTCATATTTTTCCATCCCAGATTCACACAGACCTCCACAGAGCCGTCCGGCATCACAGGTCCGGGAAGGCCAAGTCCCGCTCCCGCCAGATCGGAGATGGAAAGCCCCTTCTCAGAAATCTTTTCTCTGATGGAAGACGCTGCGTCTGAGAGAATGTGCCGTCCATTCTCCTCCTTTCTCGTAGGGATCTCCCATTTCTCGAGAAGCGTGCCGTCCATCTCAAACATTCCCAGCTTGACGCTTGTTCCGCCCACATCAATTCCGACACATTTCTTTTCCATTTGCGTATCTCCTTTATATTCTGATCTTTTTATTCATTCCCAAATCCCTGTTCAGGGCATATTTGCTGCATTCTGCATGGTCAGCCCAGGCTGACCTCTGTCTTTTTCAAGTATACAGGAACCCTCTTTTATTTGCAAGATATGTTTCCCCAAACCTACGGCTCAGTCCGGCAGGGCCGCACTGCTGCCTGGACAAAAGATCTCTGCGCTGTCAATCAGAAAACGGCAGCCCGCCAAAAAGCGCGGACTGCCGTTTTTCATATGATTTTCTCTGTTCTATTTCTTAAAAGATCGGTTCTTTTCTCCGTATCTTGCGGCCTACAGGCTTTTCACTGCATTTACCACGTTCTCAACGGTAAATCCGAACTTTTCAAACAGCTCTGCTGCCGGACCGCTGGCTCCGAATCCCTTCATGGATACAACGGCTCCGTCAAGGCCTGTGTACCGCTCCCAGCCGAATCCGCCGAGCGCCTCCACTGCAACCCTCTTTCTCACCGCCTTCGGAAGAACTGACTCCCTGTACTCTGCAGTCTGCTCCTCAAACAGATCCATACAAGGCATGGAAACCACGCGGATCTTCATTCCTTCCTTCTCAAGCTCAGCCTTTGCCTTTACAGCCAGTCCCACCTCGGAGCCTGTGGCGATCAGGATTGCGTCCGGTGTTCCCTGGCAGTCCTCGAGGATATATCCGCCCTTTAAGGCTTCTTTGCTGCTGCCCTTCATTGGCTCCAGATTCTGTCTGGAGAGCACAAGCGCTGTAGGAGTATGCTTTGATGTAACTGCGCTGTACCAGGCAGCCTGTGTTTCCGTGGTGTCACATGGACGGAACACATGGAAATTCGGCATGGCTCTCAGAGCTGCCAGCTGCTCGATAGGCTCATGGGTCGGGCCGTCCTCTCCCACTCCGATGCTGTCATGGGTGAACACATAGGTGAGCGGCACACCCATCAGGGAGGAAAGGCGGGCCATGGGCTTTACATAATCGCTGAACACGAAGAAGGTAGCCACAAACGGCCTTAAGCCTCCGTGGAGGGCGATTCCGTTTCCGATGGCAGCCATGGCAAGCTCACGCACGCCAAAGTGCAGGTTTCTTCCCTTTCTGTCCTCCTTGGAGAAGTCTCCCTCTCCGTTCATGTATGTCTTGTTGGACGGAGCCAGATCCGCGCTTCCGCCAAACAGGTTCGGAAGCCTGTCCTTCAATACATTGATGATCTTTCCGGAGATAGAGCGGGTGGCATCTGCCTTCTCCTGAGCTGTCCAGTAGGACTCATCGTTTAACAGCTCCTCTGCCGTGCCGTTCTGATACTGGTTCCAGAGAGCCTCCATCTCAGGATACTCCTCGCAGTAAGCCGCAAACATCACGTTCCATGCAGCCTCTGCCTCCGCCTTTTCCTGGGACAGCTGGTCGAAATGACGGTAAACCTCCTCCGGCACGAAGAAAGCCTCCTCGCAGGGCCAGTTTAAATTCTCTCTGAGGGCCTTCACGTTCTCAGCGCCCAGAGGCTCTCCGTGAGCGCTGGCCTTGCCCTGCTTGGCCGGGCAGCCGTAGCCGATCTCTGTCTTGATTGTGATAAAGGAAGGATGCTCTGTATCCCTCTTTGCCGCCTCAATAGCCATGGCGATGGCGTCGATATTGTTTCCGTCCTCCACTGTGATAGTCTGGAAGCCGAAGGCGCGCATGCGCTCCTCCACATTCTCCCGGAATGCGATGTCCGTGCTTCCCTCGATGGAAATACGGTTGGAGTCATAGAGGACAATGAGCTTTGAAAGTCCCAGAGTTCCCGCCAGGGAGAAGGCCTCTGAAGAGATACCCTCCATCATGCAGCCGTCGCCGCCCAGCACATAGGTGAAGTGATCCACAACCGGATAGTTTTCCTTGTTGAACACGGCTGCCAGGTGAGCCTCAGCCATAGCCATTCCCACTGCCATGGCCATTCCCGCGCCCAGAGGGCCTGTGGTGGCCTCAACGCCTGTTGTGTGGCCGTACTCCGGATGTCCCGGTGTCCTGGAGCCCACCTGTCTGAAATTCATCAGATCCTCCTTTGTGAGATTCCCCACCCGGAACAGGTGAAGAAGAGAATAGAGGAGCATGGATCCGTGGCCGCCGGAAAGGATGAAGCGATCCCTGTTAAACCAGTCTGGGTTTGCCGGATTATAGCTTAAATGGTGTGCAAAAAGCTCATATCCGATGGGAGCGCAGCCGAGGGGAAGACCCGGATGGCCGGAGTTTGCCTTCTGAATCGCATCTGCTGATAAAATTCGGATGGCATTAATGGAAAGTGTGTCAATCTGGTTCATTCGTATAACCTCCTGAAATTTATATTAATGGTGTAGCAGTTTCTCTGTCTCATCGTACCGGCTACTTCAGGTGAACGCTCCTTATGGTGTCACCGCCGGTAAAAATCAGCTCGTTTTTCATTTTTCCTGCCCTTACTGCAGAAAATGTAAAGTCAAAGGAACCGGAAAATCTGCATTTTCCGGACATATTGTAAATCTCACACGAGTTCTCATTATACAGAATTACCATATCTGCGTCAATCACAATATCCCTGTACTGGAAGTTAAAGGGCTGGCTGAATTTCAGCTTTCCCGACGCGCTGTAAACGTCGAGCCTGTAATCATATTCGCCCTGCGCGCTGTCCACCACCACTCCCACATATCTGTCCGAATAGCAGATACTCCTTATCTCCTCCTCATAGGGGAGCTGGGAAGTCATAGCCGGGGAAGTCTCATTTTCCAGGGAAAAGAAACCGATCTGGCCATTTCCGAAGGCACAGGCGTGCGTTTCATCCAGGAACCGCACCCTGGGAATCAGACTGCTCTTCATCTCCTCAAATCCGCCTACCAGACGATCCGGATAGCTTTTTCCATACTCGGAAAAATTGTAGAATGCAATGCGGTTTCCGATGCCCGCATCCTGAAGGTAAACATTGGAAACCATCACCTGGGTTCCCTCCGGAGACAGGGACACATCCATCAGGTACCCGCTCTTTGACATGACCGTCTTAATCCCCCAGTTCAGGCTGCTTCCATCCTCCTTGAAAAAGGTGATATAGGAGGCGGTGCTGTCCTCAAGGAGAGCTGCCGTCACGCCGTGGGCAGACACGGCTGCCCGCATAATAGGAAGCGTGGTCTTGGCCTGTCCTCTGAGTCCCTCCCCGTTGCATATGTAAATATCATTTCCCTGCCTGTCCGCAATCACGGCATACATTCCGTTCACATAGCAGATAGGAGACTTCATCTCATAGCTGATCGACCAGACTACCTTTCCTTTTCCGTCGATATAGGACGCGCCGTCCTTGGTGTACTTGAGAACATTGCTCCCAAAGCTCTCGTACCCGGAAAAACCTCCCTCGCTGGCCGGAACCTGCCGCTCCCAGGCTACCTTATAGGTCTCATACCTGCGCACATAGAAGTAATAATAGAAAATTCCCGCCGCCGCAATCACAAGCACTGCTGCTGCCGCGAGAAGGCGGATTCTCTTGCGCCTTGTATGTCTCTCCGCATTTCGGACAATCTCCTCCTCGCTGAGACTGCGGCCTCCTCCCCTTCCGGAAGAATCCGGCGATCCCGACGAGCTGATCATCCGTTCTCTAAGCTGTCTTTTTTTTCGTTCTCTTTCCATAGAGTCCATATTACTCATCTGCATATCTCCCGTCATGTCAATCCACACAACGCCCCAGGCCTCTTGCCCGGAAGCCGTGCCGCTGTCTGATACCATATGCGTTATGATCCATGGATTGATCTGCCCTGCCTCCCGTGGTCCTGACAGCGCCTGCTGCCTGCCTTCAGGGGTCAGGTTCTTCTGTATGTCAATTTGCTATATCACCGATTATACAACAGATTGTGGGAGATATGAACTACTTTTTTCCAAAAAGACGTATTGCCGCAGCTGCTCAGCCCTGCTCTGTCCCGCCAGGCATCAGGCTGCTTTTGCTGCGCATAGTCTACTCTTCCACCGCTCCTTTCATCTCCTCCAGTACCGGCACTTCCGCCGGCAGAATCAGCTTCTGTCCTGCCATAATGTGGTTGATGTCCGACACTCCGTTCAGCGCGCAGATGTCCTTCACATAGTTGATATTTCCATACAGCTTAAAACAGATCCCGTACAGGGTTTCTCCTTCTCCCACCAGATATTTTGCCCCGGGGGTCATATCCGTCACCGGAACAGAAACCTCACCGGATTCTGGGTCTGGCTGGCTGTCAGCTGTGCTGTCTTTCTGATCCTTGACGGCCTCTCCTGTCTCTTCTGTCCCCGAATCTGCCTCCTGATTTCCTGCCTCTGGCTTTTCTTCTGGAGCTTCACTGCTCTCAGCCCTTATTTCCCCGCCCTCTGCTTTGGAAGTCTGCTCTGACCGGACTGCGCTGCTGTCCCCTCCTTCTGCCTGGCTCCCCACCGGAGCTTTTTCTGAGGAGAGCTCTCCCATTTTCTCTGTCCCCGCGCTCTCAGCTGTGTCCTCCAGATACAGAGTGCCGTCAGAGAGCTTAACTGACTGAGCTCCATTCTCAGAGTTCTGGCTCTGTGAATCCGTCTCCTCAGGGTACACATTCCCCTTTATTTCTTCCACCACTACAGGTACGCTCTCCTCTCTGTTATCCTCCCTGTCCCAGGGTCTTGCTCCCTCTGGAAGCACGGAGACAAGAGCCGTTTCCATCTCCTGCATTTTCTGGTAATTATTGAGCATTGTCACTCCGCCTGCCAGAATCACCAGGGACATGGTGCTGCACACAAGTCCCAGGTTTCTGACTGTATGCCTGTGGCTCATGGCTTCCTTCTTTCTGTCTTCCATCCTCTCTCTGAAATCCCGGATCACCCGGTCCCCTGCGCCGGATTCCACCCGCTTTACATCCTTCCTGCAGATCATGTAATCCTGCATCATCTGATTTCTGTCGTAGTAGATACAGTATCCCTTCAGCCTGTAGAATCCGTCGTCTGATGTTATGTAAACTGATTCATCTCCCTCGATACCGCTGTTCAGATACATAAGCTGGTTCTTTTCGCTGAAATACTGGCCATGCTGCTTCCAGTAGTTTAGTGGGCTTAAGGCGCAGCCGGGCGCCCCGCAGAGAAACCAGCCCTGCACGGTTCTTCTGGGAAATGATTCCTCAATATTCTGGTAAGCCTTCTTCCAGGCTGCCTCCGTAAATACCACCTTTTCTCCCTCGGCTGTCACATCCTCCATCTCCAGGGCTCCATCTACGAAAATGAACGGAGTCCCATCCTCGGTTTTCTCCGTTCCCAGCAAAAGCCCCACTCTCAGATCCTGTCCTCCAGTAGGAAAAAGGCGTTTCAGGTATGTGCTTACGTAGTCCTCCATGTACAGCTTGACCGTATCGTCCCGGTCTCCTATCTGCCTTATATTTTTCGGCAGTTTTGATAATGGCTCATATAAATCTCCCATTCAGGCTCACCCCGCTTCTCTGTTTTCTGCAGCAGAGCTTGTCCCTCTGCAGCATATTTCTCAGCCGCCGTCTGTCTGTAAAAAACGGCGGCCCTCTTCCATCTGGGAAATCATATCACAGAGCCTGTAAAAAACTTGTCAAACGAGGGCAGCATTATCCCATAATTTTTCGACAATTCCTATGCTTCTGCTGATGCAGTCGGCCATCCGCATGACCACGGAAAGCCTGACGCTCTGAAGCATCAGCGGATCATAGCTGCTGCAGCTGCCCACAATTCCGGTGATAAAAATATCCCCCACTGCCTGAAGCTCCTTGCTGACGCCGAGTCCCGGCTTCAGGGCCCCCTTTCCCAGTGTCAGATACCCTATATGCTCCCTGTTTCCTACCGACGCGTCCACCGCCACCACAAGGCAGTCATGATAGCAGCTCTGTATCACCCTTACATAGTCCTCCAGATTCATGGCGTGGACCGGCCGTTCCAGAGTTCCGAACACGGACGCGCCGGACACCTCCATTTTCCTGAGCTTATATCCGATTAACGGCCCCAGGCTGTCCCCGGTGGACCGATCGGTGCCAATGCAGAGAAACACAACCCCTCTTTTTCCCTGGCGCAGCTTCTCCTCCTCTATCATCTGATGAAGCCTGGCCGCAAAGGCCTCCGCCTCGAAATTCCTGTCTGAGTTAAAATAGTAGATATCCCGGCTGTCCTTTGCTGCCATCCATTCCAAAATCTTCATATCACAACCGCCTGTCATTAAAATTAAATTCTGAATTAATTCTATTATAAACAGGGTGTCCCAAAAATATGCAGAAAGGAAAAACCTGAAAGGCCTTCTTTTTGCCTTTCAGGTTTTTCCTTTCCTCTGCTTCCTATTACCTGATGTGAAACTATTCCTTCTTTCCGCGCCCTCTGTAAACCTCTATGGCCTCGCTGATATTTGACGCCTCGCCGGCCTCTATGATCGTTTTTAAGGCCTCAATTCTCTCCGCACTCAGAAATTCCTTTCCCAGGTACGTTTCATAGGTGTTAGTCATATAGATTCGCTTCTCCTGAAGAATCGTCTGAATGTATTTCAGGTGGCTGGAAGCCTCCTCGTGCCTGGCCTCCATAGCCTCCAGCTTTTCTCTGCTGTTCTGGGCGATCTCATCGGAAATAATCATCCTGGTCACATTCTCGAAGGTATTTAGCGCATCCTTCTTCTTTTTCAGCATGTCGTCCACATCCTGCTCAAGCTGAGAAATCTCGTCATCATACTTTTCCAGGTTGTAGACAGACTCATTCTTGTCCCTCTTTATGGAGGAGGTGATCATACGTATCTTTCTGTAGTTGGACTGCATGACATTCCGAATCTGCCGTCCCTCTCTGAGGGCCTTCTGGTGACGCCCTCTTGTCATATTTCCCACCACTGTATAAAGCCCGCCAAATACCAGCACGCAGGCAAAGTAAATCAGAATCAGATAAACCGTTTTCTGAACCGGAGCTGCAGAATAAATCCCATAGGGGATCAGAAGAAAACAGACAATCAGCGTGGCCAGAAGAATAAGCGATTCTTTCAACCCTCTTGGAAAATAGAGGGCATAATAAAATCCACTCTGGCAGAAAGCAGGTACATGCTCCTTCTGAAACAGGGTTTTCATCCTCACCTTAAGCTCCCGGTTGTGCAGGTGAAGCTCGGAGGTTTCCTCCTCAATCCGATCCTTTATCCCCTGGTTTTTTGCCTTTTCCCTTCTTGCTCTTGTCTTTTTTAACCGATCCTGTGTGATGGAAATTTCATTGTCATAGCTCTTGCTGATCTCATCCCTGCGGCGCTTTACAGTCTGGTTGATATTGTCTGTGACTGCCTTTTTCTCTGCCTCCAGAGTCCGCAGAAGCCTGCTCTCCTCCTCTCTGGCCTGCGCCTCAGACTGCTCCAGCTCTGAAAGCTCTGCGGCAATCTGCTTCGCATCTGTCAGAAATTCTCTGAAGTCCGTTATTGTCTGTGCCATTTTGTTCCTCCCAGACAGCCATTGTTTCTCTGCACTGTCTTTTCCTCCTGAAGCCTTTGAATGTTCTGTATAAGATTATATCAGAAAGCCGTTCTCCGGCATAGCCCCTCTGCTCTCCTTTTTACTCCTCAATCACCTGTATTTCCAGATAATCAAACTCAATGGACTCTACAAAATTGTCCTTTGAAAATCTCGTCCTGTCATGGCGCCTGAAGTCCTCAATATTTGCATCCAGCCAGATCGGCTGTCCCAGATCGAATTCATAGCAGACCTTCTCAATGGCGTCAAACACCATGGCTGTTCTGGACATGGAGTAGTCTGCGTTCTCAATCACCGTGTCCCTCTGCATCCTGTTTTCCTTCCAAATTTTCGCCCAAAGCCGGAACATACCCTCTCTCCTCTCCTGTCTTTTTCCTGTCCCGTTTATTGTCGCACGGAGCCGCCTGTTTCGCAAGGTGTTTTTTCACTGTTGAAATATGAATCTTTCTAAGGTATGATTAATCAAAAACTGCAAAAGCTGAAAGGAACACTGATTATGTCAAATGATTACAGAAGCAAATTCGTGACGCCGGAGACAGCGGCGAAGGCTGTCCGCTCCGGTGACTGGGTTGATTACGGATTTGGCGCCGGCTTTCCGGAGCTGATGGATCGGGCCCTGGCGGCCAGAAAGGAGGAGCTGAAGGATGTCAAAGTCCGGGGAGGTCTTGTGATACGCCCCAGAATTGAGGTTGTGGAAAGCGATCCGGAACAGTCTGCCTTTACATACTACAGCTGGCATATTGGCGACTACGAGAGAAAGCTGCAGAGCCGCGGACTGTGTCAGTTCATCCCTATGATTCTGCGCTCCCTGCCTGAGCTGTACCGCAGACACATCCGCGTGGATGTGGCCTTTGTTCCCGTTTCCTGCCCTGATGACAGCGGCTACTGCGGCCTGGGCATCTCCAACTATGCCTGGAGAACGATTTTTGAACATGCCCGGACGGTTATCTTTGAGATCAACGAGCATCTCCCCAGGCTCCAGGGAGTAAACGGCTCCCACAGAGTCCATCTGTCCGAAGCAGACTACATCGTGGAGGGCGAGCATGAACCGCTTCCTGTCCGCACCTACAGGGAGCCCTCTGACACGGACATCGCCATCGCCCGCCATGTAGTGGAGGAGATCCCGGACGGGGCCGTTCTCTCTCTCGGAGTCGGCGGGGTTCCGTTTACAGTTGCAAACCTTCTGGCAGAGTCTGACAGAAGGGATCTGGGCTGCCATACAGGGACCATCAGCGATGCTTTTCTGGCCCTCTACCGGGCAGGAAAGCTCACCAACCGGAAAAAGGAAATTGACACCGGTTTTTCCACCTGGAATCTGGCCATGGGTTCTCAGGAGCTCTACCGCTGGCTGGACGAGGAGCCTCAGCTTTTCTGCCCTGCTGATGTGGATTATGTCCACTCACCGGAGCGGATCAGCCGGATGAAACATGTGATCAGCATCAACGGAGGTGTGGAGCTGGATCTGATGGGTCAGGAAAATGCCGAATCCGCCGGCAGCAGACAGCTCTCCGGCACAGGCGGCCAGCTGGATTTCCTGGAGGGCGCCTTCCGCTCAGAGGGCGGAAAAGGCTTTATCTGCCTGGCCTCCACCCATCGAAAAAAGGACGGCACTTTAAAATCCAACATTGTCCCCTTCATCCCGGGCCAGAGCACGGTTTCCGCACCCCGAACCATGATCCAGTACGTTGCCACAGAGTTCGGCGTTGCAAAGCTCTCAGGCCTGTCTCTCCGGGAGAGAGCTAAAGCCATGATCTCAATTGCGCACCCGGACTTCAGGGAGGAACTCTCCAGATACGCGGCAGAAACCTTTAAATAGGGGTTCTATACTGAATGTTGGGGTGTGTTACAGATATTCTGAAAGCCCGGACAGAACAGCCTGCAGGCTGACTGTGGGCATGAAATAAAAGAAGGCGCTGTCCAGTCTGAATCAGGCTGGACAGCGTCTTCTTTTATTTATGCGGGAGCGTTAAAAGGAATATGAATCTGCTCCCGTAAAGTCCTAGAGTCTCTTTAAAAGCTCCTCTCTGGCTTCCTCATATCCCGGTTTTCCTAAGAGAGCAAACATGTTTTTCTTGTAGCTCTCAACGCCCGGCTGGTTGAACGGGTTCACGCCCAACAGATATCCGCTCACTCCGCAGGCAAACTCAAAGAAATAGAACAGCTCGCCTAAGCAAAACTCATTCTGCTCAGGGATATTTACAAGCAGATTCGGCACGTTTCCGTCTGTGTGGGCCAGAATTGTTCCGTTCATAGCGCTCTTGTTTACAAAATCCACGCTCTTTCCGGCCAGATAATTCATGCCGTCTGTGTCTACCTCTTCCCTGTCAAGCAGAACCTCTGCAGGAGATTCCTCCACATTCAGCACAGTTTCGAACATAATTCTGGAGCCGTCCTGAATAAACTGTCCCATGGAGTGAAGATCCGTTGTCAGATCAACGGCTGCCGGGAAAATGCCTCTCTGATCCTTGCCCTCGCTCTCTCCGTAGAGCTGCTTCCACCACTCTGATACATAGTGCAGGCTCGGCTCGTAGTTGGCAACGATCTCCACCTGTTTTCCCTTCCTGTGGAGAATATTTCTGATCGCCGCGTACAGGAGAGCCCCGTTCTCCTCGTACGGCGCCTCAAGGGCCTTCTTTCTTCCTGAAGCAGCGCCCTCCATCAGCTTGTCAATGTCAGCTCCGCTGACTGCAATCGGGAGAAGTCCCACTGCCGTGAGCACGGAAAAACGGCCGCCTACATCGTCCGGAACCACAAAGGACTCATAGCCCTCCTCGTTGGCCAGGTTCTTGAGAGCTCCCTTGGCCCTGTCTGTGGTTGCGTAGATTCTTCTTCCAGCCTCCTCTTTTCCGTACTTATCGATCAGCATCTTTTTGAATACGCGGAATGCGATAGCCGGCTCAGTGGTTGTGCCTGATTTAGAGATAATGTTGACGGAGAAATCCTTTCCCTCCAGCACATCCTGCAGATCCTTAATATACTTGCTGCTGATGCTGTTTCCTACAAAGTAGATTTCCGGTGTCTTTCTCTTTCCCTTGGGAAGCACATTGTAAAAGCTGTGGTTTAAAAATTCAATGGCAGCCCTTGCGCCCAGATAGGAGCCGCCGATTCCCACAACCAGAAGCACATCGGAGTCACTCTGAATTTTCTCAGCTGCCTTTTTGATCCTTGCAAATTCTTCTTTATCGTAGTCAACCGGCAGATCAATCCAGCCTAAAAAGTCATTTCCCGCACCTGTCCTGTTTACAAGCACATCTTTTGCGCACATAACTGCGCTCTTCATGTTTTCCAGCTCCTCGGCTCTCACAAAGGAAGCTGCTTTGGAATAGTCAAATGTCACTTCTCTGCCCATTTGTTCTCTCTCCTTTTCTTATGTGTCGGACTCTGATCATGGGAATGCCGTGTCCGTCCTTTAGCCGGCCGGCAGCCCAGTTCCTGACGCCTATGCGTTTAACGCTATTATAGCAATCTGTTATAAATTTATCAACATCCTTCTTCCGTTTGCATACACACCCTTTTTCGCCCTGTCTTCCTTTTCACCTGCCGCCTGTCTGCCCCATGCTTTTGTCTCTCCCAGCCGGGACCGCCGTTTTTTAATCTGCGGAAAAGTATTGCCTTATGAGCTCTCCCAGCACCTTCATCTCTTCCGGAGCCAGCTCCTTGGTCCAATCCTCCTCCTTCTTTGTCTTTTCCCTGCTGGCCGCAATCTGTTCCAGACTGTGTTTTAAATAGTCAATATCCCTCACAGCCCCCAGACGGCCTGCCTGCTCCTTTCTGGAAGCGTCTGCCGGCGCCTCTCCCCTCTCTGAAACGCCTCCCTCCATTCCTCCAATAGCTGATGACTGCGCTGTGTCAAAGGCTGAGAGTGTGTCCTCCCCTGCCGAAGCTGCACTCTTTTTCGCCTTTACCATCTTCTCTGCCTTCAGCCTTTTAAGTCCGGCTGGCTTGTCCACGTGCTTGTCACTAAATCCAGAACGCCTGTCCTGCTGTACCTGTCCTCTTGTCTGGGCAGAAGTTTTTACCGCATCCCGAATCAGCCCGTCCCTCAGCTCATTCTCCCGGATTATGAGTTCTCTGTCGTCTCCCCGGTCTGTCCCAATCTCTCTCACCGGAAGCCTTCTCACATTGTCCTGAAGTCGCTCATCCCTTCCGCCGTTTTCCCTGGCAGCGCGGACAAACACGGAATTATCCGTATATTCCAGAAGGGCATTGGCAAGGCGCTGCTGCTTCAGCCCAATATTAAAGCTGCTCTCCAGAAAGGCCAGAAAAAGCCCCAGAAAAGCCCCTGCCGACGCATAAAGCACAATGTAATAGGAATCCAGCCTGTACCAGTAGGAGGCAAAGGAGGCTGCCCCTCCTGCCATAATTCCCAGAATTGCCATCTGGAGAGAAACATTATTCCAGCTCTGAAGAGAAACCTTCATAAACCGAAACCCGTACATCTGACGTTCCAGATAAGCCTGGGTGTTCACAATGGTCTGGTTCAGCCGGCAGGCGTTCTCCAGCTTCTGCTTCAGTATTTTCAGGTTTTTGTTCTTCGTGGCCGCCATATTATCCGTTTCACGGATCAGTCTTTTGTAGAGGCTGCGCGTGACGAGCTTGCTTAAGACACCTATGATGCCGATAGCCGCCAGCGCATACAATGCTTTTCCTGTTTGTAAAATTTCCAGCATAAAAAGCTCCCCTTTCTTCTCCAGATTTTTCCAGATGGCTTTTATTATAGCCGCCTGTCCTGTCTTTGAAAAGAGAGAAGGGCTTAGAATCGATCGTCAAATTCCCCCATAAAATAAAGCTTTTCGGGGATTTGCACACCGCTGCAGGCCATCCGGACCGGACATCCTGCGAATCTGGAAATATTGCGTCACATTTTGCTTGAACCGCCTCCTCAATCTCTGTGCCGCAGACACTCTTCCTGCTCTGTCTCCTATCCTTTTAGCAGGAAATCCTCTTTGCCATTTCCAGAATCAGGTTTACGGAATGGCGGATAGCCTGAGCCTCAAACTCCGCGTAATCCATCCCCGCGCTGTCATCTGCCTTATCGGAAATTGCACGGATTACCAGATAAGGAATACCGTTCAGGTATGCTGCCTGGGCAATGGCAGCGCCCTCCATCTCCGTGCAGCTCGCCTCAAATTCCTGGGCCAGCCATTTCTTCTTATCTCTGTCGGAAATAAACTGATCACCGCTGACTACGCGCCCCAAAAAGGCCTGAATATCCGGGTTTACTTTCTCATTGCAGGCAAGAGCCAGGCTGCTCAGTTTCTCGTCCGCCTTAAAGGAAAAGGTATCCACCCTTGGAATCTGTCCCTTTCTGTATCCGAACCCGCTGGCATCCATATCATGCTGCACCGTGTCTGTGGAGATAACAATGTCACCGATATTAATCTCATTCTTCAGTGAGCCTGCAATCCCCGTATTGATCACTGCATCTACATGGAATCTGTCTGCCAGAATCTGTGTGCACATGCCTGCGTTTACCTTACCGATGCCGGAACGCACAACCACTGCATCTTTTCCTGCCAGCTTTCCAACATAAAAATCCATACCGGCCACAGTTATAACCTCAGCCTCTTCCATCTCCTCTTTAATCTTTGCAACTTCCTCATCCATTGCTCCAATAATACCAAGCATTTGTCTGCCTCCTTTTGTCCTGCATTTTCCACCCTCTGTGGGCTGTATTTGTCTTATTCTTCAGTTTTTTTCACTCATAGCCAACACCGTACGGCCATATGGATAACCTAAAACATCTGTTTCGTCTGTTCTTTTCTCTCCTGCAAAGAGCGAATATAGGGCTCCGGAAAGAACGCGTCAGACTGCTGCTTCCCCTTATTATAGAGGATCTCCCTTTTCTTGACAATTCTTTTTAAAGGAGGGTATAATCCACTGTGAAAAGAAAATCTGCAGACCTTAAAAGCCTTTTCCCGCAGAGTCTGCTTCAGAACTGCTGCAGTCTTTTTATATCTGTTTACAGAAAAGCTCTTTTCAATCAGCAAAGAAAAGGGTTCCATTTATTATATCAGAGAGGAGATTTTATCATGATTTATGCTACGAATGGCGTCTGTTCACGTGAAATTGAATTTGATGTTATAGACAATAAGCTGACAAATGTGCGCTTTATCGGCGGCTGTTCAGGAAATACACAGGGAGTTGCCCGCCTTGTGGAGGGAATGGATATTGACGAGGTGATTTCCAGACTTAACGGAATCCGCTGCGGCTTCCGCCCTACCTCCTGTCCCGATCAGCTTGCCAATGCCTTAAAGCAATACAAGGCCAAACTGTAGATCAGAAGAGCCTTCCCTGAGTACCCATTCTTCACTATGTGTACATTAGTACCCTTCTGTTTTGCTGGTATTCTTTTCACCCGTTTTCAGTTTCAAGAAGGAGCTGCCGCAATGAAATATCTGAAGGACAGATGTTATTCTCCGCCTGATGTCCGTTTTCACGTTTCCATGTACGGATGATTATTGCGGCAGTCCCTCTCTGCAGGCACTATCTGCACCGTTATGTATTTAACCACAGGCTCTCGGACTTTCCCCTGCTTCCGAAAGCCATTTCTTTTCAAACGATTCTTTTCATATAGCGGATTCCCTTTTCCCATTAGCCGTTTTCTTATCCGCCTGCTTTGTCTGATACAAGCGTCAGGTCAATTTAGAACATACATAGGAAAAGCATAGCAGACGCTGCTGTAACGGCTGCCACAGATGCCCTTATCAGGATAACGAGCTGCTGAAGTGAACAGACTTCTCCCTCACCTGCTGACATGGAAGTCTCTAAATTCTGCCCTGATTCTGCTTCCTCCCTGTCCCCTCTCTCAGGCTCAATCTTTCTCTCCTCGATATCCTTTAAAAGTCTTTCAAAGCTGTATTTTCCGGACAGAGGGAGATCTTCCTCAGATATCTCTTTTTCTGCGTCCTCCAATTCTTTCAGAAGCTGCTCTTCGTCCCATCCGCAGGCACATTTCAGGCGCTTGTCCAATTCTTGATCTGTTTCATTTTCATTCTGATTTGTACCCACCTCACACCTCCTTCAAACCTTATCAAAGTGTTTCTGGGGTTGACTTTTTCTATTTAGCGTTTACTATAATAATATGCTGAAGAAATGAAGATCTGTCGTTTCTTACTGTAATTTATATGGAGGCAAGATTATATGAAAAAAATCGTTTTGACCGGCGGCGGAACTGCCGGCCATGTTACCCCGAACCTGGCTCTGCTCCCTTCCCTCCGCGCAGAGGGGTTTGAAATCCGCTATATCGGTTCCTATAACGGTATTGAGCGCAGACTCATCGAGGATGCCAAAATTCCCTATGACGGTATATCCTCTGGTAAATTACGCCGCTATTTTGATCTGAAAAACTTTTCTGACCCCCTCAGAGTTCTAAAGGGTTATTCTCAGGCCAGAAAACTGATTAAAAAATACAGACCGGACATTGTATTTTCAAAGGGCGGTTTTGTCGCTGTCCCCGTTGTTCTGGCTGCAAAACACTATAAAGTTCCTGTTATCATCCATGAGTCTGATATGACCCCGGGACTGGCAAATAAAATCTGTATCCCAGCCGCAAAAAAAGTCTGCTGCAATTTTCCCGAAACACTCAGCTTCCTTCCCAAGGAGAAGGCTGTGCTTACCGGTTCCCCTATCAGGAAAGAGCTGCTCACCGGTGACCGCCTTGCAGGACTTCAGTATGCGGGTCTTTCTGCTAACCGCCCCGTCATTCTGGTCATCGGCGGAAGTCTGGGCTCTGTCACCGTAAATCATGCAGTCCGCAGTATTCTGCCCCGGCTTTTATCCCAGTTTCAGGTGATACATATATGCGGAAAAGGTAATCTCGACGAAAGCCTGACAGGATTATCCGGATATGTTCAGTATGAATACGTCGATAAACCTCTGCGCCATCTGTTCGCTGCCTCGGATCTGGTTATATCCAGGGCAGGTGCAAACTCTATCTGCGAAATTCTGGCTCTGAGAAAACCTAACATTCTGATTCCTCTTTCTGCCGCTGCCAGCCGCGGAGATCAGATTCTGAATGCAAAATCTTTTGCCAAACAGGGCTTCAGCGCTGTTTTGGAAGAGGAGGTTCTGACACCTGATACACTCTTCCAGGCAGTTTCCGAAACCTATAAAAATCGTCAGTCCTTTATCAATGCGATGGAGACAAGCACATTAAACAATGCTGTAGAAACCATTATGGATCTGATTTATGACTGCATGAATTAGATTGAATGTCAAAGATCGCCTTATTCTCAAGGAGCCTTTTCAGCTCCTGCCTGGCCCGGAAGATGCGGGAACGGCATACCGTTTCCGCAATTCCCAGGATCTGACTCGTATCTTTGATTGTTCTGCCCTCCAGAACATAAAGAATGAGAACGTCACGCCAGTCCTTTTTCATCCCGTCCATCAGATCCCTGATTTGCCTGTAAATGTCATTTTCCATCACATAATGAAGCGTATCCTTATCCAGAAGCTTTTCAAGCGCTGATACTATTTCAATATGCTCGTAAGTGCCGAATGAGCTGCATCGTTTATTTTTTCTGCAATAGTCAATCCATCTGCACCTGAGTATCATGGTAAGAAGAACACGCTTCTGCCTGTCACCAAATTCCAGAGAATATCTGGCATAATATTCCAGAAATGTCTCGTGAACCATATCCTCAATATAATCACAGTCCACGCCAATCTTCACAGCATACTTCTTCAACGGTATCAGATAGTTTTCATATAGAGCCCGCAACAGTTCAGCATCCCTCTGTTGCATACGTTCTCCTATGCGTCCATCTCAGACTTGAGCATGCCGCTTATCTTCGTCAGCTCCTCCTGCTCCATCTTTCCAGGTTTCCAGGCTACCATTTCCGGCCCATTCTCATATCTTGGAATCACATGGACATGGAAATGAAAGACGGTCTGACCTGCGGCCTCTCCATTGTTCTGAACAACATTAAATCCGGCGCATCCCAGCGTCTTCATCATCGCCTTTCCAAGTCTTCCGGCAAGCGGAAGAATTTTTGCTGCAACTGCATCATCCAGCTCACACAGATCCCTGTAATGCTGCTTAGGAAGAATCAGGGAATGGCCCCTTGAGGCAGGACCGAGATCCAGTATCACCCTGAAATCACCATCCTCATAAACCGTAGCGGACGGAATCTCTCCATTCGCTATCTTGCAAAAAATACACTCTTTCTCTACCATTGGAACCACTCCTTTTCTGACTTACTTAATAATGTCTGTATATTTTTTCCTGGAAACCCAAACATAAAATGGTATTCCCAGCAAAATTCCAACTAACAGGCCTCCCACATGAGCCGCATTGTCCACACCGGAACTGGTAAATCCCAGGTACAGTGTAAAAAAAGCCATCACTGCAAGCTGTCCGCTGCTCAAATCTCCCAGCCTTCCTCTATTCATGAAAACAATCCACATCAGTCCGCCCACAACGCCAAAAATAGCGCCCGACGCACCTGCTGACATGGTATACCAATCACCCATCTTCAGATCAAATATCAGGGAAACAATATTAGCCCCTAATCCACAGAGCAGGTAAAATAAAAGATACCTGACCCCTCCCAAAATCTGCTCCAGCCTGTCACCCAATATGAACAGGACAAGCATATTATTCAGAAGATGCCTGATACTAAAATGCAGAAATACAGAGGTAATTAAACGGTAATATTCTCCATTTTCTACCACAAGAACAGGAATTACGGCTCCATTTTCATAAATCCATTCCTTGTCTGTCAGAAAGCTAAAAACATCCGGGAGGAGAAAAATAATGATATTAATTATGATAATAGCTCCATTTACCCGTGATATTCTTTCAAACCTATTCATCTATTAAAACATCCCTTTAAATTTCCTGATTACAGCCGCCATCCGTTCCATTAAAATTTTTATTCTCAACTTTAAACCTCAGCAGAGGCACGCACGCCCCTTTCGTGTTTTTGACGCCTCCGGCGGAATCTAGCGCCCGGATTTCAGCAGTACATGCTGAAACCGGCATGCGCAGGTATAATGCCCGCCCTGCGGTCATTATACCATCTCGACTGGCGTCTCGATGGAACTGCTCGTCAAATGCATGCTCATGCAAGCATGGCATGCGCTTTCCTCGATATTATACCATATATTTACTGTCAATTCCATGATTATTCCCCTAAAACAATAGAAAAATACTGAAAAATTATTCTCTCTGTCGTGTAACAGAACATTGCTGAAGATGGTTCAGCTCTCCCTAAATCGGTAACTGAGCCCTGCTATCTGGACGGTATCCCCCTCTTTTACGCTTACCGTTTCATTTGCTTCCATCTTGTATCCATTTACTGTAGTTCCATTGGTAGAATTCATATCTGTAAAAATGTAAACTTTTTCTTTTTTGTCAACTCTGAGGTGAAGGCGGCTGACTGTGGGATAATTGAGCACATAGTCATTCATCTCCTCATGTTTACCTATCAGAAAGGGAACATAGGGAATCTCAATATCCTCTCTGTCTTTAGAAGAGCTTTCGAGACATGCTCTGTGGCCTTCGTATGCAGATGCCAAATCATTTAATAGCTGTGTATCTTTCTCACACTGTTTTTCCTTCTGTCCAGAGCTCTCTATATCCGGAGAGCCTTCGTCAAAAGACTGAAACAGAATTTTCCACTCGTCCTGCTCCCTCTGTCTCTCTTTTCCGCCGCTTTTGAACTCCTTTTTCCCTTCTGGCTCTGTTTCTTTTAGGCTCCTGCTTCGTATGGACCTTTTTTCTCTCCCGCACGCCTCTGGACATTCTTCCCTGCCGCTCTCCCGTGAGCCCCAGTCAGGTTTTTTCTCCCTTTCCTGTTCCATAAAAAACAAATCAGACGGCTTCTGAGAAAGGGAAGGGTTTGTGCTTGTCTCTTCTGCTGCTGTCTCCGATTGTTTAAAATGAACAGATAAAACTCTCCCAACCAGATACAGCAGGGATACAATCACAAGTGGCAAAACCCCATAGTTTTTTAGCCCCGACATTCCTTTAAACAGGTAGATGAGTCCTTCCAGGAAAAGGATACCGAGAACCAGCCTAATGGGATGAAAAAATCCATTCTCTCGTTTTTTTCCCTCACTGCTTTCGTTTCTTTCGGAAATCTGGTCAAACATAGGCTCCCTGTTCTTTTTCCATATCTTTCCCTGATGCTCTCTCCCGGTATCTGTACTTTTCCCCTGGCACTCTGCCCCGTCACGATTCCCGCTCTCACCATCCCTTTCTCTTTGAATATCTCTGAAAGACCTGCAGGAGCTGTCTCTGTTTCCTCGATCCATTCGTTCCCGGTTTTCAGGTGCATCCCATTCGTCCCAGGCTTCTTTCCTATCTTCTTTCGCTGAAGCCCCGGCCATCTCCCATCTGTTTTTTTCTCTCTCAACTCCTGACAGATATTTCAGAAGATCTTCCATCCCATAATTTTCTTTGAGGCTCTCATGGTAGAGCCCATAGGCCAGGACAACACTCCTGTGATCCTGATGGTTAACCTTCTCAAGAATATATTGGAGCAGTTGTGTAAAAGCATCCGGAAAGCTCTGGCTGTATCCCGGAAGCAGGCAGAAAAATACCGCGAAATCCTCCGGTTCTACGTAAATATAGTCTGGCTCCAGAAGAATCTGCTCTTCTTTCAGAAGATATTCCTCTGTACGGCGCAGCATTCCAGCTGCAGAGAGCAGGATGGCCCGAATTTCGTCATAGGATATAAGTCTTCCTTCCAGAAGCCTTGACAGAGGCTGCTTTGAAGTTATCTCATAGCAGTATACATCCCCTTCCTCCGTATGCTTCTGGCGGAATTTTAAGAGCCCCTCAATATTGTTTTCTGAAAGCATTTTTCCCACATAGCTGTCTGCCTGAAGCTCAGGATCACTTAAAATCATGTAATTGTGGTTCATTTCTCTTCGGTAGCTTACCCTCAACTGCTCCACATTTCCACCTCCCGCTCTGCACGCAGACAGAATCGTTTTCTGCTTTTTGCAGTTATTTTATTTTTCCCTCTCTTTATTATTTCGCTCTTTTTTCATTGGCATAAGAATCAGCATTTTCCTCCGTTTCGCTGACAATCTCCCTCACAGGAAAAATCATGCTACGGAACTGATTCGCAACCGTCGCAGAGTAAACACCCCTTATATACCGATCGCTCTCACGATTCTCAGAAACTTCTGAGGTTCAAATCGTTTAATACTCACTGTTCCTTCCTCCTGACCCTGTGTATTTGTAAAGACTCCTGTCAAATTTTCTCCCTTTTTTTCTATACTGATAGAACTTCCCCCTAAGCGGTAATAAGAGCGGAGGGCCCTGTTTGCCCACTCCTCACTCTCTCTTATGGAGCTTTCTCTATCTATACCTGTCTGTGCCATCTCTGCTGCATCCATAAGAATCAGCATACCGGCTGTCCTTTCATGCACCCGAAAGCCCTCTCCCAGAATAGCAGCACAGGTAAACAGTACCACCGCCATCACTATAGAAGCCTCCACTGTAACGGATGCCTGAAGTCCTGTTCTCCTCTTTCCTTCTGTTCCCTGTCTCTTTATCTTCTTCATCCCATTTCTCCTGTTCTGCGTTTCTTCATCCCAGAGATTCTCCTGTTTCCCAAAAGGAAAAATCTCAAATCACAGCCATAAAAGCGAAAAGTCCCTTTTTTTCTCATTTATACGAGCCCGGATGGAATAAATATTTGCAGGATCACTGCTGCCGGAATAAGAAACGGCAGAAAGGGAAGTCTTATATCCTTTACTTTTTTTCCAGCGCAGAATCCCCAGATGAGCATTCCAAGTCCCCATGCGCTGCAAAACAAAAGACCGCAGAACAGCAGCGCCAGGCACTTCCAGAATCCTAAATACAATCCTGAAACGAGAAAGAACAATCCGTCTCCCTTTCCAACCGCGCCTTTGGTACAATATGATATGATCAAAAGACCTGTCCCTGGAAGAAGTGAAGCCGCCTGACCGAACAGCTTTCTAAACACCTGTTCTCCCTCTTTCCATCCCCCTGTCCCGAGATCTCCTGCCGCCCATATAACTCCTGCCGCTGCAGCGACCACAAAAAAGATCAGCGGTATTTCTTTTTCTTTTAAATCTTTCCATGCGCATGCGCACAGAAAAACAGCAAATACTGCCTTCATGTCTTATTTCCTCCACAGTAGGAGCAGGCTCCCAGATGTTCTGCCTGGCTCAGGGGAACTTCTCTCACATAGCTTACCACAGACGGGCAGTCCGTCCGGCTGTGATAATGGGAGCCGTTTGGCATAATATAAACGGTATCTCCCGCGCCGCAGGCTTTTCCACACACGCTGCACGAGTAATATTTCCCTCCCGACTGATTTCTCAGGTTTTCTATACTTTCATAGGAGACAGCACGAAACTCATTAGTCAGATAATGGCATTTTCTCGAGAGATGATAGCGCCCCATGGAAGAGCCGATATATACCATCACTTCCTCTGTTTTTTCTGTTTCCTTACCTCGGTTTCTGTCACCCTCACTGCCAATCCATGCTCTTCTGGCTGTCCTGGACGACGCCTGTATTCTGCTGATATGAAAGACAGAAAATGGAATTTTTAAATCGTATTCTGCCGCAAGGATGATATTTTCCCCGTCTTCCATCAGGGATGCCTCTGTGATCCTCAGATTTTCAATTCTTCCTTTTCCTGCAATCCCCTCTATTTTTTCTCTTAAATACGCTCTGACAGCCATTCCGGCTAAAAGGCCGGAAAGCTCTTTTTCCCAGTTTTCACTCTCCTCTAAAATCGTGTCATCTCCCTGATCCAGCCTGTAGAGAATATAGGCATACTGACTCATCTCTCTGGCTGTCACTTCAAGAACAGTCTGAACCTTCTGCCTGGTTCTCAGCATTTCCATTGGCATCATCATACACACTGAAAAAAGTACAAACAGGGTAAGTCCCAGAGCGGCTTCTACTGTAAGGCTCCCTGATACAGTTTTTCTTCTCTTTCCCATCTTAAATGTCATTCTCCATACCCCCTCCTGCTCTCTGCACGCCCGGATTTCTGCAATCACTGCAGTCAGACTGTTTAAATGAAAATTATCTGTATCTGAACCATTGTACCTGGAGAGGTCTTACAAACATTCAAAGAGGGAGGGGGTATGGAGAATAACCTCTAACTGCTTGCTCCTAATATTTTTTTGCTGCTCTCTTTCTGACTGTGGAAACTGTACCCTTAGCTGTACACTCTGCCTCCACACTGACTGCACATCGATTCATTCTGAAACTCTCCTGGGTACCTGACAGATTATACTGGATGAGATCCATCATGCGTTCATTTCTCTGAATTCTGTCCTGAATCAGCAGAAATCCTTTTAGATAATCTCCATAATCAGGACCGTCTTTTCCACCGCCTTCTGAAATTTTTTCCTTTTTATCCACAAAATTGAAAATCTCATCCAGATTCAGCCTCCAGTCTTCTTTTCCCTTAATCAGCGGAACTCCTTCCCCCTGAAGCAGCGCTCTCACATCCTCCACTGACTCAGCAAATGCCCATACTCCCATAATAAAAAATGCCGCTATATCTGCAATGGGTGTCACACCGGCAGCCCCTGTCAGCGCCAAGGCCAAAAGTCTTGCCTCTTCCCGTTTTTCACTGTCACCTAAAATATGAATCAAGTTCATTCCCTCTCTGACCGCCAGAAGTTTTTTGACTGTCTGGCTCAAATTCTCCCTATCCTTCCTTTTTCCGTTAATGATATATTCCTGTTCATAGAAAAGCTGTCTTTTCTGTTCTCCTTCCTGCTGCTCGTTTTCATATCTCGGAAAATGGACCTCCACATATTTATTTATGAGAGCTCTGTCAATAAGCCCTTTGGCACTTACAGAATCAAGTCCCATTTTATATCCGTCTTTTCCTCCTGAGGGCAGTTCTCCCATTTTCATTTCTCTTTCAGATATCTCTGCTCCTTTCGGAAGCACAAAGTCAAGCAGATCCATTTTTGCCATATTGTTTATTTTTTGGAGGATTCCCAGTCTCTGTCTGTCCTCAATTCCTGCCTGGTAACCTGGGGTGGGAATGCGGCATCGATTCAGGCTGCTGCGCACATTCTTCCAGAGTTTCTCCTCATCCAGCTCGTCGTCCTCGTCATCCCCTTCCCATGAATCAATGTACTCCTTAACTTCCACAGCTCTCTCTATGGACTCCTCCACAATCTCCCTGTTTTTCTGTGTCTCTTCTGCAATCCGCTCTACTTCCAGTCTCCTCTCCCCTTCTGCATCTGTATAAGAGCGATAGGAATCCATCTGGCCTTTCAGGGCCTCCCACGCTGTCTCGCCTATCTCTTCCCGCTTCTGCTCTGCCTTCCGTTCTGATTCATCCAGCTCTTTTTTGAAAAGTTCCGCTGTCAGCTCATATTTTTCCATCAGGGCAGGGATCCGCTCCATCTCCCCGGCCATTTTTTCTGCTGTCTTTATAAAAGCAGTCCCCCGGCACTCGCCAAGCTCGTCTCTGCACTCATCTAACATCTCCTGCTGCCTCCCAAGGGAATTTTGAATCTCCTCCAAGATCTCCTCCAGCCGAAATGCCTGTTCTGAGTGAATCTGGTAGCTTTCCTTTACGGCATGAATCCCATCAGACGCCCGCATCACCTCTGAAAACTCTGTCAGCGATGCCTCATCTCCCAGATCTGTGAAAATACCGAATTTCATATAATCGAGAATTTCCTCCTCCAGCGGACTTCCTCCGTCCTCTGTCACCAGTACCTCATCTTTGATCTGCGTATTCTCATTTCTCAGCCCATAGACCGAATCACATTCCAGATATTGATTCAGATACTCAGAAAATTCATCTGCCAGGGCTTCCTTCCCCTCTGTTTCAAGAAGCAGCAGGTGGTACCTCTCCCAGGCTTCTCTGTGATATTTGCTCATAAGAGAATCGAGAGAGGAGTTCATGGCAGTCTGAAGATACCAGCCGGAACCTGCCAGACGGGCAGAATGGAGAAGTGCGCACATAATCGATATCATGCAGAGCAGAATCATGCTCAAAAACACTGTGACGCTTCCATTCAGAGCTCTGGGGCTTTGTTTTCCGACACCCTTATCCGATCTGTTTTCCTTCCTCTCTCCCATAATTCTCATACTGAATCTGGAATCTCCCTCCTGCTTAATCACTTATATACTTCTTTTGACTGACTGTTGATTTCTTTAAAAATTGTCTCCAGAAGCTTGTTAATCTGCTCTTTAAAAATGATCACCAAACCGATCAGAACCACGATAAAATACACCCCTCTCTCGGAAATGCTTGAAAATACTGGCTTTGTGTACAGCAGGAAAATCCTTCCCTCGTTTATTTGCTCTAAAATTATGAAAACTTAAATATAACTAAAAAACGACTATGCTTTTACTACTCTAGAAGACATAGTCGTTTTATATGTTCTTAACTCATATAAAAACAGTTCTATTCTTTTGAATCACAAAAATGCCACATCCCACTATCAAACTCAGATACTTGTCTCTCCGTTTTAATCTGAATGTTAAAAATTTGATATATTTTTCCCCTTATTGTTCGATTATGATAAAAGCGATCTTTGATTATCTCCCTACTCATTCCCACACTTTCTAAAACCAAACATCGATATAATGCTTTCGTTACCACAGCAATATCCATAAGCTCATCAAAATGTAGTTTTGGCTTGATTCTTTTAGAAGAATGAGTATAAAAATTTCTGTCATTAACAACTTTTGATATTAACGATTGTTCGAACTGTTCTTTAAATGTTTCTTTACTTATTTCACTAAAAATAGAAATTCCCTTCCAATAAAAATTTATACATGCTTCCCTAAATGTTATCCCTGGCATTGCTAATCCTGCCTCAACATAATCCTTATCTTCTTGTTCTTCTAATTTTTCAATAATTTCTGCTTTTCTTTTCTTAAAAATCTTTTCTGCTTGCTTTTCGTCCACATAAGCCTGAGAATATCCTTCTACTAACTGCATTGCTGCTAAAAATTTATTAACCGTTACTATTTTCGTATCTTCATCAAGAAGTATTCTACTATATGCTTGTTGGGCATTATAAAGCGCTTCATAATGCTCAAACCAATAATTCAATGCTGTTTCCAGGATTTGAAAATCTATCAATTTGAATACAGAAAGCCTCTTAAAATTGTTTGTATCAATTCCTGAATTATCTAACACAGTTAAAGCCCATCTTGGAAAGTTACAATATCCTTCATACTCAAAGAAGTCAAGTTTGTGTTCTTCTTCCTCAACAAGTTCCATTTTATTAATTGTAACTTGTTCTCCACACATTATACTGAAGAAATCCGTAATCATCTTTAGCTTTTCTCGAAACTGTTCAACCCCTATTGAATCTACTAATTCCAATAATATGTAATGCGAAAATCCGATTGAAAACGAATCACGCTTAAACCAATATTTTGGCATAACAACAAACTCAATTTCCCCTAAACATGTATGGGCTGAAACATCTTGAATTCTTATAGGAATCTCAATTTGCTTCATTTCCTGTATATTATTATAACTTGAATTCAAATCATACGGGCTAAGCCCTATTAGTTCATTTCCATCCGTTATTTCGAGACGAAATTTTTTGAATTTATCACTTAAATCAAAAAATTTACTACCTTTAATAGCTGACGAAGATACTAAAACTATCTCTGAAATGCTACTTGTTGGAATGCCATTGTTTAACTGCATTCCAGAAGTTACTTGTTGTATATATGCATAAAATACGGATAAAAAACCATCAGCACCCAGTTTAATCTGTACTACATTATAATTATCATTACTTTTTAAATTATCTACAATTTGTGAAGAAACTTTTTTAATCTTAATAATTACACGATTAAGTTCATCCTCTTGTACCTCTGCTGCCCCACTGTTTATTTCTAAAGAATTTATTTTATACACAGTCCCTGTATATAGTTTTTTCTCCACATAAAAGCCCCCTAACCTCTATATATTTATCTATATTGTAAAGCATTCTGTAATAAATAGAAAGTCTGACTTTAGAAGATCAACCTCTAAAGCAAATATTGCTATGTATTTTTGACTCCTATTTATTAAATAGCCGCCCTCCCGCCCTTGTTATCTTGCCTGCAAACTTTCCAGTTCTAATTTCAGCTTTAAATTTTCTTTCTGTAATTCTATATTTATTTGTTCCAATTTTTTCATATCCTTTTTGAGTTTGAGTAATTCTCTTTTAAGATATGTAACTGTATTCTTTAAGACTCTATCGCAAATCACTTTTTTAGGATTATAGCATTCGCCTTGCCTCAGTTGTGCCTCCCTTATTGCCTGATTAACTTCTGTATTGCGATAAAAAAAACTGTTAGAAAAGCCGGTTATTCGTTCCAGTCCAGATATCGTCACTCGTTCTTTTCTGGCAAGCATACGCTCTATTTCAATTTTTACTCTTTCAACCTTTTCCCTACTTTTTTCTTGGCTAATTTCTACCATTTTATTGTATTTCATATCCCACTTTCCCCAACTTCTCTTTAAGAAACTCATTTTCACTCTTCAGTCTCATAATTTCTATGCGCAAATCAATCATCTTTTCTTCAATATCTTCCGGGATATGTACTACACCTGCATTCTCTTTCAAAATATGTTCTTCTTTTTCCAATGCTTGATTCACCAGTCGAGTTGCCTCTTTATTTCTGTAAAAATAGCTTCTTGAAACTCCCACTCTTTTTGCTAAAGTTGTTACATTGACGCTCTCACCGGACTTAAGCATATTTTCAATCTCTATCCTGGCTATTTCTAAATTCTGCTTTGCCTCCTGTTTCTTCATCCGAACGATTTTATCATACTTCACTTTTAGCTCCTCCTATATTTTTTTCAGTAAAGCAATTTCTTTTCGATCCAACCGTTTTTTCAATGCATCCACCTCTTTTTGAAGATCAGTACACCTTTGAGCAAGCTGTGCATTTTCAAGTTTCAACCTCTGATTTTCAGCTTCAGACTTTCCAAAATCTTCCCTGATAGTCTGTAATTTGTTATCTCTTACAAATTGATTCCGTGCCGTTTGGCCTTCTCTAATTGGCAGGAATTGCTTAGTAGCCTCGTCCAACTTCTGGCGTACTAATATATTTTTATAAAAGAAACCTCTGGATAAGCCCGTACAACGAGTTAGTTCTGTCACAGAAACTTGAATGCCTCTGGATCTCATATCCTCTATCGCCTGTATGGCCTTTTCTACTTTCTTCTCACTCTCTGCTTTGTTCACGGCTATCATCTTGTCATATTTCATAGCCATCCCACTCCTTCACAATGTCCAGCAAAATCATATCAATTCTTTCCCTGGCTACCCGCGTTTCATCTGCCATCATTTTGTTCCCGATTTTGCGATAATAATATACACTTTGTAAAGTTTTATGCCCTAAGAGCCTTGCGATCATCCAGTCATCGATATGCATCTCTGTTAATTTTTTTCCATAGCAGTGTCTGAACATATGGGTTCCAAAGTTTAGCAGCTCCCCATTCTCATCCCGTATATCGTTTCTCCTAATCAGTTTCATAACCCGATCCTGAAGCATGCTATATTGAAATGGCTTAGATGGATCATTCTTCTTTACAAAAATGTATTCTGTTTTTCCATACTGCTGTTCCGTGTAGTCAATAGCTTTTATGATAAGTCGAGCTACTTCATCACTAATAGCTTTTTCGTATGTGATTGATTTTACCTGCTCAATCCTTATAAAATACCGGTTTTCTCTAATACTCAAACAGTCTGTTTTCAGCGTAAGCGTATCTGAGATCCTTGTTCCCAGCAGTTGGTGAAGGATCAACGCTCTGGCTATTTGCTCGTCCATCCAGAAGATGTATTCATTCAACCGCTTTATGGTTTCATCCGAGTAGAAACGAAACAGGTATTTCGGCGTACTTGGGAAATCATTGCTTATAAATAAACATTTAATGTCCTGTCTATCATAATGATTACCAACATCTTCTATTACCCGTCTTAAGCTATATAAATCGGTACGATAATTTTTCCTCTCTTTTGCCTCGGTTTGGAGATAAATCAAATACTTTTCTATGATATCCCGCGTTAAATCGAGTAGAGATTGTACATCTGTATGTCTTAAAACCAGGTATTTGCAAAATCTCTTGATGGCTGTCATTTCAGCAAGAATAGTTCCTAACGCTTCATACTTTAAATGTATAAAAATTGCCTCCTTGACCTCTTTACGGATAACCTCTTGGCTGATTGACATAAAATTTATTGTCTTTACATTTTTTATTGGATTTGTCCGAAAGGGTAAGTCGAATTTATCCAGCCGCCAGATGTCCCTATCCTGTTCTGAGCATTCTTCATTCTTTCGGGAATACTCCAGAATCTTTTTCATATGTTTAACCATGTTTGGAGTTTCTATTGCTGTAATTCCAGAAATTTCCCGATACTTCTTACTCGTGAGAGCATATCCCTCTTCAAGCATCCAGCTTTTTAACTGCAGAATGATTTTGTTCTCATCTTTATATCTAAGCGTTTTAATATCTTTATCGATCAGGAAGTGGCGGATATTATTAAAATAAAGGAGTTCGGAAGCCAAACTGCTTGGTGCAAGCCTCTTTCCTCTTTCCCAAATGAAATCCTCCAGCAGGTTCTTTACCTCTTCCGATGGTAGTCCATCTAAATCAAAGTAACGTTCTTTTCGAATCCGCATCTTTGATTTTTGTTCTTCTGTAGCGTTGATATAACAATCCAGCTCATAGATATGTATCTTATTTTCCAGTTTTCTCACCTCTCTTTTTCGGTATAATCCCATCTGCGAGGGCGTTACCGGGCTGTCTAAAGTAGTCCATATTGGCTTGCTCTATCCTCTTTGGCATATAGTCTATATACTGCTTCGTCATATTTTCGTTGTTATGGCCCAAATAATCGCGTATTGTCTGAAGAGATACTCCATTATCATAAAGACCGCTTGCCAGGGTATGCCGGTAATCATGAGTTTTAAATTTATCTCCCGAAAGGCACACGCCATATTTCTTACAGTTTGATCTAAAGCCTTTGAGGAATGTCCCCGTCCGATATGCACCTCCATCTTGTGCTTTAAAAAGGAATTCCGCAGTCTTAATGTGATACTTTTTTATATAGATCTTCATAATCCGATAAAGCACCAACGATATTGGAATCATCTTCTCCGCTTTCATCTTAATCTGATATACTTTGAGCCAGGCATCTTCTCCATCCCAATAATAAGCACCCCCTTTCAGAGTACAAACCTCGCTGATCCGCAATCCGGTTGCCCATAGGTTTAAAAAAATCAATCGTTGGACTTCTGGAAAGTATTTCAGCTTATTTAAAATCTCCATGCATTCATCTTCTTGAACGCTCCGGTCATGATGATAAGGATGGACTTTTAAACTATAATAGTCAGGATCAAAGACCTGCTTTTTAATATATCCTTTGACATTTAGATATTGGAAAAACTTATAAACATCAAATATCTGTCTGTTTACTGTCTCCGCCTTATTTCCCTCAGTTATAATTGATCTAAAATATTCACCTATCTGCTCATCTGTAACTCGGCATATAGATTCCATTTCATCAAAATGGATCAAAAACTTTTTTATATAGCCAAGCTGGCTTCGAATATTATTGATTGTCAGATTACTGATACCCACCTGATACCTCATATATTCCTGTAGCAATTCCCGGTTCTTCAAATTTAGCACTTCATAAAATGTAAATCGATACACCGGATTGCTCGGATTGATTCGTTCCGGTGCGAAATTGAACCGTTCCAGATACCAAACATTCGCATGCCAGTGAATTTCCTGTCCACTCATAAATAATATTTTGCGGCTGTTATCCACAATCTGCATGCTGTTTTTCACATTGACAACTTTGCCTGCAACAATTGCTTCTAACCCTTGTATCTGAGCCATCTCAAGGCATTCGATATCTCTGATCTCTTTCTCTATACAAAATTCGTACAGCCACTTCAAAGGAAGCAGATACCGAACCCTACGGTCTTTGCTGTCTTTTATGTTTTCCAGTGCATAACATAACACCTGAAAGACCTGCCTCTTTAGCTTTTCTGATACGTTCCAGCTAAAGTCCCACACCAATTCGCTCTTATCATGAATATACTCAAATTCTGCAGCCAGATCCTGATCGGGAATATAGGGAAGGAAAATCACTCGGTTTTCATATTTAAGATGCATTCGGTTTCTTCTGGAAACCGTTGTCATCTCTTTTCTGATATCAAATTGTTTGATTCGATCCAGCACTTTTAAATACTCAAAAGTTTTAGACGAAGATTTTGTTTTCTTTAATTCACTTTCATACAGTTTCCGGATACTATAATCCACTTCTCTGATATGATGTATCCCTTGGCGTATCAAAAAGTTCCTGACATTCCCTTTCAGTTTACTTTGGGCTGTATCACACTGCTCAATTTCATTTATCAGTTCTCCGTATTCATTTTGAACAAGCTCCTGCTTCAGCCTCCGTAAAGATCCTGATAATTGAAAAACCTGATCTTTTGTAAAGCAACCTATTTCTGTCAAAAAGGCTTTATAGTTACAGAAATCTTTTTCTTCTATCAGCAGGACATCATATATTCCTGCCTCTGCCAGGTAGTACTCTGCATATTCCCAGCCTATACTCGGTGCTTCACTTCCTTTTGTCAGTTGAGTGCGGAGGTAGTCCAGCTTTTCTTGAAGTTCCGTATTTAATATTCTTAATGCAGGCACATAGTTCCCTCCTTAAAGCAACTTATCAACTCCATATATGGATTGGTGCTGTCCATAAAATTTTTCGCTGACTTCAATCAGCTCTTCATCCGAAATATTAAGATATCTCATCGTTGTCTCTATATTTCGATGTCCCAGTGCTTGGCTTATAAGTTCCAGCTTCCATCCCGCTTTTCTTCGGGCATTTGCAAAATAGTGACGAAGCATATGGGGAGTTACCTTTATCCCTGTTTTCTTTTGCAATCGTTCCATTAAGGCATACACCCCTGTATCTTGCATAGGCTTGCCCGCATAGTCCCCAGCAATGTTAATAATCAGATACTCCTGTTGAAAAATAAGGTCTTGATACTCCTCCATATAGAATTGCAGGATTTCAAATGTAGCATCGCTGATTTTGGCCTTCCGATACTCTGCATTTTTTGCTCTGGCCTGATTTTCATTATCTTCACGGAAGTTGACATATAATAAATGCCTCTCATAATCAATATCTGTCGCATACCTGACTCCCAAGAGTTCGCCGATGCGAAACCCTGTTTCCGCTAATAATAAGAGCAGGATCTGATCGCGACAATTGGCACATGCCTTTAATAGCCTCACAATCTTATCCTGCTCGATGGTTTTTCCTATATGCCCTTTTTCCTGTAAATATCCGTGAAAACTATTTCGATGGATAGTTCTTCTTACGCCCACAGAATTATTTACAATAATTTTCATGTCTGAAAGAACCTTCAACTGTTTCACGGGTTCATCCTGTCGTCCGGCAAATCCATAAAATCGGAACACCTCTTTCAAATATGCATTACATGTTTCGTTACATGGATTCTTTTTGACATTATCCCCACTATGTAGTCCGGCTTGCAGCCATATTAGATAATCTGTAAAGTGTTCCTGCTGTTTGTCATATTTCATTTCCCATATATCATCCAGTTTAAGAGAATATTCGTCCAGATAATTCAGATAATACGAAATTGCTCCAGCACTTCTTCTGATTGTATTTGGGGATAGCCTTGATCTCTTTTTATGCATCAGGTACTTGGTGGGTAATAGTACGATATCCTGGCTTTCCAGTTCACGAATAAAGTAATATTTTTCGTGGTTTTCCATCTGCGAATCTACGATATATCTTGCCACATTACCCTCTCCTTTCCTCTAACGCTATACACAGTATATTGCGTAAACCTCCATATAGCTATTCACAAAGACCACTGAAAATAGGCCCTTTTTATTCCCTTTATCCAAGCACTACCAACAAAGTCCTTCAGTCTGTCTGGTAGCTTCCCGCAATCCGAAATGCTATCGGCAGAAGTACAATAAATCCAACTGTCAATCCAAGCAATATTCCCAGTACCCACACCAGATTGTCTCCTCATCATTTCAATAATTTATTACATCCCCATCTCTGCCATTGTTACCATCTGATCTTCCTCTTGGAAGTATTCATCTGCAGTATTACGGCTTACCGCAAGAATAGCACCGGCTTCTTTTTCTCCCATTTGAATAGGTGCCAGATAACCAATTATCTTTCTGCACAGTTTCTGGTCTGGACAGGTATCAAGAAAAACCATACTGGTATTCACTACCAGACGATCCACTACATCCGTGATAATTATTTTTTCTGCATCATATCCCTTATTTCCAATAAAATTTGCTATATTCTCTGGTGACAGGGAAATCAGATATTCCTTCCTGGGATCGCCATCCAATGGATACACATAGGCATAACCCATACTTTCAGAATCCATAATATCCTGAATCATTTTTCTGCTATCTGATGTCATAGCTCTATCCCCTTTCTAACGGTATCTCAAAATATCCTACCTTCCTGTGGCGACCATATCTCCACGTTTATGGACTCTGCCATAGCCTGTATCTGTGCCAGCTGCATAGAAGAATAGGACAAGGAATTCCTGTTTACAACCAATAGAACATTTGCCTTTCTCTCTTTCGCCGCCTCTATGAAATGTCTGAATCCCGGACGGTCCATAAGCGGTCTGCTTCCGCAGTCACTGGAACTTCCAATGGTTTCGAATTCTCCCTGTTCTGCATAATCACAAAGCTGTCTGAATTGCTCTTTCAGTGTGCCATGAATATCTTCCGGTGCATCAATGGCACAGTAGATCCATGCTCGTTTTATCTTCTCCACTTCATCCCTCCTCGTCTCTCTCCTCTATTACCATAAGCACCATCCCGTCTCAAAATTTCATTAAGCCCAAAGCTGACCGCAATGGCATGGTCGATCTCATGCATGGTGTTAACATTCAATCGCCCTATGTATTCCCGCAGTCGTGTTCTGTCGATTGTCCGTATCTGCTCCAATAAAACCATGGAATTGTTATGCAGTCCTTGCAGATCATCTTCCAAGCGAATATGCGTAGGAAGGATACGCTTCCCTTGCCGGCTGGTGATCGCCGCCGCAATCACAGTAGGACTGAATCGATTTCCTACGTCATTTTGAATGATCAACACCGGGCGTACTCCTCCTTGTTCGGAGCCAATAACGGGTGTCAGATCCGCATAGTAGATGTCACCTTTTCTAATACCCACATCAGAACCTCCTTTCCGGTTTCATATCACAAGGACGGCGGCAGGCGACATCAGACTGTAAAATCTTTGCCTCCATGTATGGACACCTGCCGCCGTAGTTTCTGATATGAAAACTTACTTGTTCTTCGCTTCGCGTGGCTCCTATTCGACACTACTCCCCGGAGCCGGATGCCCTTATGCACCCTTGGGCGGTAAACACAGACCGGCCTCGGCTTAAGGCCGTCATGGGCATTTCACCCCTCCGAGGATCTCTCCGAGCCGCCCTCATTGCGTGATCCCGCTTCTTACGGGGCTGTGACTGGACGGAAGTATCATGATAAGCTGTTCAGGTCATGGCAGGCAGCCGGCCGAGGCTGCTTTGGGATGGATAGTTGCCGCTCTGCACCTTTGATTCTTTTCTTTTAACAAGTACTCTGACTACCTGCAGGTGGTCCTCGCGTATCCTCCGCAATGCTTTCCCTTTCGGGCTTGAACAGCTAAAGTATCTGTGTTTCCGGATATGACCGTCATGGACGGTATTTTTCAAGGAGCGGTTGAGGGAAATTGACCCTCTCAATTACTTCCACGTTGGCAGACCGGTTTGACAACCCACGAAAACAATTTTTCTTAAAAATTTTCCATCAGATGACGCAGTCTCTTTAAAATGTTTTGTCTCCGCTTATTGACAGCATTCTGGGAACATCCTAATTCTTTCGCCAGACACCGCTCCGTCCGCTCCTCAAAGTAGAGCTGAACGATCAGATATCGGTCATCCTCAGACAGACAGAGGATCGCCCTGTACAGCTGCTTGATCTCCATGCGGAGGATGGCCTGTTCCTCCGGTCCGGGTCCTTCGTCCCTGAACTGTACATCTGCTTCTTTCATCCGCTCGTAGGAATCTTCCCTGCTCGGAATAACGGTTACGGTCTGCTTTTCCATGTCTATCACGATCTGTTCATTCTTGAGGTCATATTCCTGATACTGCATTTTTCTTTCTGATATCTTCAACACAGCGATAATTTCATTCTTCGTTTCTGGATACAGCTTTTTAAAGTCCGGAATTTTATATGGCTTTGCCATTGCTTGTCCTCCTTTATTCTCGAATTGCGCGAAAACGAAGGACAAGCGGCGGGCCACGGCACTGTGGTTCCCGCTGTAGGCAGCAAAAAAGAACGGCTATACAGTTTTCTTTCTCTGTACAGTCGTTCTTTTCCTGTTTTACATGTTCTGTTGGTTCGCTTCTGTCGCCGCAAAAATCAGCGGAAGAAGCATCAATTTTTTTGGCTGTTTACCGTTCAGCCTGTTTAGGTGAGCTGTAATAGAATGTCGCTGCTACGAATTAGCAGCGATGCGTAAATGTTCCAACGCATATAAAACCTCCAATCTTCAAAACGAATTGGAGGAAATTTTCTTGATTCATCAAACCCGCCAAATCGTTACTTTTTGGCTGGTTTTCTCAGCGTTTTGATATGCAGAACACGATATATCTGCAGAATAAACAATGAGATAAACTGCCATATGCACAGTTTATCTGTAAGATTTCACAATAATTTCTCTAACACTTGTATGTTTTGCGATAAGCACGATTTAAAAAATAAAACGACTATCATTCTCTCTATAATTGATAGTCGTCATATTTATTAAGTTTCCGTTGCATCAATTTTATATCCAACACGAAACACCGTTTTTATATAAATTGGATTTTTGGGATCTGGCTCTAATTTCTTTCTCAGACGCCAAATTGTATTTTCTACTGTAGTCATTCCATATTGGTATTCTTCTCCCCACGCTGCTGAATACAGTTGTTCTTTAGTATATACTCTACCAGGAGATTTTGCCATACAATGAAGAATAGAATATTCACTATAATTTAAACGTATCTCACTTCCCGCCCGCAAGACACGCCTAGACGCTGGATAAATCTCTATCTCACCAAATGATAATACCGGAGATATCATTTCAGCCATACGAATATTATTTTCATGCAAAGCATCTATAATCTTTTTAAATGAACTTCCATCTGAATCTAATGCTCGTATTATAATAATCTCATCCATATATCCATCCTCCTGGCAAATTGTCAATATTATTTTCCGATATTCAATTTGGTAACAAGAAATCTCTAAAGACTTTGACAAGCCTGCCTTGTTGCCTGTTCATCGTAATATTTTCATACGACTCGCTTAAGTTACCTCAAATACTTTTAAGTATTCTTTGAATCTCAATTAGTTTATGTATTTATTTGTTTTTCTCCTAAAGCATTATCGAATACAGTTTTCTATAACTCTACAAAAGCGTAAAAATTATCTTTCTCATAGAATTGACACTCTCTTCATTTCTTACCTTTGTAAGATTTAATTATTACATATGTAAGACTTTAAGTCAAGAGTTTTTTGTCTTGAGTTTCCGCATACTACAATAAAAAGATAGAAATGACAACCCAAAGAATAGATCTTCTGATCTTTTAAGAGGAACATAATGGCGATGCTGAGAGTAGGGACACTTTAACAAGCCCAGATATAACCGGGCTTTAGGAGACATAACCTTTTATCTTATTCAAATGAGCAACTTAAGAGAAAGCTGCCGGTCAGCCGGACGCTTTGTCCTAAACCAAAGGCGGACTCCTTCTTTTGCATATGAGAGTAAGCCGGATATGCCTTTAGCCAGTCGGTAATAGTTGAAATATACTTTTTCCCTTACAGGATCCGCTTTCTGTATGATGGAAGCCTTAAGGGCGTTTGTTTCTGACTTCATAGACATATGTGCCAGAAAGGCCATACATAAGGTAAGGAAGAAATTTAACGCATTGATGGCAGCAAGCTTCCGTACCCGAAAGTTTTCAAACTGGAACACCTGCTTTTTGCAGCGGAAGAACGCCTGTACCAGCCACAAGATTGAGGCAAGGGATTTGTACAATCTGGTGCTGAAGGATATACAAGAATTGGCGGCGCAGGCCATGAAGGACGCCGATGCGTTCTACCAGCGGCTCAGCAGCCGGATGGAGCGCCGGTATCTGGTGGACGCTTCCCAGACTGAGAAGGAGCGGAAACGGCTGGAAGCCCGGAATCAGGAAATTGACGGGATGTTTTTGAGCCTGTACACCGATAAGGCCAAAGGCGTCCTGGCCGAACAGCGGTTTATGAAGCTGACGGCGGCGCTGGAACAGGAGCAGGAAGCCAACCAGAAACGCCTGCACGATCTGGCGGTGATGCAGAGCCGGGCGGACGCACAGGAAAGCGAAGTCCGAACCTTTATCAAGGAAATCCGGCGCTATGCCGCCATTGCGGAACTGGACGAGTCCGTACTGAACCGGCTTATCAGTAAAATCCTGATCGGCGAGGTCAAGAAGGTGGACGGCCAGAAGGTACAGGAAGTCAGGATCGTTTATAACTTTGTCGGGGAAATCCCGGAGATTGCAGCGTAAATAGTTTGCCCCATCTCTCATTTTGGAGGGATGGGGCTTTTGTTGTGGATAAAGTGATTTGCCTAAACGATAGTATTATCCCATATAATCCGTTCGCAGTGCTTCTACCAGATCACATTTCAGAATTTTCTTGCCACCCAGGTAATATGCCAGTGCGACAAAGCCAAAAAGTGCCGCGATAAAAAGCAGGATAGGAACAATGGGAGCCACTGCTAAAAATTCCATTGGATTCAAGTAGCTTGCCGTTATCATCAGCCACACAAACACAACCGTAATCGGCAGCGTGATCAGAACGGGGCGGCCCGCTATAACGAGGGCTTCAATCCAAAACATTTTTCGCATACCTTCTGGCGTCATGCCAATGGACATATATCTCGCAAATTCTCTTTTCCTTTGCCGTATAAATCCCAACGTGTTGGAAAATACGTTAGCGATCCCGATGAAGGCCAGCAGTACACATAGCGCCCCAATTATCAGTTTGTATCCGTTCAGCATGGCATCATTGTCTATCTTTTCCTGAATCCGGTTTTCTACCTCGAAAGAAATGTCATGCCCCAGCACATTCGTCAGCTCGGTTTCAATCATACTTAGTTCTGTCAGGGTTCTTTCTTTTTCTGAAAGAATGCGGATATAGGTATCTGGTTCAGCATTTCCAATCGTCCCTTCGATTTGTTTCCAGGTGGAAAGCGACACAAATTGGACTAAAGCATAGTTATCATATTCTTCTCTCAAAACCGGCGGCTCCTTTGTAAAGCCCAAAACCGAAATCTCCACAGTTGCAGCCGCATCTTCCATGTTTTGTAAAGTCATCGTGTCCTGGTTCTCTGACAAAAACGGAACATATTCCTTGTATCTGAAATTGCTGTTTATGTTGTCCCAAATACGGTTCAAAACAACGCTCCCGTTTTCCGTTGAGGAAACGCCGATCTGCTCACAATACGTGGCAAAACTGCTGTCGTCCATAATTACAATAGGAGCCTGAATGGTATAAATCCCATCTGCCATACTGACATCACTTCCGGCGACTGTTTCAAGACCACCCAGACTTTTTACTTCTTCGCTGACAGCGTCCACCCCAATAGAACAAACGGCGTTTGCCTTTTGATAAATCACACTGTCTGTATCAGGCAAAGCATGGATTTCATCCGTATGAGAGAAGTCCTCGATCTTTGTGTCCTCAAGCGTTGCCATCACATCCCAGGCATCCTGGTAGCGTTCAAAATAGGTATGGTTTGTACTGATTCCAGAGAGAGTAAAAAAACTCAGCATGAGGGCAAAGCCCAAAAAAGAAAGGGTCAACGACAGCGTGGCGGTTCGCAAAGATTTCTTCTGTGCTTTCAGCGCATTCCCGGCAAGTTCCCCTTCGATTCCAAATAAAAGCGCAAGAATACGGGATTTTTTTCTCCGTTTTAGCTGTAATTCTCCCGTGTTTTTTATGGCTTCCAGTGGGGTCATCTTGCTCAATTTCCTGGCTGGCAGCCAGGCAGAAATCAGCACCGTCAAAAACGAGGTCAGAATCGTGACTGCAAACACAAGCGGATGATAGGTAAAGACAGCTTCATGCCTGCCGACAATACCTTCCGCGAGGACATTTACAGCCTGGATAGCTCCAAAAGTCAAAGTGATTCCGACAAAACTTCCGAGCAAAACAGGAAACACGCAAAGCATCGCCGCTTCTTGTAAGAGACAGGTACGAATTTGCCCCGGCGTCGCCCCGATGCTGGAAAAGATGCCAAATTGATGTACACGGGCATTCATCGAAACAGCAAACGAGTTATGAATGATTAAAATCAAAGACACCGATACAAGCAGGAGTACAAAGAGATAAAAAGCCATCAATAAGGGCGGATTGCTGTCCTGCGGATCGTTGATGAAATAACTTGACAACAGCGATTCGTGATACGATACGGAAGTTTCAGGAACGCCTAACTGTTGGGCGATCAAAGGCATATCCTGATACGCAGCCCTCATGTCATCAAAGCAAATATCGACTACAAGAGTTTGTTCGTCTGATAAATCCTCATTGATTACCGCCGTTTTTACATTGGCAAAATTTTCGATTTCGGATACTTCATTTTCTTCAAACGCCCCGCTGATACGTCCCTGCCAGTTTCCTTCCTCTAAAACAACGGATTCTATTTCATAATTCCAGAAGTTATAAAATAAGCCGCACAATAAAGAAAGAAACATAGCAGAAATAAAAGCTGCCACCATAACGGATACGCTGGAAGCCCGATTCTTTTTGATGAATCCTATAGAATAGTCTTTCCACATATCCTTACCTCCGTTTCTGATCGCTGATGATCTTTCCATCCTCTATGGTGATAATGCGATCCGCCTCCAGTGCGATCTTTTCATCATGGGTAATCAAAAGAATCGTCTGTTCCAGATTACGGTTAGATAATTTCAGCAAGTCGATGATTTCCGCTCCGTTTTTCCGATCCAGGTTGCCGGTCGGTTCATCAGCAAGCAAGAGCGCCGGACGATAAATCAAAGAACGAGCGATGGCAACACGTTGTTGCTGGCCGCCGGATAGTTGGCTGGGCAGTGCTTCCAGTTTATCTTCGATTCCCAGTGAATGTACAATTTGCTCAAAGTATTCTCTATTGGGTTTGCGCTTGTCTAACAGGAGCGGCATGAGAATATTTTTTCGGACGGTAAGGGTGGGGATAAGGTTATAAAACTGATAGACCAACCCGACCTTCCTACGCCGGAAGATGGCTGCCTGTGTTCGGTTCATGGCAGATAGTTCTGTTCCCTCGATCAGGACTTTCCCTTCTGTTGGCTTATCCACACTTCCCAAAATGTGCAGCAAAGTAGATTTTCCCGAACCGGATGCCCCTATGATTGCCACAAATTCTCCTTTTTGTACGGACAGGTCAATGTAATCCAGCGCCACGACCTGATTGTTCCCAGAGTCATACACCTTTCGGACATTTTCACATCTTAGTATCTCCATGTCACTTTCTCCTTTCTGTTAAATGGTCTTGCGTACAGTATAACAAAGTAAAGTGACATCTCAGTGACTGTATATCCTTATTTCAAAACAAGCACCGCCATTTTGCAAGTTGCAGGCGGTTATGGTTCCGTTCTGCAATTCAAAAATGGAACGGGCAAGAGCCAGGCCAATTCCAATTCCATCTCCAAGCGCACGCCGTCCCCGATAAAAACGATCAAAAAGATGCGGTAAGTCCTCTGTGTCAAAACCAGCCCCGTCATCCCATACCCGAATTTCTACATAGAGAGGGTTGCCTGAGTAGTCACAATGGACTACGCCGCCTGGTTTGGAATGTTCCATACAATTCTTTATGAGATTGATGAGGGCTTCCATTGTCCACTCCAAATCTCCCTGAAATTCAATACAGCCATTTTCTGGAATGTCAACAGAAATGTGATTTTTCCGCAATAAATCGTTCAGATTATCTGCCGCCAGATTCAACACGGTATAAAGATCAACCTTTTCTTGCTTGAGCGGGAGCGTTCCAGCATCGATTTTGGAAAGCATAAGCAGGGATTCTTCCAGACGGTTTAATCGTTTCAACTGCTGTTTGACCTGTTCTGCGTAAGCCCCCGGAATTTCTTTTTCCATAAGCTGCAACGACAAAAAGGCCGCTGTGATCGGCGTTTTCAGTTGATGTGCGATATTAGCCAGGTTCTCTGCAAAATTTTTCTTTGCGGCAACTGCTGTTTCCCTTGTTTGATAAAGCATCGTGACAGTTTTGTATATTTCGTCCTGCAAATGGGAATATTCATCTTCCTTCGTCTGTATCAATGTCCCGCCAGCACCGATATTAACCTGCTCCAAATACTCGGTCAAATCATCAATCCTCTTTCGGTTTTTTCTGTGGGACAAAAAAGTTCCGGCCCCAAAAGCGCAAGCGGTCAAAAGAAAAGATAGAATCGGAAAAAGCACTGTATCCAGCGGGAAATCATAGCAAAAATCATCGGACCGGTATCCGTATTTTCTCAGATAATCGTTGCCTCGAAGTTCTTGTTCCGTCAATGAATGATAGTCTTTCAGAGCCGCTAATAGCTGCGGCTCTGCTTCAGGAGAATTTGCCAATATGGTTTCGCATAATGCCGAGGTGTGTTCAAATGCAATCTGCCGGTACGTGTGCAGGAAGAAAGCGGCGGTAAGTATCATGCCTGCCGCAAGAACAGCAAACGGAAAAATCAGAAGTATTTTTTGTTTCCATTTTTCGCTCATTGTGTGTCCTCCATACGGTAGCCAAAGCTTCTGATCGTTTTTAAGCAGGCTGGATGATTCAGCTTTTCCCGCAATCTTTTCATTGTGACCGTCAGCGTATTATCGTTTACATAATTCCCGCTGCGATCCCAAACCTGCTCTAATAGCTGGTTTCTGGTGATCGTTTTTCCCTTGTTTTCCATCAGGATCAGAAGAATCCGGTACTCTGGCTGGCTTACAACGATTTCTTTCTGCCCGTCATAGACAGCCGTTTTTTCCTTATCCAACATCAGGTCATCGCAGAATAGCTTTGTGTCGGTTACGGTTTTGGTTCTTCGCAGCAGTGCCAAAATACGGGAATACAGAACGGCAAGATCAAAGGGCTTTACCACATAATCATCCGCTCCATTTTGGAAACCAGTAATAATGTCGTGGGAATCGCCCCTAATCGTCAAATAAACAATCGGCAGAGTTTTCCATCTTTCCCGAACCCAAAGGCATAATTCACTCCCTTGTCCGTCCGGCATATTCCAGTCCAGCAAGACGATTGTAGGCAAATGACCGATTAACGCTTTCTTGACATCCGCAATTCTATCAAAAACGGCCACTTTGCAATTCTGCTGTTCCAAATATTCTTTTACAGACTTGCCAATCGTTTCGTCATCTTCCGCATAATAAACTTCAATCATGATGTTCTCCTCCTGATTGCCCGGCAGATTTTCTCCGCCCATCCAATGGCTTCGTAGCATTCTTAGGGATAAGCCAGACGGTTCCAATTTTTTCCGCTCCTGGGATACGTCCTGCGGAACAGTAGTAATTTATCCAACGGGGTGTTACTCCCCAAATCTTGCTTGCTTCTTTCAAAGTCATGTAATCCATATAGCACCTCCGTACTGCCATATTATAATTCGTACTCTCGAATAAAACAAGTTAAGCAGTACAAGTCAAGCTAATAATTATCAGAATGGCAGCCACAAAAAGGAATTCTTTGATCGTGGCTGCCATTTTTTTAATTCATCACTTGACATTGTGGCAAAGATCCCATATACAAGGATGAGACAGATATCCTTTCGCAAAGCAGTGATCCGTACTTTTACATGGGAAAGATAAGCATCCTGCATCTTACCTTTGTAAAACAGAGGCAGTTTTATTTTTCCTTTCCTGCGGTCACGCAGTTCTGTGGCAGATACCCATTTATTGTGGTATAGGAGCTTACGCCTGGCGGTCAGGCGGATGATGTAATCCTGTTTCATGGAATCCAGCTTCAGAAGCATCTTGTTGTCATCATAGCCTCTATCCATGACAAAGGTCGCTTTTTTGAATAAGGCAGCGGCACGTTCCATAGCAGAAAAAGTCACATCATTGATGGAAGTAAAATCCTTCTCATTTGAAGAATGAAGCTCTGAAAAGATACTGACTGGATGTTTGTTGGTTGTAAGCACAGTAGCTTCCGTTACATGATATCCCTTTTTATAAACATTTTTTGCAGCAGTGCTCTCTGAACCATCGCGCACCCATCCGAGGGACTCAAATTTATAGCCGCCAGGTTTCACAACGTCGCTGTCATCGATATGAATGATCGGCTGCACAGGGCACCACTTTTTCACCTGTGTAAGATAAGCCTTCAAGGCATCCTTAGGAACGCCTTTTGAAAGATGCCTTGAAAGGCGGTCAACGATGTTGATCTTTCTTGAAGGTTCATGCAACTGGTCAACGATATCAGTGAGCAGGCAGCTTCGGGAGGCGAGGATGCCGTAAACCATGTCAGCCATGAACTTCCTTTCCGGTTTTGGAAGCTTTCTGGAGATCTTATTGGAAAAGGATTCCTTATTTTATTTGCATTTTTTGAAAGTTGTGTATAATTGATCATCCTGATCGATAGCTTTGTGGACTGAACTGCGGAAACTCAAGTTTTTTGTAAATTGACAATTTCATGAATAACATCTATAATATTTTATTACATTCGTAAGATTAAGGAGGGGTTGAAATGAGTGAGCTACCACAGATTTCTGAGGCGGAATTTGAGGTTATGAAAATTGTATGGAAATACGCCCCGATCAGTACCAATGAAATAACAGAAAAATTATTGCGGACTACGAGCTGGAGCCCAAAAACAATACAGACGTTAATTAAACGCCTGGTAAATAAGGGTGCCTTGACTTACGAAAAGCAGAGCCGCGTATTTGTCTATACACCAGTTGTAGACGAAAAAGAGTACATCGGCCAAGAAAGTAATACTTTTCTGAAACGGTACTATGACGGAGATATCACTGCCATGCTGTCTGCATATATAGAAAATGATAAGCTCTCTGAAACAGAGATTAATAATCTGCGCTCCCTCCTTTCCAAAAGGAAGCAAAAAGGAGGCGATTAATTTGGCTGATTTTATGGTTCGTTTTGCTATTTGTAATGTATTTATTAGCGGTATCATTGGAATACTTTTGATAATCAAACGGCTATTGAAACACAGCCTGTCCAACCGGATGCAATATAACCTCTGGTTTCTGCTACTTGGCTTGTTAGCAGTTCCGTTTCTTCCAATCCGCCCTCTCGGAGTTCTGAAAATTTTGTCATGGATAAGTGTTTTAAAGAGTTCTCCAGCAACCAATGTGGAAATTGCTACGGAAGGTGCTAAGTATACAAATTTGAATGGAAATACAGATTGGATGAGTGACTTTGCACTTTCAGTTAACAGCAAAGCACCTTCCATTGCAGGATACCTGTTATTGGGAATTTGGATTGTGGGTATTCTGGCAATGCTTATATTGGTAATTAGATCGGCCCTACGTTTACGTGCTTTAGAAAAATCTGCGCTTCCTGTTCAAAGCGCAAAAGTCCGTAAATTATATTATCGTTGTTTGGAAGAAATGGGAATCCGAAGAAATATTCCTATTTATAGCACTGCTTTTCTCAAGTCCCCTATTATCGTAGGACTTTTGAAACCATGCATTTATCTTCCAATCCATCTCATTTCGGACTATAATGAATCCAGCATGAGACATATGCTGTTGCACGAACTACAACACTATAAACACAAAGATGCAATTGCTGGTTTTCTGATGAATCTTGCCAGAGTTATTTATTGGTTTAATCCCTTTGTCTGGTATGCTTTGAAAGAAATGCGTAATGACAAAGAAGTGGCCTGCGATACTTCTGTTTTAAATATGCTAGATGAGGATACCTATGAGGACTATGGCAATACATTAATCAACTTTGCAGAAAAGGTTTCTCTTACTCCTTTTCCATTTGCTTCATCTCTCGGTGGAAATGTGAAACAGATGAAACGGAGGATTATCAATATTGCCTCATATGAGAAACCGACATTTGCAAAAAAATTAAAAAGCATGGTGGCATTTGTGCTGACTGCCATGCTTCTTATCGGACTCACACCAATATTGTCCACCCAGGCAGCAGAAAGCCAAAAATATCAATGGGACGTCACAACAAAGAACATTTCCACACTAGATGTTTCCGAGCAATTTGGAACATACGAAGGAAGTTTTGTCCTCTATGATCTAGAAAATGATCATTGGTTCATCAATGACAGGGAGCAGGCCGTTACACGCGTTGCTCCAGATTCGACCTATAAGATTTATGATTCTCTCTTTGCTTTAGATGCGGGGATCATTACTCCAGAGAATTCACAAATTGAATGGGACCATACAGACTATCCTTTCGAAGCGTGGAATGAAGATCAAACATTAGAATCTGCCATGACTTCCTCTGTCAACTGGTATTTCCAATCTTTAGATAATCAGCTTAGAAAAGCGGCTCTGCAATCCTATGTGCAGTCTATTGAATATGGAAATGAAAATATAAATGGTGAACTCGCCTCTTACTGGATGGAGTCTACCCTGAAAATTTCTCCGGTGGAACAGGTAGAACTTCTGATCGCACTGTACCAGAATAATCTTCCATTTACACCGGAAAATATCCAAGCAGTAAAGGACTCTATTTGCTTATCCCATTCGCTCAGTGGAAGTTTCTACGGAAAAACCGGGACAGGGCGGATTGATGGCCAGGATGTCAACGGATGGTTTATCGGGTTTCTTGAAACCGAGGGGCATACATGGTTCTTTGCTACCAATATAAAAGCAGATCAATCTGCTACTGGAACCAATGCTGTAGAAATTACGATGTCCATTCTCTCAGATCTACATATATGGAAATAATTCAAAAAGAAGAACTGGCGTTATCTGTTTTTCGCCAGTTCTTTTTATCCCCTATAGCCACTCAATGTTGCGAATCATAATACGCATCTGGACTGCCATATTTTTGAATTGCTTCTTCTAACTCATCGTCGTTTAATTCCCTCATAAGCAGCCAATTTACCTCATATCTATAGTGGGGCTCTCTGTATTCTGTTCTCACGGCAGTATCTTGAAAAGTCCCGAAAAAGCCAGTAAAATCAATGGGTTCACGAAGCAGAAAGGCGCTTACTACACCACTATTACACCATTTTTGAAAGCGCCTTGATGTGACAAGTTTTATAGACGATACAGCAAAGCGACGATATTCTTAAAAAAGAGTATCGTCGCTTGTTGTATGTGAGTAAATATGTGCTTTGGGTAAATGCTCATGTGCCATAAAATAACACACAAGAATTTGATAGACAGCAGCCCGCTATTCCGTAATTCTCAAATAAAGATATAAGCCTACGCAACCAAACATAACATTTTTTGCTTGCCGTAGTTGGTAGAACTTTTGAAAAGTCAAGAGTATAATGAGGTCAGGAGGTGTGAAAAGTATGAAAATGCAGAAAAGTAATATCGCCTATAATTTGACTACACTGCGTCAACTTAATAAATTTTCCCAAGAAGAAGTAGCCGAGCGAATTGGTGTTTCCCGGCAAGCTGTTGCAAAATGGGAAACTGGCCAATCAGTACCCGACATTCTGAATTGTGACGCGCTGGCAAAACTTTATGATGTGGAACTCGACGACCTAATCCATTACGACCAAGAACAGACTGGCGAAAGCATACCGCCCAAGGGTAAGCACATATTCGGAACCGTTCGCGTGGGTGAACGCGGTCAGATTGTACTTCCCAAGCAGGCCAGAGATGTATTCAAAATTAAGCCCGGAGATATGTTAGTTGTTTTAGGGGATGAAGAACCGGAACATCCGGGAATTGCATTGATGAAAGAAGATTTTTTTCTGGGTATTGCTCGACTATTCAAAACTGCTTTGAATATGGCAGATACACCCGACGGAAAGGAGAAAAAATAATGGAAGCTGTATTGAACGTCCAGAGTATCAATAAGCACTATCCCGGATTTACTCTGGAAAATGTCAGCTTTTCTCTTGCACCTAACCGCATTATGGGGCTGATTGGTAAAAATGGGGCGGGGAAAAGTACAACCTTAAAATCTATTCTCAACATGGTGTCGCCAGAAAGTGGGAGTGTCACCATGTTCCAAAAGAATTTCTATCAGCATGAAAAAGAATGCAAGCAGCGAATAGGTGTTGTGTTTGGCGGGATTGACTTTTATCCGTTGAAGAAACTCTCTACTATTACGGCTGTTACTCGAAAGTTTTACACGAACTGGGATCAAGCCCAGTATCAAAAATATATCAAGCATTTTTCTTTGAATGAAAGTAAAAAATTCAAAGAACTTTCAAATGGAATGAAAGTAAAATACCTACTTGCACTGGCATTGTCCCACCACGCCGAGCTGCTGATTTTAGACGAACCGACTTCTGGTTTAGACCCGGTATCCCGTGAAGAACTGCTTCATATTTTTCGGCAAATTGTGAAAAGCGAAAAATGTTCTATTCTGTTTTCTACACATATTACTTCTGATTTGGATAGATGTACAGATGATATTACCTATATTCAGAATGGGCGGGTATTGCAAAGCGCAGATAAAGATACATTTTTGCGCTCCTTTGAGCATTTGAAAACCCCAGATGATACGGGGCCGCTCACTTTGGAAGAAATTATGCTGCGTACAGAAAGGAGTGAATGGGACGATGACATTACTGTATAAGGAAATGAGGCTTGTAGCCCACCCAACCTCGATTGTTTTTGCCTTTTTGGGCTGTCTGGTTCTGGTGCCGTCCTATCCTTACAGTGTAATTTTTATGTTTGGCTGTTTAGCACCTTACATCACTTTTTTAAATGCACGAGAAACAAATGATGGCTGGTACACAGCCGTTTTACCAGTAACAAAACGGGAAAGTGTTCTGGGGAAATGCCTGCTTGTCGTTTTCTTTCAGCTATTTCAACTGCTTTTCTCTATCCCTTTTGCATTTTTGCGAAATACCATGAATATAGCAAATAACCCCGTAGGTTTAGACGCGACCGTTGCATGGTATGGTTTTGGATTTATCTTATATGCGGTGTTCGATTTGGTATTTCTCACGGCATTTTATAAAAGCGGTTACAAAGTCGGAAAATCATTTATTCTTGCAGCAATTCCTATGGTTTTTCTCATGGTAGCGATAGAAGCCACTTCTTACATTCCGGCGCTTGTTTGGATAGATAGCTACCAGCCAGAGCATTTGCTGATACAGTTGCCGATTTTATTAGTCGGGATTGTCTGCTATGGCGTACTTGTTCCATTAGCATATCGAATTTCCGCAAAACGCTTTGAAAAAGTTGATTTGTAAAGTCGATGTATTATCAAAACCGGCCGAGCCAGTCAACGGTCAAGATGAACGGTGCATACGCGCCGCCGTTGACAGCCCCGCCCGCCTTTGCTGGTAGGCAATCAAGGGGCGACAGCAAGGAGTGCTGCCGCCCCGCACTATTATCAGAGAGGGGGAATTTCCATGACCGAAGATGAAGCCTACAAAGTGCATATCCAGTACACATTCAATGCCTTTTGCAAGATTGTCATTCGTCACGCAGCCATAGATAAAATTTTGAATCTGCGCCGGAGATGGGAACGGGAAGTTTCCCTTGACTATCTGATGAATGAGAAGTTTGTTCAGCTTGCCGAGCCGGAGCAGCTTGAAGAATATCTTTTTACCGCCTGCGGTCAGACCGCCGTTTTGTACCATGCGGAACTTGCCGCCGCCCTTGCCCTTTTGCCGGAGCAGACACAGGAAGAAATTTTCCGTTACTATTTCCTGCGCCAGCCACAGCGCGTGATCGGCGTACATATCGGCCGGACACGCAGCACAGCGGGGCGGCATATCCAGCTTGCCTTGCAGCGGTTACGGCGGCTCATGGAGGGAAAAGGCCATGAGTAAACTTCTCCCCTATGAAACAATCGTCAAAGCCCATGAGGGCGACCCAGACGCAATCGAAACCGTCCTTTCCCACTATGCCGGATATATCCGTTACTTTTCCAAAGTACACGGGCAGGTCAACGCCGAGGTTGAGGAATATGTAAAGCAACAGCTAATTTCCGCGCTGTTCAAGTTTCGCTTTGACCGATAAGCTGAAAAAACTGAATAAAAAAAGCCAAAGCTGCCGTTGCAGGAACACCCATTCCCACAACGGCAGTTTTTCATTTCCACGGCCTGCGCCGGAAGTTCATACCAGATTGTTTAATCAGCGGGGATTTCTTGAACAGTTTCTTCAAAAGGCTTCGTTCCTCTTGTGAGAGCCGCTTATATTTAAGCTGGAACGCCTTACAGAACATCTCCGTGAATTGCTGAACCCTGTCCCCCGGCGATTGCATGGCCTTTTGTACTTCCCGTATCAGTTCATCGGCGGGAGTGGTATCCGGCGCACTTTCATTGTCATTTTCGTGCGCCTTGCGTATATCGTGGAGAATGACGTCCCATGTTTTGTGCGTCACATGACAGAAAAAATCTTCTTCCTCTACCTGACCGGCTTCCAATACTTTGATTGCCCGGTCTGCCACCGCTTCGGGATGTGCTTCCAGTATCATAGCCCGCACAGCGGCCAGCGAGCTGTTTATGTCATGGAAACGCATGGTTGCCATCCCGTCCACATAGATTTCTGCGTCTGCCAGCAGTTCCTTGAATTTTTCATGGGAGATAATCTCACACAGCAGCCGGTTATTGAAGCGTTCACTTTTCAGCAGTTCCACGACTTCATCACTCAAATGTAATTCTTCTATCGGCGTGTTTTCATATTTCCGATTGTTGGTAAGGCCGAGCAGATAGTCAACGGACACCTGATAGAAGTCTGCCAGCTTCAAAAGGCTGCCGTGATTGATTTCCTTGTATTCATCGTTGTCGTTTTCATAGCTGCCGAGGGCTGATTTTGAAATGCCGGTTTCCTGCGCCAGTTCTTCCAGATTTAAGCCCTGTTCCACCCGTAAATCTTTCAGGCGTTCCTGTACGGAAATGCGGGTTTTCATAGATACATCGCTCCTTCCTGCGGCTGGCTGCCGCCGTCAATCTCATTATACCATACCTGTTCCGCAATCGTGGAAATTTTCGATTTCGGGGCGGTTTTCCTATTTTGTGGATATACGGGAGAAGGCTCAAAAATGTGCCATAATGGGCTTAGTTCATCGATGGATTATTCCAATCGAATGACCGGCCTGTATGGGATATGCTCCCCGGCGATGTAGCGCAACGACTTGCGGCAGGGAAATGGAGGAACCATGACCGCAACGAGCGTACCAAAGGGAGCGAAACGCCGTTGTGAGAGCCAGGGGCAGGAACGACATCAGGGAGAACCGGCGAAAATGAACACCGAATTGATACCGAAACACAATAATCTGATAGGGCATAGTCTACCCTATCCGTAATACTACGGGGGATTTCCGGGCGGCTCTATGGCCGCTTTTCCCTTGAAAATCGCCCCGAAACACGACACTAAAATCTGCTATCCGTCTATTGCGGCTGTTACGGCTAAAATGGGCGGATTTTTGTTTAAGGAGGCACCATGCCGAGAATGCCGAAAAAGAGGAAGCTGGAACTGTCCTTCTTCCTCAATGAACGGGGGCGGGTAACTTACAACGACCTTTGCCGGAAATGCCAGCGCACTTGCAAACAGAGTTTCCGGGCGGTCATTGTGGACTGCCCTCATTATCTTTCCAAACGCTCAAAACGAAAAGCAAAGGAGGACACCGATTGAATGGAAGTTGAATTTATGACCGCAGACACCGCCCTGCCGCCCTGTATGCCGCTGCCGAGAGCCATGCTGCGGCTCCCGATCAGCAGCACCGCAAAGGTCATGTACGCCCGGATGTTGGATATTGTTTTCTTGTCCGGCATAGAGGACGCCAATGGGATTTTATTTATCCATTTCCCCATCGTGGAACTGGCGGCGGCACTTGCCCGCAGCACCATGACCGTGAAGCGTTCCCTGAATGAATTGGAGGACGCCGGACTGATACTGCGAGTGCGTCAGGGCTTCGGAGAACCCAACAAGATATATGTACTCGTTCCCAAAAAGGAGGACAGCCGCCGATGAATGAAAAGCTGGAAAAACTCAATCAGGAGATAGAGAAAACGGAAAAGAAGCTGCGGAGGGCGCAGCATGAAGAAAAGATATTGGAACACCAGATAAAGACGTTGACACGGAAGGAACGGACGCACCGGCTTTGCACCAGAGCCGCCATGCTGGAAAGCTACCTTCCCCACCCGGAAGCTATCACGGATGAACAGGTCAGTTTGTTTTTGAAGCTGCTGTTCCGTCAGGACAGCACCCGGCAGCTTATGGAAAAAGTGTTCGCCGGAAACGGCAATTTTCAGGGAGAGGACGCAGGCCGGAAACGGCCATGATTGCTTCCAGAGCCGCATCCCGTGGACTGCCCCTCTGAAAGAGGGCGCAACTATACACCACCTGAAGGTAGTGTGTTGCGCCCTGCCGGGGCTTCCTGCGGAAAGCGGATGATTGCCCGCAGCGTTCCGGCTCCTGCCAATCATCACAGGGGAAGCTACACTTCCCCTGCGCTGGCTGCCGCCAGCTACCCCTTTGTGGACTTGCCGCCCGGAAACACCTTGCGCTGCAAGCTGTTCCCGTCCAGCAAGTTTTACAATAGGCTTCTATACTTTTCTGAAACGATGAGGTATAATGAAGTCAACGACAAATTATAATTTGAATATCAGTAAATTATGACCTCTCAACAGAGGTTACAGTGTTTTAATAAAATCCTCCAAAAGCCTTGAAAATAAAGGATTTATCGCAATGTGTCTGCCTTATCTCTTTATACGGTTACACACAAGTTTACTCTTTCCCTCATTGCTCATAAGGGCAAATACAAGGGCAAGAAAATCTCATAACAAGATATAACAAAGTGTGGCAATCGGAGAACTGTGATGTATGTGCGAATATATTATAACGGAGGATTTTTCAATGGACAAGTACATTTACGATGATAAAAATGGTCTGTGGTATGAACTGCAAGGAGATTATTATATCCCATGTCTTATCTTACCAGCCGAAAAAGAACAGCCTATTGGTTTGTGGGGACAGCGGCACTTGCGGTATCTGAAAGAATACCGCCGAGCCACCTACATAACCTTGTTCACAAGCGGCAGACTGAACAATTACCTTGCTGACATCGACAGGCAGGCGCAGGAACGCATGGAAAGGCTCACAGAGCAGATGAAACGGGTGCAGGGTATTACGGAGCAGTTAAAGGCGGAAAACGCTTTGGAATGGACACAGAGAATGAATAACATACGGGCGTGTGCAAAGGAGATTGTGGAAAAAGAAATCATCTTTGCATAAGAAGACAGCGGTAGGATTTAGTTTTCCTACCGCTGTTTCACTTAAATCAAAAAAATATATTGACATTTTTCTATGTGTTGCATATAATAACACATAGACATTTATCTATAGGAGGTGATTGAGAGAGATGGATGAAAAAAGAATTGCGGCAATTTTCAAAGCGTTTTGTGATGAAAACCGCATTAGGATTATAAAACTGCTGCGTTCAGGTGAAAAATGTGCTTGCAAGTTGCTAGAAGAAATCAATGTCACGCAGCCTACGCTTTCCCACCATATGAAAATTCTTTGTGACGCTGAAATAGTTGTCGGGCGCAAAGAGGGAAAATGGACACACTATTCTATTTCAGAAAAAGGTGTGGAGCAGGCAAAAGAATGTTTGCGGCAGTTGACAACACTTGATGTTGAAAGCGAAAACAAGTCGTGCTGTGAAAAGTGAGGAAGTTTATTGATTGCTTTTCCGCACGGCTTATATTCGGGATGATAAATCGACATATTTCAATATAACTATATGAAAGGGGCTTTTTATGGAGACACTAAAAACAATTTGGGACTTTTTTCAAAATGAAGTCCTTGGTATGAACTGGCTGAATCGCCTCATTGAAACATTTTTGAACGCTTGCGGTTTAGATACCACGGGCAAAATAGGAGGAAGTGTTCAGTTTTTCATCTATGATACTGTAAAAATTATGGTACTGCTCGGCGTTTTGATTTTGATTATCTCGTATATTCAAAGTTATTTCCCGCCCGAAAGAGCTAAAAAGATACTCGGCAGATTTCACGGAATATGGGCGAATATCATCGCCGCTCTGCTCGGTACGGTAACACCGTTTTGCTCGTGTTCTTCCATTCCGTTGTTTATCGGGTTTACAAGCGCAGGTTTGCCGCTTGGCGTTACATTCTCCTTTTTGATTTCTTCGCCGATGGTTGACCTCGGAAGCCTTGTCTTACTGATGAGTATTTTCGGCTGGAAAGTTGCTGTTTTATATGTAATATTCGGTTTGGTAATCGCTGTGGCTGGCGGAACGCTAATTGAAAAGTTGCACCTCGATAATCAAGTGGAAGAATATATCCGAAACGGTCACTCGATTGATGTTCCGCAGGAGGAACTGCATTTCAAAGACCGTATGAAATTTGCGTGGGAACAGGTTGTTGAAACCGCTAAAAAGGTTGCTCCTTATGTTCTGATCGGCGTGGGCATTGGTGCTTTCATTCACAACTGGATTCCTGAAGAATTTATTGTCAAAGCACTTGGCGAAAATAATCCGTTTGGCGTAATTCTTGCTACGATAGTCGGTATTCCGATGTATGCGGATATTTTCGGTACAATTCCGATTGCAGAAGCCCTGCTTGCAAAAGGTGCTTTGCTCGGCGTTGTCCTTTCCTTTATGATGGGCGTTACTACGCTTTCGCTCCCTTCAATGATTATGCTTCGCAAGGCGGTCAAACCGAAACTGCTTGGTATTTTCATTGGAATATGTGCTGCTGGTATTATTATTGTAGGCTATCTTTTCAACGCAATACAATATTTAATTGTTTAATTTTAGGAGGTTATTATTATGGCATTATTTAACTTTGGAAAGAAAAAGGAAGAAGAAAAGAAAACACCTGCTTGCGCTTGTAGCTGCGGTTGTGCTGCCAGCGAAGCAGAAAGCATTACAAACGATTGCTGTCCTGATTTGAAAGAGGGAGAAATCTGCTGTATCAAAGTGTTAGGGGCAGGTTGTAAATCCTGTCACGAACAATTTGAATACACAAAGCAGGCAGTAAAGGATATGGGACTTTCCGTAGAGGTCGAATACATTACCGATATGCAGAAAGTAATGGAATACGGTGTTATGAGTATGCCTGCCCTTGTTGTCAACGAAAAGGTTGTTGCTATGGGTAAGGTTTTGAAAGCTGCTGATGTGGTTGCTCTGCTGCACAAGCTGGGGTTTTAACGATGGATAAGAAAAAGGTAGCCTTTATTTGTGTGCATAACTCCTGCCGCAGTCAGATTGCAGAAGCACTTGGAAAACATTTGGCGGGAGATAAGTTTGATTTCTATTCTGCCGGAACAGAAACAAAATCACAAATCAATCAGGACGCTGTGCGGCTTATGAAACAGCTTTATGGGATAGATATGGAGCAAAGCCAGTATAGCAAGACGATTGATAAAATCCCTACGCCCGATATTGCGATTTCAATGGGGTGTGATGTCGGTTGTCCCTATATCGGTAGAGCGTTTGATGATAATTGGGGACTTCCCGATCCGACGGGCAAAAGTGATGAATGTTTTATACAGGTCATTGAGAGAATATCTCAAAAAATAAAAGACTTGAAATTAGAAAAGTAACATGAAAGCTACAGAATGGATATTATGCCCTATCTGCGGCAATAAAACTCGTACAATGATACGGGAAGATACAGAATTAAGAAACTTCCCCCTCTACTGTCCGAAGTGCAAAAAGGAAACAATCATCAATGCTCAGGATATGAAAGTCACACTTGCAGAACACAAATAAGATTTTTATGTATGCCGCCGCATGGGTAATACCATAGCGGCGGTTTTTTGTGCCTATCGGCTGTCTCTGTCAAAGGATTTCTTTCTCTGTCTCGGCTGGTTTCTCTGCTTGCCCTCCGCCTGAAGCTGGCGCAGGCGTTTCAATAGGCTCTCCCGTTCAGGCGGCTTTGCCTGCTCTTTTTGGGCGGGTTTCTGTTTTTCCCTGACCTGCCGCTCCCATGCGGCAAGGTCACGATTGTACTGCTCCACGACAGCCTCCGCCTTGCGGTAGGTTGCCATGAACGCCTGCACATCGGGATAACCGTCCTCTTTCAGAACATCGGGCAGTTTATCCAGCTTTTCAGCGATTTTCTTTTCTGTCCGCTGTATCTGCTCTGTGAGCGCCTTGCGCTCCTTACCCTTGAAAATCCCTTTTGTATCGGCAAGTTGCTGTTTCAGTTTCGGAAGTACCGTATCCTGCAAATGCCGGATTTCTTTCGCCTTATCCTGCGCCTTTATCATCAGCTTTTGCATGGTGCGGAACTCTGCCATATCTATTTCAAGGACAGGCTTAGGCGGCATAGCGTGTTCACGGATTAGGTTTTGCAGGAAGTCTTTTGCCTTGTTTACGATACTGCGGAACAGACCCGGAAGCCAGCCCTTGCTTTTGATAGACTGGCTCGCCTTTTCGTGTATCTCTGTCCGCTTGACCTCTAAAATCTTCGCTTCGGAGATACCCGATAATAACGCCATATCCGCTGTCCTGTTCCATTCCTGTCTTGCGGCATTGTCGGCTTTGATTTCGTCCGCTTTGGGATTGTTCTTGCCGATTTTCTTGGTCGGCAGATAGACGCTGTTTTTATCAAACACCTTTAAGTGCTGCTCAGGATCAGAGATATGGCGGTTGATAAGTTCCGTATACACTTCTTTTATCTCTCGGAGAAAAGGCTCTCCCTTAAAGCGTGTATCTTTGGTAGTAAACAGATGGCTTTCGTATACCTCGCCTTTTTTGATGACGGTACAGCCTTTCCGTATCTGCCCGTCCTCCCCCGTAATTTCCTTTTTGGTGCGGACACGCTTTCCAGTTTCGTCAAAGAACACGCTGCGGGAAGCAATCTTCACATCAGGTTCGGGGAGCAGCCGCCTCTCGCTGAAAATCAGATGGATATGATAGTTTGTCTTGCGCTTGTTATGGTGGAGGGCGGACACGCACTCCACACCGTACCGCCTGCGGAACTCCTCTGTAAAGTCCGTGAGTACCTGCTGCGGCTCGTATTGCGTATAGACCTCGGGCAAGGCGATAATCAGTTCCCTTGCTTCGATACATTTGCCCTCTGTGCCGCTGCGCTGAAACTCCTGCTGGCTTTCTCTTGCAAGGTTACTCCAAAATTGACTATCAGCGGTGCGGTAGGTGGCATAGAGATTTTCCTGCCTTGCATGGCTTGTAATATATGATATTCGCCCTTTGACATTGGGCAGCTTTGACATCTGGATAAAACTGTGTCTCGGCATACATCATCTCCGTTTTCTGTTGTCAAGGTGCGTCCTTTTTTGCAACCGTTTACGGTTGCGGCTGTCGCTGCGGCAGCGGTGACAGCCCCGTATCAGACGCCGCAGGCGGTTGATACGGAAGCCCCCTGCAAGGGCGAAATACCCAGAGTACAAATCGAAGATTTGTGCGAGGGGTGTATTTCGCTCTCAAACGCCGAGGGCTTAGGGTTACTTTCCGAAAAGAGAATGGATGGTCATTCCACTCTGCGGACATCGTCGGGCTTCAGAAGATTTCTTCCCTGATTGACCGTCAGAAACCGTTCCAGCGTGTCCCTGCGGATAATGGTCTTGCGCCCCACTTTGAGGACGGGCAGCTTTCCCCATTCCACCAGCTTCCGCATGGTATTCCTGCCGATACCCGTACATTCTGCGGCTTCCTCTATGGTAAGTCCCATTTTGACTGCGCTCATTCTATCAACCTCCTTTTTAAAATACTCATTTTGCAACTACTGTTTTATCATTATACTTATTCTGCCATCTCTTGTCAACCTATTTTGCAACTATTCATAGTTTATTTACAACTTTTACCGAGATAAAGGTTGCAAAATAAGTATCGGCGTGTTATACTGATACTAGTCAGGAGGTGAACACCTTGAAAAAAGAAACCACATTCACCGCAAAACAGGTCGGTGGGCGGATTAAGGAACGCCGCACAGAGTTAAACATTACCATGCCGGAACTCGGCAGGCGTGTGGGCGTGAACAAATCCACCATTCAGCGGTACGAAGCGGACGGAGTTGATCCGAAGCGCACAATGGTTATTAACGGTCTTGCGGAAGCGTTGCTCACAACTCCCGAATGGCTGACAGGTCTTTCCGATGATAAGGAATATGACACCTATACTCTCTGCCAGCGGGATATTGATGAACACATCAAGAAGTATCTGGACACAGTTTCCCATACGGTAAAGGGCGAGCCGCACCAGCAGCTTCTCACGACATTTCTCGGCAAGATGGTTGACCTGTATACGGTTATGACCTACTACTTTGCTGACGCTATGGAGGAAGTTGACCGTGTGGCGGAGGACAAAGGGCTGAAAGAGTCTCTTGGGCGGTACGCCATAGAGTCCGGGGCAATCATGGAACAGGTATACCGCAAGAAGATGGAAGTACCGATTGAGGATATGAAACGGTTTTTAGACGGGATTTTACATATCCACGATGAGGGGCGCACAAGAATGTCGATGGGCGCACTTTTCGGGATAGTGGAGGAAGCCGAAGAAAGGCTTTCCGAAAAAGAAAATTCCGTGGCACCTTGACAAGTAAAGACGCCAGTTGACTTCCACTGGCAGAAGTGACACAATTACTTTACGCACACCATATGTCACAGTCCCGATTGCCACGGATAGAAAGGAGTTTTTTATCTATGGCAAAAGGTTCTGTAAGAAAGAAAGGCAAAAAGTGGTACGGACGCTTTTACATTGAAGATGAAAGCGGCAGAAAAGTGCAGAAAGAGTTTGCAGGCACAGAGAGCAAGGCAGAAACAGAAGCCATGCTCCGCAAAGCGATAGCGGACTACGAGGAAAAGCAGTTTGTCGGGAAAGCGGAAAACATCACGGTAGGCGATATGCTGGATATGTGGGTAGAGGAAGAACTGAAACCCGGCAACTTAAGCAACGGGACGGTCATGTCCTATCAGGGAACGGTCAACCGTATCAAGCAATATCCCATTGGCAAACGCAAGCTGAAAACCGTGACCGCCGACCATTTGCAGGCATTTATTGATTTTCTGAGCTACGGTGGGACAAACCCGGACGGGACAACTTCAAAGCCCATGAGCAAAGGATATATGCTCCTGTTCTCGGCGGTGTTGCAAAATTCCTTCCGCTTTGCGGTTTTCCCGAAAAAACTGATTACCTTTAACCCTATGCAGTATGTGAAGCTGAGGGGCAGGAAGCAGGAAACGGATATTTTCTCGGACAGTGAGGAAGATACTTCCAGTATTCCTACTATCACCCATGAACAGTTCCAAAAGCTGGAGGAATTTCTCAAGGCAAAAGATAATCCCGCCTTGCTGCCTGTGCAGATAGCGTACTACACGGGGCTTCGTATCGGGGAAGTATGCGGCTTGACTTGGCAGGATATTAACCTTGAGGAACAATATCTCACGGTACGCCGAAGCATGCGCTATAACGGAACAAGGCACACAACCGAAGTGGGAACGACAAAACGGAGCAAAGTCCGCACCGTTGATTTCTGCGACACGCTGGCGGCAATCCTGCGGGCGGCGAGAACAGAACAGCGCAAAAACCGTTTCCGCTACGGGGAGTTTTATCACCTGAACTACTACAAAGAAGTAAAGGAAAAAGGGCGCACCTATTATGAGGTTTACAGCCTGCAAAGGACAGAGGAAGTCCCGGAGGATTACAAGGAAATCTCCTTTGTCTGCCTGAGAGCAGACGGGGCGTATGAAGCGCCGAGTACGGTAGGGATTATGTGCAGGGCGGCAAAGAAGAAAGTGAAAGGGCTTGAAGATTTCCATTTCCACACGCTCCGTCACACCTACACAAGCAATCTGCTTTCCGGCGGCGCAAAGCCGAAAGATGTGCAGGAACTTCTCGGACACTCCGATGTCAGTACCACAATGAACATCTACGCTCACTCTACAAGGGAAGCGAAGCGCACTTCCGCAAGGCTGCTGGATAAGGTGGTCGGCGGGGAATAAAAAGTTGCCCTTGTTTCGGCTCGTAAGGGCAAAAACAAGGGCAAACAGATAAGGTTTGAATGAAAAACAGGCGTGAAGCCTTGAAAAATCAATGGTTTTTGAGGATTAGATAGTTAAATTGGAATTTGGAGGAGGGAAATCAATGGACAGTTTAATTAAATTCTTGAAGGATAAAATTACTGATAAAACGCCACTGGAAGAGATTGTAGATGTATTTGAGAAGATGTGCAGTATACCACTCGAAGAAGATATGATTTTATTTGAAACTGGAACATTTACTACTTTTGCATCCGAACCAGTGTTTGAAATTTCGTTAGTTAGGCAATTTTCAAATGATGATGAATTTTTCCAACTCCATGTAGATATTTTATACAAGCCTACCAGTGAAAATAAAATATTTAGTGAAGCAACATGGAACGAAGATTTAAGCGAAAATATATTTGACTACATTAGAAAAACAGAAGTTTTTGCTTATGCAAAAAATAAAGAATATATCAAAGTAGAAATATATTTAGACGAAACTTAAATTGCCAACTTCCATTTGTTGTGAAGTTGAACAGAGCGACAAATCCTAAGTTGTAGAGTAGATAATGGGAAGTGATAGAAGTGTTTTATGAAATATTGAAAGGTAATTGCGATGGATAAATTTTTTAAAGCTGAGCAATTCCACAAAAGATACAGACAATTATATGAGCATATTGTGGTAGTGACGCTCATAGACGGAACTACTCTTGAAGGGCTATACAATGACGATTTTTATGAAGACGAAGCGATATTAATAAGTCTTATAGATAGTCCAAATGTAGCAATAGTTAAGATAGATGATATACGGAAAATGGAATTATCTCCGTTGGACTAAATAACGAAGCTTTGCAATAATAAGCTATTGTGAACTATAACCAATTTGTTGAATTTACAACAGTAATTTGAAAGGAGTAATCTTATGACAAAAAAATCTTCTAGAATTGTTGCTGTTATTATGCTGATAATTGCTATTATCTTTTTTGTTGTTGCTTTAAATAACCCCCAGGCAAGTTTCCCTTGGAGCAATATCATTACATATATTCTCTATGGGATATATGTTATTATAATGATAATACTGTTTATTGCTCCATTTAAAAGAAAAAAGTAATTCTAAGTTTGGTAGGGAGAAAATCTGTGGAAGTATTTTGGATTATAATCTTGGTATTAGTGCTATATATTCCTATGATTACACTGATCTCATTTGTTCGGGCTCTTTTCAGTCTAAGAAAAGGGAAAACATATGCCAAAGAAAGATTTCGTGATACTTTTCTACATTTTTTCGTTGAATTACTAAATCCACTAAATTGGTTATTGTAAAGCACATACAAATCCTAATTTATCGGGCCACCCTGACCCGAACTTTCAAAACTGAATACCAGCCGCCACCGGCGGCACCACCGAGCAGGAAATCTTGAAACAGGTTCCCTGCTCTTTTTTTGCCCGGACGCCGGGAGAAAGGAGGACACTACTTGCCATGCCCGCATTTTGACGTGAAAATCATCCAGCGCAGCAAGCGCCAGTCAGCCGTTGCGTCTGCCGCCTATCAGAGCGGGGAACGGCTGTTTTCCGAATACGACCAGAAACAGAAATACTATTCCCATAAAAGCGAAATCGTCCACACCGAAATCATGCTGCCGCCCCATGCCCCGCCGGAGTACGCAGACCGGAATACCTTGTGGAACGCCGCCGAAGCCATAGAAAAACAATGGAACTCCCAGCTTGCCCGGAGGTTCGTGCTTGCCATTCCGAGGGAACTTCCCCCAGAACAGTACGCCGACCTTATCCGGGACTACTGCCGGGAGTTTTTTGTTTCCAAGGGCATGATTGCCGACTTTGCCATCCATGACAAGGGGGACGGAAATCCCCACGCCCACATCCTGCTTACCATGCGGGCAATGGACGAAACCGGGAAATGGCTCCCTAAGAGCCGGAAGGTCTACGACCTTGACGAGAACGGCGAGCGTATCCGGCTTGCGTCCGGCAGATGGAAAAGCCACAAGGAGGACACCGTGGACTGGAACGACCAAAAGTACGCCGAGATATGGCGGCAGGGATGGTCTGATACGGCGAACCGCTATCTGGAAGCCATCGGCAGCCCGGAGCGCCTTGACCTTCGCTCCTATGCCCGACAGGGGATTGATAAAATCCCCACCGTCCACATGGGGCCAGCGGTCAGCCAGTTGGAGAAGAAAGGCATACAGACCAACATCGGAAACCTGAACCGGGACATCAAAGCCGCCAATTCCCTCATGCAGTCTATCCGGCAGATGGTACGCAGCTTAAAGGGCTGGCTGTCCGGCCTGAAAGAGAAAAAGGCGGCGCTGCTGGAAGCGCTGGAGCAGGCAAAGGAGCCGACCATCCCCGAACTGCTTTCCCGGTATCTGGATAAACGGAGCGAGGAACGTACCGGCTGGACTTCCAAGGGGAAGCTAAAGGGAACCGTTGGCGATTTCAACAAGGTCATGGAAGCCCTTGACTTCCTGCGGCAGAAAGAGATTTCCACCGTGGAGAGTCTTGACGCCTATCTGGATGAAGCCAGCGCACAGGCCGTTTCCATCCGTGAGGAAATCAGGCCGATGGAGAAACGTGTAAAAGAGATTGACCGGCTGCTTTTCCATATCGGGAACTTTGAAGCAAACAAGCCGGTTCATGCGAAATATGCTGCTATCCGCTGGAAGAAACCCAAGGAGAAATTTGCCGCCGACCATAAGGAGGAACTGGACGCCTACAACGCTGCCCTGCGGTATTTCAAGGTTCACCTTGATGGGGCGAAGTACAGCACGAAGAAGCTGGCCGGGGAACAGGCACAGCTTTCAGAGAATATTGCTTCCAAGACGGAAGCACTGACTGCCGTACAGGAGGATGTGAAGATTTTGCGGGATGTGCGCCACTGGCTCAATCAGGTTTTGCCATCCGAGCAGTACCGCCAGACCGCAGAGCCGGGAAAGAAACCGTCCATCCAGCAGGCGGTCAAAGGCCGGGAGCAGCGTATCCGGGAGGAACAGGCAGAGAAACGCCAGACGCCCCGCCGCCAGCAAAAACAGGATATGGAACTTTAACCAATCAGGCGCTTGCCATTTTCCCCGTGAGAATGACAGGCGCTTTTCTTATTTTCAGGAGGATTTGCCTATTGAACGTATTTGAAGCCGTGAAGCAGTCTGTTACCACCCGGCAGGCCGCCGAGCATTACGGTATCCGGGTAGGAAGAAACGGGATGTGCGTCTGCCCCTTCCATGACGATAAAAACCCCAGCATGAAGGTTGACCGGCGCTTCCATTGCTTCGGCTGTCAGGCAGACGGGGATGTGATTGACTTTGTTTCCCGTCTGGAAAACGTCAGCCCCAAGGAAGCCGCCCTCATGCTGGCGCAGGACTTCTCTATCCCCTATGAGGATAAGGAGCCGCCAAGCAGGAGCCGCTGCCCCCAGCCCCGGCAGGAAAGCCCGGAGCAGCAATTCCGGCGCATGGAGCGCCACTGTTTCCGGGTATTGTCTGACTATCACAATCTGCTGCGCCGCTGGAAGCGGGACTATGCCCCCAAGACGCCGGACGAGGAATGGCACCCGCTTTTCGTGGAAGCCTTGCAGAAACAATCCCATGTGGAATATCTGCTGGATGTGCTGCTGTTCTCCGACATAGGGGAACGGGCTGCCCTGATTGCCAGCTACGGAAAGGAAGTGAGGAACCTTGAGCGGAGAATGGCAGACCTTGCCGCCCGAACTGCGGCAGGCCGTGACGGACACCATCGAAGCCGCACCACCGCCCCGGAGCGCCCCTGAAGTAAAAGCCATGCTGGAAAGCACCGAGAAAGGCGGCGTGCGGAACAGTATCCACAACTGCCTGACCGTGTTCCAGTATGACCCCATCCTTTCCGGGGCGGTTGCGAAAAATCTCCTGACCGAGCGCATTGACCTTCTAAAGCCCATCGGCAGGAAACGCAGAACCGGCAGTAAGGCCATGACCGACACGGATATGAAATATATCCGGCTGTATCTGGAAGATACCTACGGCCTGACCAGCGAGAAAAAGATAGCAGACGCCGCCGATCTGGCCGCAGACGCCAACAGCTACCATCCCATCCGGGACTATCTGAGCGGCCTTGTCTGGGACGGGAAAGAGCGTATCCGCTACTGCCTGCGGCACTTTCTGGGAGCCGACACGGACAACTTCACTTACCATTCCCTGCGGCTGTTCCTGCTGGGAGCCATCCACCGGGCTTTCAGCCCCGGCTGTAAGTTTGAGGTCATGCTCTGTCTGGTAGGCGGTCAGGGAGCCGGGAAATCCACCTTCTTCCGGCTGCTGGCCGTAAAGGACGAGTGGTTTTCCGATGATTTGCGGAAGCTGGACGATGATAACGTGTACCGGAAGTTACAAGGCCACTGGATAATTGAAATGTCGGAGATGATTGCCACTGCCAACGCCAAGAGCATAGAGGAAATCAAGTCATTTTTAAGCCGCCAGAAGGAGGTCTATAAAATCCCCTACGAAACCCACCCGGAGGACAGGCTGCGGCAATGCGTGTTTGGCGGGACTTCCAATGCGCTGGACTTCCTGCCCCTTGACCGTTCCGGGAACCGGCGCTTCCTGCCGGTCATGGTCTACCCCGAACAGGCCGAGGTACACATTTTGGACGATGAAGCCGCTTCCAGAGCCTATATCGAACAGGTATGGGCGGAAGCCATGACGACCTACAAAAGCGGCGATTTTAAGCTGTCTTTTACACCCGAAATGATACAGTACCTCAAAGAACACCAGCGGGATTTCATGCCGGAGGACACCAAGGCCGGGATGATACAGGCATACCTTGACCGCTACACCGGCAGCGCCGTATGCTCCAAGCAGCTTTTTAAGGAAGCCCTGAACCATCCCTTTGACGAGCCGAAGCAATGGGAAATCCGGGAAGTCAACGACATCATGAACCACTGTATCACGGGATGGAAGTATTTCTCCAATCCCCGGATATTTGAAGGATACGGCAGGCAAAAGGGCTGGGAACGGGAAGCCCCGGCAACGGGCGCTGACAACGGGCGTGAAAAAACGCCGGACGGATTTGTGGAAGTGACCGAGCAGATGGAACTTCCCTTCTGAAAAATCCGGGGAAACCACAGCCGGTTGCCGACCCCGTTGCTATCCCGTTGCCGAGCCGGTTGCCGGGAAAAAGCCCGTAACTGCGGGCTTTTCTCCCCTCTGACAACCAAAGCAACAGAAAAATAAAAGAAAAAGTAAATAAACAGTAACCCGCCAGACAGAGATTGTTTTCGAGGTTTTTTGAAGCCCGTTGCCGGACTTCGTTGCCGACCCTCTCCTGTCTGGCTTATTTCATTTGCGCAGGCAACGAGCCAAGCGGATATGCTTGCATATCCATTTGGCGACTGCTGCGACAACGATAGTTATGGAGGTAACTGCCTATGAAAGAAGTCCCTATTTGGGAGAAGAGTAATCTAAGTCTGGAAGAAGCTGCGGCTTATTCTGGAATTGGTATCAATAAATTGCGTGACCTGACAAACGACCAGAATTGTCGGTTCGTTTTATGGGTAGGAAATAAACGCTTGATTAAACGCCGCCTGTTCGACCAGTACATTGAACAGGCTTATTCTATCTGAAATTTGTGATGTAAAAGGCGGCCTTGATATGATACAATAGTTATGTCATATCAAGGCTCTTTCCATCACGGAAAGGAGTTTGACAATGTCCGAGAAACGCAAAGACCATAAAGGAAGAATCCTGCGGACAGGAGAGAGCCAGAGAAAAGACCTGATTTATCAGTACCGCTATACAGACATTCGAGGCAAACGGCAGACCGTCTATTCCTCTGATTTGAAGGAACTGCGGGAAAAGGAAAAAGAAATCCAGAAGCAGCTTGATGAAGGGATTGACTATGCCGCTGGAAAAGTAACTGTGATTGCCCTTGTGGAGCGTTATATCAGTTTGAAACAGGGCGTGCGCTACAATACCAAAGTCGGTTACAATTTTGTTCTGAACCTGATAAAGAAAGAAGATTTTGGCTACCGGCAGATAAGGGATATTAAGGTATCAGACGCGCAAAAGTGGATTATGAAGCTCCACAGTGACGGGAAAGGGTACAGCACCATTACCAGCGTCAGGGGCGTTGTGAAACCCGCTTTTCAGATGGCATACAACGAGGATATTATCCGCCGAAATCCCTTTGATTTCAAATTAGTGGACGTGGTTCCCAATGACTCACAGAAACGGATTGCCTTGACGGAGGAACAGCAGGAGATTTGGATGGGCTTTATCCGGGAGGACGAAACCTACACCAAGTATTATGATGAATTTGTCGTGCTGCTGGGAACGGGAATGCGTGTCAGTGAGTTTTGCGGCCTTACAAAAAGTGATTTGGATTTTGAGAACCGGCGAATCCGGGTAGATCATCAGCTTGTCCGGGAACGGGGCGGAAAGTATTACGTCGAGAAAACAAAGACGGAGTGCGGCTGCCGTTTTATTCCGATGACAGAGGAAGTCTATCAAAGTTTGAACAATATCCTTGAACGCCGCAAGAAGATAAAGACGGAAATCATTGTAGACGGGTACAGCGGCTTTCTGCTGCTGGATAAGGACGACAAGCCCAAGGTAGCATTACACATAGAAAATGAAATGCGCTGGGCGATGAAAAAGTATAAGAAGTTGTACCCGGACAAGCCGCTGCCGCATATCACGCCCCATGTGTTCCGCCATACCTTCTGTACGAATATGGCAAACGCCGGTATGGATATAAAGACCTTGCAGTATGTGATGGGACACTCTGATGTGGGAGTAACACTGAATGTCTACACCCACGCCAGCTATGACCGGGCGGCGGAGCAGATGGCGAAAATCATTGATTTCAAAGAAATGGGCACGCCGGAAAAGCGGAGAAAATCAGGTTGAAAATGCACCGAGTTACTACACCACTTACTACACCATTTGCCCGTGAATTCGCGTAGATTTACAAAGAATAGCGTAGGTTTGGGGCAAAACACAAAATTTGAAAAAAGCGCCGGAAAGCCCGAAATATCAAGGTTTGAAGGCTTATGAAGGGATATATAAGATATGATAAAAATACTATTCATCTGCCACAAAAGTATTTTTTACATAAAGGGCTATATGTTCATCATATTGTTCCACTTTTATATCAAATTTAAGGTTATATAAAATCCAATTCCACGCAAAGAGTAATATGAGGGAAATCGTCACTACAACACTTATCACTCTTGTCACATTTTTGATCCAACCACTTAAATGGATCTTTAATTGCTTTTGTAATAAGCATACGCCCACAATTAACATACATTGCCAAAGAACACATAAGATTAAGGCAATTCGAATTGCTCTTTCTGGGATATAATACCAGCCATCATCCAGCACTTTCTCTCCAACAAAGAAAATTATCGAGGCAACGATAAGTATACCAAATATAAATACTAAGATGCGTTTTCTTATCACTCTTTTTTCTATTTGTAAAACCTCCCTTTATCAATCTATTTTAAAAATGAATGCTGTGGCTCTTTTTCCTGCTGAAATGGATCTCCGCCACCATTTCCATAATCTTTCCATCCTATCTGTTCCGTTCCACGGAACAAAACGTTTTTGTACTCATAATAATAAACTGTCTCTTGCAGAAAGCTATGTACACTGGCTACCATACGGGTTCCATTTTGCTCCACAATATGCTCAGGGCTGTAAAAGAACACACTACTTAAAAAGCCTATTCCAATTGCTACTATAATTCCCCCACAATATATTACGCAAAATGTGGCTCGTAATATTCGAATCCCTCTTGGAATCTGTTCTTTGTTCTTCCAAAAAAGACTTCTTCCTATCCAAAAGACCAGTATCGCAATTGATATTCCTCCAAACCAGGACAATAGCATCTGTGGAATATTTCGTAATGCTGAATCAGTGGAAACTTCTATCAAACTAACAATAATCCTTACCAGAAAAAATACTACAATAGGAATAACGCCCCAATATTTTTTACATCTCTCGCCTATCAGTTCATGTTTACTCATTGGAATTCTCCCCTTGTTCCACTGGGAAATTATGTTTAATTTCCCTATCCAATTTAAATCTTTGCGGAAATATTTTTCGTCTTTTAATTTGTAATACTGCTTTCAATTCTTTTTGGAATATTACTTAAGATCCATTCCTGCGCTTTCTTTTTACATGGCATTGTATTTCCATGTGTAGATACATGACGCATACATTCTTCTGCCATTTGCTTATTTCCGGTTTTATCAAAACATTCACCCAGCAAATACTGACGCTGTACTTCATTGTAAGGATTCTTCCCTTTATACGTTCCTAAAAAAGCTGCTGTCTGCTCATATTTTTGTTCCAGAAACATCTGCTCTGCAACAAATAATTTATGCTTTTTGAATGCAGGAGCCGCCTTTTGGAACAGACTGTTATATTTATCAGTGTCTAAATGGTAATACGCCTCGACAAGATCCAAATTCATAATTGCCAGCTTATATAAACTACTATTCTTTTTTCCTATCCATTCCTCAGTTAAAAATTGTCTGCATTCCTCCAATTTTGCATTTGAAATCAGTGCCGTTGATAACCTTTGCTGCAACAACATAAAAAGTAATTTCTGAAAGCCCCTGAATTTCAACTTCTTTCCATAGGATACCCCGTATCTCATTGTCTCCAGATACATTTCAACATCACACTGTTGCAGAACAATTTCATCAATTTTGATAAGGTCTCTCAGAATTATATAGTATATCCATATTAACGAAAAAGCTAAGCCGACCACGCCACAAAGCACCACCAAATACGGATATGTATATATCCAACCATAATCCCATATAGAAAAGAACAAAAGGGTTTCCTTATGGGGTATTGGATTCCCTGAAAAAAGGCTGACAATTCCTATCATTAAAATATAGACAACCAGAAGGACTAAAAATCCTTTTGTTCTTCCTTTCTTCTGGCGGTCATAAGCGCGTTGAATCTGATCTTCTGATCTTTTGTCTAACATATTGTATTTCCTCCGTTCTTCTACAAAATCCCACTTTTCTGCACATCCGTTATCCTATCTCAATTTAATGTCCCCAAAAATCTTGTTCTTCTAATAAATCTGGCCTATCTCGCCATGAATAAACAATATGGTATCTATCATCGATTACCTTTTCTGAAAAACTTATCCTGCTATGCTCTACCAATTCAATGATCTAGTTCTTTTCTGGTGCAACTATATATGACCATTCATTTTTCCGTTCAGCAGAATAATAATCTTCCAGGTCATTTTCTTACATTTGTAAGATTACCACAAAACGCTGCATATATCAAATCATTTTCCCAAATTGAAGCCAATTATTCTTCGCGTATCCGGTATTGATAGTCTGGTATATCTTCAATGCCATCATTCAAAATTTTGTTTCCCAAGTACTGAAAAATCCCACCCTCAAAAAAACGTACTGTAAGTTCGTGAGTAATAACTGCATCATTACAGATAACCATTTCACATACAGCTTCTACCGTCAACGTCACTGTACCATCTTCATTTTCCCTAATATCAATAACTTCCGGCAAAGAAGTTCCAAAAAATGTTGGTGAATAATTCATACACCCAAGTCTCGCCCAAGGATAAGTCTGACTTTCCTCATCAAACACTCCATATTCCCGGATCTGATCTTCCGTTATCGGGAGATACTCCATAATCAAGTCTTCAAACGTATCCCTGGGAATTCCATTTGGATAGTCCTCTGCATTGAATCTTTCTCCATATTTCATTGTATATAGGTATTCATACAATCCATTGAAATCTAATTCTTCCATATGTGTTGCATCCCAATTTGAGCATAAAAGATTATTTCCTCGATACCCTAACCCCTGTACACATCTTTCAGACATTTCTCTCTGTTCTTCTGCCATCGGCTTCACTCTAATTAGATAACTCCCGTCTACCATTTCTGTTACCTCTGGATACTCTGGAACACAGAGTTCGTAACAAAACCATCCCTTTTCTGTGTATTCCCACTGTTTGATTCTAGTATAAGAAACATAGGAAATTGATGGCTGATTATTCCGATTCCAAATTCCTCCAGTAGCCAAAAGATACATATCTGTCCCATCAAAAATATATTCTTTTCTACTAACGCTACCGCTGTAATTTAACTCATAGACGACCGCAGAACCCTTTTCACCGTTCATACAGGCATATAGGAAATCCTCTAGCTTCTTATAATTCTCCATTACCGCATAAGGTTCTGGACTAGTTATAGGATTTCCAGTTTCCATAATTATTTCTTTCATTTGAAGTATGGTTTCGTCTGAAAGCACTACATTAGAAGCGATTCCTTTATCCGCATTTATATAAATATCTTCAATCATTTCCATAATTTCTTTACATTCTTCTTTTGCCAGTTCCCCCGCTTTTTCATCCACAGGCAGATCGTATCCTTTTTCATACACATCCTTTTCATTTATCTCAACAACTGTATCTGAAGAATTGACCTCGGTCTCTGTACTCGATTTACTTGAAGAATCCCCATTTTGGCACGCGCCTAAAAATACCATACAAAATATCAGCAAAAATAAAGATATTTTTTTCATAGAACTTCCTCCACTCTATAAGAAATAATTTCTGATATACCATAAAGCAACAATATGCACGGGATATATGATATAAAAAAACCATTTTTTTGATTTCCCCTTATTTTTGTTATACATAAGCAAAAATGGCAAACTCCCAATCATCATCCATTCATAATTCTGCAGCCAAATAGATCCGCCCAATTCAGCAGGCGGAAGCCCGATAACCGTATCTAACAGATACCGTAAACCCTCTAGAGGGGCAGTCAATATTGGAAAATGAAAGCGCAACCATCCAAGTGACAGCGAAATTATGGAAGTTGTGGTCAGACCAAATAGGAACACATCAAATATACAAAAGCTCGCTGCTAGTTTAATTTTTTGATTTCTGAATAGCCAAAACAGCACACCTAGAAAAACATAAATCAAGCCGCCTTCCAAATTAAAAATAGTTCCCATAACTGCTGCCAGAACATACACAATAAACGATTCGGGTAAGCATAAGCACGATAAAAGAATGATGCATATTCCAATCGTTCCGATCTGCCAGCATAAATAAAAAACAAGTTTCTTTCCAAACTCTAATTTCTTCTGATAGCACTCAAACAGATATAATATAACCATCAAGCTGAACAGCGACCGAAAAAAATTATTGGGAATATACAATTTCCATTGAATAAGAGACATGATAACTCCGGCAATGTAGAGTCTAAATAAATATTTTTTTCTGTCTCTCGTATATGTAAAGCTCCAAACACTACAAAAGATAAAGATAGGAGCCACCAACCGTCCAATCCAGCGCATCCAAACGGGCATACCGAGGCTGTAAAATATTCTGTGTCTATGGGAATGAAACCTTCCAGATAAGAATTCGATA